>JAZNPV010000025.1:0-69615 GCA_045589835.1 Faecousia sp.
ACCGGCGCTATTAACCTCGTCGCTGCTTGCGTATGGACTTAGATTCTTTCCCCCACCGGGAGGATAGGGATCTCCGCTGCCCTCCTGCACCGGCTTGAAGCGGGAGGTAACACCCAAAGGATATCCCTCGACAGGCTGGCAGGTAACCACAGCGCCGCTTTCCGTAAAGGCGGGGCATAGCTTGTCTACTGTGTTCTTGCTGGACCAGGCGTCCTGACCAGCCTTGGTGTCGTCAATCGAAGGGATAGAGCATGTGAGTTGCAGCCGTTTTGTTTTTGGCGTCACCATAGCCACTCAGCTCCTTTACAGCAAGCTGGAAGACCAGGGGATGGTGCCCGCTGCGTCCTCGTACCAGTTGCCGTTGATGTAGTACTTGCAGATGTACTCCTCGTCATAGACGGGGATCTCGACCACATTGGGGAAGTTCAGATCTTCGGGATCCGTCGAGGTGGCCACGCCGATACACATATTCGTAGTAGGGTCGAGTTGCGCCAGGTTATAAGCATACAATTCTGCCATTTTACAGTTCCTCCTTGTAGGTGAAATATCGAATCACGACGGGGGATGTGCCCTCGTTCTTGATTCCCAGGTTGATAGACTTATTTTCAGGGTCGGTCGTGACCTCTGCCAGGACTTCCGTGGATTCTGCGGCGTACACTTTGTCGTTGATTGCGACCTTTTCAGTCGCCACGCTGCCGCTCATAGACGAAGCGTACACACAAACCAAAGCCTGCAGTTTGGTGTATTCATAATTTTTGAGACCCTTAATAACGAGCTCACTTCCGGCCGGGATATATTGCACGCCTTCTCTGGTTTGGTATAAAGGGATCTCTTTCTCACCGGTGGTCACGCCCTCAGCTGTAGCGGCGGTCTTTCCGATCCGGATGTCGTTCGCGGTGGCGTCAAACACTGCCTCGTTCTCCACCATCACGCCGGCGACCTCTTTCCCCTTTTCGTCTACCAGGATGTAGGTCCGCTCCAGGCCGATTCCGCCGACTGCATTTCCGTAGATCATCCCAAAAGCACCTCCGTCACCATAGCCTGCATCGTGTAGTCGCTCGTCGGTGCGTCACCGATGGCGAACACAGTCACGGTGCCGTTATCGCTTGCGGTGGTCAGGGAAATTTCAGAGGTCAGCAGCTCGGCTAACTGCTCCGGAGAAGGAAGCAGATCCACCTTGCTATTTTGGGTTATGCCACTCATTTCGACGACCTGGCTATATACCGTGCCGGTACCCGTCCATCCGCTTGCCGGCAAGACGACCGTGGTTACCCGTACCCGGGCACCCTCATCTTTTAAGGTATAGACCTTGCCGCCTACTTGGATTTTGCTTATTTCTCCCATTGGGGTCACCTCGTTCTCTCAAGATAAACTCAGGTATTGAGCATCGTTCTCAGGGTTTCAATGTCGATCAGCTCGACATTGCCCGCATCATTTACCACAAGCAATTTCCCGGCGTTGGATGTGCCTTGAGACACAGCCACAGCGCCGATCTTTGCGGCCGTGACGTTGATGGACTTTCCAGCGGATCCGTTGAAGGTGAACTGATCCGTGCCCTCTGTTCTACCGCCCTTGAGGCGGATGACCAGGTTGTTATTCACCTTGGCGGCAGCATTGGCGCTGCTGGCAAAGGCGACGTGTTTGGATGCGTCGCTGGTGTTGTCAACATTCCCAAGCCCCAGCCACTCCGGAGTGATAATCTCCTTCAGTTTAACCAGGAAGCGGCTGAGACGAGGGACCGTGACGACTTTATTGGAGTTTGCCATCTCGGTCCCTCCCCTCTTTAGGCGAACAGTGCGTCGATGTCAGCGTCGGTAGCTTCCACAATCGTGGGGATCTCAGTCTTCAGGGCATAGTTGCCGGCATCAGACAGAGCGGCCACGGTGGTGGGGATGGTGGGCTTGTTCTCCAGGTCATTGTAGTTACCGGAGGTAGCCACATCAGCCAGGCCGGTGATCATGCTGGCGGGGTGGCTGGAGGGGTGGGTGTAAGCCGCAGGAATGGTGGGCTTGTTGGTCAGGTCGTTGTAATCGCCGGAGAAGTCGGACTTGCCATCCCAGGCGGAGACCTTAGCGGCGGTGATGCCGTCCAGAACGGTCTTGTTGCCGTGGGAGTGGTTGCCCTGAGCGGCTGCGTTGACCTTCTCCTTCAGAGCGGTGTCCAGATCGGTCTCAGCGACAGCATCCTTGGTAGCCAGAGCGCCCAGGTCGGCGGTCTTGGCGTAGGAGCCGATGTTCAGGGCAGAGATGGCAGCAGAGATGGCAGCGGAGACGGTGCCGGTGGTGTCGACCTTTGCCTGCAGAGCGGCGATGGCTTCGTTGATAGCAGCTGCATCCTGGGGGTGCTCCTGGATCCATGCGGCGATCTCGGACAGGGTGTTCAGTGCCTCCTGGGCATTTGCGGGGATCAGCTGGGCAGCCAGCTCCTCGGCAGCGATGGCACGGGCGGACTTGCCGGTGTCGGAGCCGATCAGGGTATCGACAGCAGCCTTGGCAGCATAGGCCAGGTCAGCCTTGGACTTGAAGCGGGCCAGATTGGTAGTGGTAATCAGTTTGCTCATTTTTTGTTACTCCTTTTTGTTACATAAATAGTGCATCGATGTCTGCATCGGTGGCGGTGTTGGTGATCATCTCGTACAGGATGCGGCCTTGGTTTGCGGACAGAGCGGCGAAACCGTCATAACTGTCCAGGCTGTCGATTACTTCGATTGCGTCTCCCATACTCCTACCACCTCCCGCAGGGATACCGGATCTTCTTCATTCTTGCGACCTCCTAAAGATTTTATTTCCAAAAATCAAGCCGTCAGGCTAGATCATGTGGACGAGATAAGCGTGTACAGCTCGTTGATGGCTCCCACGATGCTGCCCTTTTCGGTGGTCTTCAGGGCGGCCAGATTGCCCACGGAACTCAGCAGGGCGTGAAGGTCGTTCAGCTTCACATCCGTGCGCGTGTAGGTGTGTCCTCCGGGGGCATCTGCGTCCGCCATGATCGTGAGGAACTGCACCACATTGTTGACCGGGTAGAAGATCTGCACATGGCTGCCGGCCGTCTTCTTGACGATGTTGACCAGCATGCGGTCGGAGAAATTCAGACCGGTGGAAGATCCATTGAAGGGTCTGAACTTTCCGTAGAAAATGTAGAGACCGCTGTCAAGATCCCGGACAAATACCGGGTTTGCAGAATCCGGGCTCTCGATGTACTGGATGGGCTTGTTTGCCAGGGCTTTGTAGTTGACGGGAAGGTCGCCTTCCTCCGTCCGGATCAGGTCGATGTATTCAGCCATAATAAATCCTTTCTCAGCTGATCGCCATGACATTCTCTGTCATGACGGGGGTGGGTGTGTACACAAGGGTATTGCCGTCCATCTTGGGTGCCGCTCCGGTGGAGACAAGCACACCTTCCGGGGTCACATACAGGGTAGCAGCAGCTGCACCGCCGCCACCACCGCCGCCGCCGCTTCCGCCCGAAGAGGATCCGCTTGCCGGCACGCCTCTCAGACTAACGACGATAGGATGAACGCCCGGTCTGTCCCTGTTATCGTAATAAAAAGCCATTACTTCTTACCTCTCTTACTGCGTCCGAGGCTCTCCCTGGCTTTCTCGGCCTCCTGAGCGTCCTCTTCATCGTCCTCGGGTGTTTCATCCTGTCCGGGCTTTTCTTTGCCCTGAGCGGCGGCTGTGGGCTTCTGAGCGGTGGATTCTCTTTCCTTCTTTGGTGCTTTGTCGGCCTCGTTCAGGTGGAAATTGATCTTTTGCTCATCCAGTCCCAGCTCTTCCATCAGTTTTGCAGCTGCTTCGCGGGTGTAGGTGCCGTTCTGGTACTTGTCGATGATGCTGGTCAGCTTGTAGAGCTCCTTCGTGTCCGTATCTTCATTCCCCGGGTCATTTTCCCGGGGTTGGGACTCCGGGGGCGTCTTCGTCCCTACCTTCTCAGGCAGATTGCCGATGCGGCGCACGTGCTCCTCCAGTTCCTCGTCCGGAACAATGGCACCGATGCCGACCATCTTTTCGAGGTAGTTGGCAAACTGCTCTACATCGACTTCCTCAATGTCACCGTGGACCATCTTGGGATAGTCGGTGATACCTTTGAAGTGTTCGCCGTTTACATCGATCAGACGGGGAATGCCCTGGTTGTTGAAAACCTCACAGATCACATCCAGGTAGGTACCGACGGCCAGGGCGAAGGTCTTGGTCTTGCTGTCTGCCAGGGCGAAGGATCCGACCTGCTGCTGTCCGAGCATGACGAAGTCTGCCAGGACGGAGGTAGCGATCCGCTTGTCATAGCGCTCGATGATGGCGTTGGTATCGAATTGACGCTTGCCGCTGGATGCCAGCAGTTCGAGCTTCCAGCCGGTGCCCTCCTCGAAACCACCGGGCAGTACCAAGCCTTCCAGTGCGTCCCTGCGGATGCTGGAAACGATTTCTTCTGCACGAGCGTATGCCTTTACCATGTCAGGATCATCAGCATCCCAGATATCCATGCTGGCGGGAGAATAAAGAACGGGGAAGCCTGCCAGGTCTCGCTCCATGCCGTAGCCCTCGATCTCCTCCAGCCGTTTCTTGAAGTAATAGGCACGGTAGGCGGTTCGGAGGATGCTGCGGCCTTCCGGATTGTCCTTCCGGGAGCGGGTTCTGAAGTGCAGCGCTTTGTCGATGGGGATCGTAACCTTGTCGTAGTCCGGAGGGGGCTGCTGCGTCATGCCGATGAGGTCATCGGTGCGGTCTTTGTACTCCCATCCAAACAGTGTATCCTGGGCGCGGATGGGGAGCTTCTTCCAGCCGATCAGACCGTCAGCATACTTGCTGTTGATGACCGGCGCGGAACTCTTACCCATTCTGCGCTTGTACACGATTTCGTGGTAGCTCCATCCGTAGGTGAGGAAGGATAGAATCTCGGACAGTGTATCTGCCCAGGTCCGCTCCATGTCGTTCATGCAGCTCTCCACGAACTCTGCCGCTTCCTTGTCCTTTGCGCTGTCGCCCCCGGGTTCTACATGGAATTCGCACTGTCGCATCAGCATCTCAATGGCGTAGAGGATCGCGCCGACGATGGCGTCATTGTCTGCCATTTCGGTGAAGGCTTGAACGCCTTTCACTCCCCGGAGTTCGGGTAAGAACTCCTCCATGAAGATGCTACCGTATCCGGCACTGCCATATCGGTGCTGACCTATTCTACCGATTTCTTTGTGGCTCATGCTGTGGTGTCACCTGCTTTCTTATTGTCTTAACCAGTAGCTGGATTTTGCCAGAGTGCCAGCGCCTTCCTTCGGAGGAGGCGAACTCGTATTCATGGATTCCAGCTCATTGAATGCGTTGGCTCCCGCGTCCACCATATCCTTGAACTTGGACTCGGGGAAAGATTCGTATTGACCCAGGAGCGCTTCCGTCCATGGGCCTGCTACGACATACACATTGCCGGCCTGCCATTGTGCTGCGAAAGGCTCCGCACGGGATTCCTTATCGCCGCTCTCCTTCACGGTAGTCACATTGAAGCCTGCCAGCATCTTGATGTAGCTCTGTGCCTGCTCTTTGCCGGCTTGGCCGGGATCCTGGGACAGGCGGGTGCGGACGCGCTTGTACTTAGCCTTATCAGACACAGCGCACTGCTTGACCAGGTTGCGGACCTTCTCGGCTTTGAGGCGGTTATTGGTGGCATCTGCGATCACATAGCTGCCATCCCTCCGCTTTCCGAGGAGGACACTGGCCGTGTATGCCGGGTCGCCGCCCTCGTCGGTGTCTGTGGCCGCAAGGTCCCAGGCTCGTACCCATTTGACCACATCGTTCGGAACTGTATCCAGGAGCTCCGGAATGGCTGCACGTGGGAAGAACAGACCCTTGGCGGCCTTGATCTTCCAGTTACCAAAAAGCAGCCGCTCGCGCTCGACGATGGACTGTGCCTTCAGGTTGGAAAGATAGCCAGGGTTGCTCTTCAGCAGCTCCTGGTTGTCGTATATGTTGGACATCACGAAAGAGACGGACTTGACGTCGTTCCGGTCGATCTCCACGTCGTAGTCTGCCTCGTTGGCGATCCGGATCACATCTTCCGGGGAATCGCCCCAGACGATCTCCTCATTGACACGGGCCATGTAGCGGATCTTGCCGCTCCGCTCCGGGATCGGGTATCCGGTGTCCTGGTCGATCCACCATGAGATGAAGACTGCCACCCAGCTATCCGCGTCCGGGTTTGTGCTGGCTCTCACATACGGCTTGACGCCGCAGGTGGAGCGGTTACGGGAGAGCATGTAGAAGAAGATGAACTCGGAAAAGTGCGTCAGCTCGTCGAATTCCAGACACGCGATCTCCGTACCTTGCCAGTCGTACACATCGGCATCCCGGGTAAGCTGTCTGAAGCTGACCTTTGCACCGCTGGGGAACTTCCAGTACGGCTTCGGGGATCCTATCGGTCGTGCCCCCGGGTAATGGGTGTATAGTTTCATGCTGGCGTCCCAGAGTCCGCCTTGCTCTGTGATCTGGGTCATGCTGCTACGGAATATGACGGTACCGAATTGCGGGTTATCGACATGCCGTAGTCCTTCATAGAGGAGCGCCCATGACTTGCCGCCTCCAGCGGCGCCGCCGTAAATGACGATATCTGCAGGATTGGAAAGTCAAAGAAACTCCTCCTGCTTGGGTTGCGGTCGGATAATCATGGCATCACCCTCTTTCTTTGATTGTTTCTACTGCGTTCGCATTACTTTTTCAGGTGATCGCAGCATTTTTCATGTGATGGTGGCCCCTGCCTGACTCGAACAGGCATCTTCCGGATTTCGAGTCCGTTGCTCTACCGTTAAGCTAGGGGGCCTTATTGCCTGTCTTTCCAGGCTGTCACCGAGCCAACACAGCAAAGTGCCGGGCCGGGTGGTCAGCTTTTCGCCCTGCCTCTTGGCGTCCGGCTTTACGGATGGGGCGTCCCCCAGCAAGTACCGATGTCCGGATTCAAACCGGACCTCCCACCTTTCACGGAGGGTGCTTTCTCGATGAGCTTCATCGGCATGTGGCGCACCGTGCAGGGTTACCAGGCCTGCACGGCACTTCCCGTCTTTCCGGGCCGCCGCTATGAAAAAAGAGAAGGGGGGTGGGATCTGTCTCACGGATCCCTGGAGCCGGTGACGGGAATCGGACCCGCGTAGCCAGCTTGGAAGGCTGGTGTTCTACCATTGAACTACACCGACTTGTACCGGGTGGCATAAAGGCACAGCCACCCGCTTTTTTGGCTCCCAATGTGCCGTTGGTTGTTGAGCTGTTGCCCATGGCTGTAGATCACCACATCCACAGGACTTCCCGTCTGTTCCGGGCCGCCAAGCAAAGAAGGAGGGACATCATGCCGGGGCAATTCCCCGGTTGGTGGGACAGACCGGACTCGAACCGGCACGGCCCGCGGAGTGCTTGCTTTACACTAATACTGCCGCCGGAATCATACCGCTTAGATCACTGTCCCATGTAACCAGGCCCGCCTCTGGGTGGGCCTGGTGTCTTTTTCTGTTACGTTCTCCCCCCATGATGGCGTACCTACAGGAAGCCGGTGGTATTCCATCGAATCCTCTGTCCGTGCCGTATTTTAGGGGCTTCCTCCACATGGGGGTCTTGCGGAAGTTCGCCCCAAGGAAGACGCAGGGGCAGCCCTATACAGTTGTCTGCCATAGTTACTCTATACATTTGTTCACTGCGCCCCCCTTCTGTTGTTTTGATTGGAACAGGCCGGACTCGAACCGACGACCTCCCACCGGGTCAGGGCAGGCGCTCATTCCAGCTGAGCTACTGTTCCATATAATGCCCGCCGCTGGGCCACATCGTTGAGAGGTGCGGGCGGTCCTGTTTTGATATCATGATATCAGTTACGCCTTTGCCGCCAGGAGCTTGTTCAGACCCTTCATAGCCCCCTCCGAATCACCGGCGAGGATCTGACCTTTGAGGGTTCTGTACTGCTGCTTGCTCAGCTTTGAGCGAGCGGCTTTGAGGTTCTTCGCTGCGTTTATATCGAAGCCTTTCATGTGCTTGTCACCTCCGCTATCCCCTGCATGACATACAGGGCGTTTGGAAGGGCGATTCCATTACCCCACATCTTGTATTCGGAACTGTCTGAATGGAGTTTGTTGTACCACTTGAGCAGCTGCTCTTTGGTGTAGTCTTTCGTGGCTCTGCCGTTGATGGCAGCGTGGGTGTTTCGGACTTTCAGCCAGAAGCTGTACTCTTCGTCCGTGAGGGTTTCTTTTTGAGGTATGTCTCCCCAGCGGTCTGGGAAGCCTTGAAGCCGTGCGCACTCGGTAGGGGTGAGGCGACGGACTATGTATTCGGGCTCGTCTTCGTAGCTTACAAGGTGAGGATCCTTGTACATCCTGGCAAGCATGGTCGGGGACACATTTTTGAGGGTGCTGAAGAAACCCACATCTGTGGCATAGGTCTCTACGACACAGTTGAAATTGTCCTTGTCCGGCATCCGCTGATTTCCGCCGGCATTGTTGGCGGTCAGTGTGCTGCAGGTCTGCGAACCGTCCCAATAAGCCACGGCCGGTCGGTCGATGGTGTTGAGGGTGTAGCACACATCCTCTGCCCAGCCTTTGCCGTTGCATCCGGCTGTGTCGGCTCTGTCGATGCCGTTGCCCTGCAGACAGTAGACCAGATGGTTTCTGCTGTCCGTGCTGAGCGTGTGGCAAGAATCACCCGGCTGAGGGTTTGCAGCATTCGTCGGACATGTGATGTTGCTGCCGTCGTAAACTACCACGGAGCTGTAGTCCGTGATCCGGTTGTTGTGGTCGCCGGTGATCGTGTTGGCGGTATTGCCGTCTCCGTTTCCCCGGGCATCGTAGCAGTAAGCTATCGCTCCCTGGGCTCCAGCTCGGAGTGTGCCATTGACCTGGCTCTCTTTGCCGTACTCAGCTTGACCTCCGATGTTGTCTACAATGGCGATGCCGCCCTGGTGACAAGCAGGATTTCCACCATTCAGGTCGAGGGTTCGGCTTGTGGCCGCTTCATAGATGCCAGAATAAGGGTTGCTGGACTTCATGGAGTTGCTGTCGTAGCTGCTGATTCCATAGGCCGCTGTATTCTTGCTGCAGATCCATGGTTGGTTATTGCCGCTCATGCCGGCGGCAGCTGTGACGGTTGGGCAGATGCCATCCTCGGAGATCTCTGCGCCGCCTTGCTGGGTTGCTACAGCTATCGGCTGGAATAGGTACTGGTCATTGTTTGTGGCCAGCGTGGCACTCATGTCCTCCTGGATCAGAGCGCCCTTTCCGCCTCCTTCACATCCGGAGCGGATTTTCAGAGTATAGGGAATTATGCCGCTCTCCGGATCGTCTGTTCCAGAGCGGCTTTGAGGATTGCCGGCAGCTCCTTGCCGCGGCGTTCCGCTCTCCGTAAAATACCCGCGCAAGCCTTCGCGCTCAAATAAAACCTTTTCGGCACGTTCTCCTGTAAGATCGAGGAGAGCGTACACACGACGGCGTCTTTGGGCGACTCCCCAATGTTGAGCATCGAAAACGCGCCAAGCAAGGCTCCATCCGTCTCCCACGATGCAGTCGGCGTATGGCCATCCTGCTTTACCAGGCGAAGGTATCGGGGGTGCCTCCGGCTCGCAGATCTTGACGAGTTCTTCGAGTACGACGCGGAAGTCTTCTCCTTTGTTACTGCTGAAGGCTCCGGGCACGTTCTCCCAGATAGCAAACTTAGGGTATTCTCCATTGGTAGCTCTCCTCATTTCCTTGATGATTCGCACGGCTTCCATAAACAGTCCGCTGCGTGTTGTTTCATCGTCGCCGTTGGCCGAGTGCTTCAGTCCTGCCCTCTTGCCTGCCACGGATAAGTCCTGGCACGGCGATCCGAAGGTAATTATGTCTACTGCTTCAATCTCTGCGCCGTTGATGTCGGTTACGCTCCCTAGATGCTTTAGGCTAGGGAAAACGCCCCCTTGTCACGGCGATCGGGTAAGGCTCCACCTCAGCCGCCCAGCGCGGCTCTATGCCGCAAAGAGAACCGGCAAGCGGAAACCCGCCCGACCCATCGAAAAGGCTACCTAGTTTCATGCTGTGTTCCTCCTGGTTATTGTCTGTTCTTTTGCTGTGGCTTCTCTGGGGTCTTCACAGAATAGCCAGGATATTCAGTTGTCAGGGGTTTACTACTTTGAGTGCTGACCTGCGCCGCTCCGCTTTCTGCTCGTCGGCTCTGGCCCTCAGCTCTTTGGTATGCTCGGAGATCTTGTAGCGGGGGCACTCTTTTGTCCACCCGTGTTTCTTCCCATCCATGCACTCGGTGCAGTTGTAGCAGAAGAAGTCACATTCTCCGGGCTTGTATGGGTACTGCTCCTGGTTGTTGCCGCAGGTGCTGCAGATACAGCCGAAGCAAGACATGTCACTTCTCCATGGTGCCGAGTACTCCACGCAAGATGCGGTCCTCCACGCGGCGGCTCAGCCAAAAGAGCGCGGACTCGACATGGCTCAGTGCGTTCTCGGTGTACAAGTCGGTCATTTCTCCGTTGCGGAAGGCTGTCAAGCGATCCCGGACGATCTCCAGCAGGTCGCAGTCCAATACGCCGGGGGTGCTGTCCTCCGCCTTCCTGGGGCCTTTCTGGAACTGGATGTGTTCCAGGATGTGCTGACCATCAGCTGCGACTACCATGTACTCGTGGTAGGCACCGCCGGGTCCTTTCTCTCCGACACGGTGCACCTCGTTCAGGTTCTCCCGCGTCTGGATCGTGTTCAGTTTCTCCATGGTGTCTTCTCCTTCTCCTATTTTCCACTTTCCCAGCAGCACCCTCTGGCGCTCCACGGGATGCATGTGTTTCAAACTTTCCAAGTATGTCATTCCTCTTCCTCTTCTTCATTCGGTTTATCCCGGCCATTGTCCGGCATGTAGAAGGTGACCGGGTCAGCGGCCTTTCCTCCATCCCGCTCCTCGATGACCTCACCGACATCACCACGGGAGATGCGCTCCAGCTTGGCAGCGACATCGATCATGCGGCTTATATCCATCATGGTGATCTCATCATCCGGGATCCGGTTCAGGGCACGGCCGGCTTTGACGATCATCGCCTTAGCCATGCCAGCGTGTCTTTTCCGCATTTTCTTGATCTCTTTGGCTTGTTCGATGCGGGCGATACGGTCCTGCTCTGAATCCCAAGCGGCGACTCTCTCCACCCATTTGTACTTCGTGCTCCACTCACCGATGATCGTCAAAGATTTGTTTAACTGTTGTACTACCTTCCGGAGAGACCGGTCGATGCCCATATCTCGATATAAGCAGAATGCCTCCCAGGCTTTCGGAGTTTCGTTCTCCTGCCGTTCCCAGGGGGCGGGTGTGTTTACCTTAGCCATGTCCTTTCACCTCCTCACGCGTCGTCCTGTGGCTCCAGGGATGCCTTTGCGATTTGCTTTGTGACAACCACTGGTATTTTCATAGCGTTCACTCGTTCTTCCTCCCCTGTGGCCTTCGCCCATTCCCGGACAAGGTCGATGTAGGAGAGTTCTTTTCCATCCCGTATGCAAACCACGCCGAGATTGCCGGTCTGGGCTACATATCGGGAAATGATCACATCACAGTACACGGGGTCGAGTTCCGTGGTGTAGCAGCGGCGGCCGGTCAGCTCCGCACCCATGAGGGTGGATCCGCTCCCGCCGAAGAAGTCCAGGACGATGTCTCCCGGTTGGCTGCTGTTCTCGATGGCTCTCACCGGGATCTCTACCGGCTTCTGGGTTGGGTGGAGGGTGTTGGTCTCCCGGGCTACCTCCCACACGGTACCCATCCGGTCATCCTGGAATAGGTCGATGGGTTTCTCCGGCTCCATGCGAACATAGCGGAGTTTCTTTCCCTTCGGGGGTTTATCGGTGATGCAGAGAGTGCTGCCGGTACCATCGGTGAGGACGATCCCGCTCCCGAGGACGGTCATCATGGTGCCATCCTGGCGGGTGGTCGCTCTCCATACCGTGTGCTGCGCTCGGTCTCCGTAAAAATTGGGGGATTCTCCTTCTTTGGCAGCATAGAAGCATGGCTCATGTGCCCATTGGTAATCCGAACGGCCGAGCGTGATTCCGTTCTTTACCCAAATGATATATTGCTTTTCGACCAGTCCCGCTGCGACCATGGCGTCTTCAAAGTCTCGCCGTGTGCTGCTGGCATGCCAAATATAAAAGCCAGCTTCCGGGATGGTGTGTTTTCGGTAGTTATTGAATGCGGGTAATAAAAGCGTGTAGTAGAGATCGTCGTGGGTTTTATCGTCATTCTTGATCATGGCGAAGTTTCCGCTCTGAGTCTCGTAGCTCACGCCGTAGGGTGGGTCAGTGTGGACCATGGAGGCTTTCTCGCCGTCCATAAGCCTTTCGATGGTGGGTTCGTCCGTTGCGTCGCCGCAGATCAGACGGTGGGTTCCGAGTAACCAGAGGTCTCCGGGCTTACTCATAGGGGGGAGCGGCTGCTGGAATTCCTGGTCATGGTTCTGTGGATCCGGCTCGTCCTCCGGTTCGAGGATGGCGCCGATGATCTCGTCCAGGTCTTCGTCCGTGTAACCGGACATTTCCGTGGGCAGTTCGCTGAGGTTGATCTCCGCCAGGATCTCGGCCAGCTTCTCGTCATTCATTTCGGAGAGTTCCGAGAGGCGGTTGTCGGCGGTGAGGTCTGCCCACTCGTCCGCTTCCGTGGCGTAGTTCTGATATTCTACCGGCACCTGCTTGCAGCCGAGCTTGATGGCTGCCATGAGACGGCCGTGTCCTTTGACGACGAATCCGCTCTGCCGGCTGATGGTGATGTTGTTTCTCCAGCCCTGATGGCTGATGATCTTGGCCAGTAGTTCGACCTGCTCATCCGGGTGCTCGTTTGGGTTGCGTGGGTTGCCCACGACCTTCTCCGTATCCAGGAGTTCATCAAAGGAGCAAAACACCGGGATCTGGCCGATCATGGCTCTGGGTTCTGCGGTTGCTGGGTAGTTCGTGCTGATAGTGTTTCTCTCCTTCCCATTATATTCAATTTTCTGTGTTTTTAGGTTGCGGTGATGTGGTTATGTATTTTCCATGAATCTCAGCGGGGCAGGCCATGCTCCTATCTCGTAGGGAGCGAGGTCAGCGGCATTCATGTATTTATGCCCGCAGTCCTCTTTCATGGTCTTCCATCTCTCCCACGGTACCCGGTAATATCTCATACCCAGGGCGACAATAACAAAGCACCAAGCTCCCATGGATTCGTGGAGATCGAGCGAATCCCACTGATCCTGCGTGACCGCCTCCTGCTTAATGCGATCCGACTCTGTGTGCTTGGCTTCAAAACAAACGGATCGACCGCCTGCCGCCATGGTGCCTTTGAAGTCAGGCTGTGCTGCTTTGGCGAAACACGCCTTGAAATGTCCCAGCTTTCGGTTTATTACACCGAGTACCTTCATGGGCTCCGGGGTCTTTTCTATGTTTGCTGCGCCGAGGCTCTTGTAGTGCTCACAAGCCTCATCCACAATTTGTTCAAACTCAAGACCTTGGGCGCGGTTTCTTTTTCCCCGCATACTTGCCCGGTATTCTTCGACTGTCATTCTCTGCATTCAGAGTCATCCTTTCTCGATGCTGATCATGTGCTCCAGTTCCTCATCGGTGATGGCCAGTTTCTCGATGAAGCTGTCATCCGTGTAATTCAGACCCGCTCCGGGGAAGCCTTTCTTCCTGGCTGCCTCGTTCTGATCCTCATCGATGGACTGCATATACTGCGCCAGGGCAGCATCACAGATCCGGATGGCATCGGGCATCGGAAACGGCTCCTTCAGCTGAGCATTCTTCTCGTAGGTATCATCGATGGCCAGCATGTGGATGGTGTCATCCTGCGACCGGAACCGGTAGTAGCAGTTCAGCAAGAGCATTATGTAAGCTGTCCGGGATTCGATCTTTCCTTTCCGGATCTCAAACAGCGTCGAGATATCTTTCAGTCTCTCCTCATCCGATGCGATATGTGCAGGCTTGAGCATGCCCTTTTCCAGCATGGACTTCTTCACGCTGCGTACATAGCTGATCGCCTTATCATAACCCATGGTCTCTATCAGACCGATCTCCTCAGCGATCTCATGCGCCTTCCTTCTTCGATTCTCAATAAACGCCTTTTCCACCAGATCTCTTTCTGGTCTTTTATTCATGTATTATCCCTCTCCCTCGATTTCCTGTTATCCCTTGTCCTACCTCACTTTTTAAGGGGGTGACACCATGTATCCGCTTATATGAGGAGGTTTACCTCTGTGTAACGATTCGCTTCTTCAATCTCTGCACTGTACGGACGGTTATCCCCATGTTTTCAGCCAGCTGTGCATTGGTCCATTCGGGATGGTTTTGCATGATTTCCTGCAAAATGAGTGCCTTGTCCTCGGTAGCCTTTTTGCGCTCCTGATTGTACTCCTCCATGGGTCTCATACCTTTGGCTCTCCGCTCTGCCTCTTTGGCTAGGGCATTCCGCCGGCGTTTTTCCTGGGGACCTATGATGATGGACATTTCCTTTTGTTCCTCCGGGGTGATATCCAACCACTCTATCAGTTTAGCATTTTTCAGGTTGTAACCTGCACCGGGATACCCTGCGGCTTTGGCTGCGGCATCCGCTTTGGCATTGGACTTTGCTTCCCATGCCTTTTCTGCGCTCTTTGTGGCAGTGACTACTTCTCGGTATGGGAGCGGTTCCGTGAATTCGTCATTGAGGTCCAGCATCTCTTCCATGGCTCTCTCTGGGTCATTGGTGAAACAGCAGGTGAAGTAGCGGTAAAGGAAGCATATGTACTCCCGATAATTCCTGACATCACCGTTCCGGAGTTCTACCAGTTTGGCTACATCCCTGGCTCTGGAAAGGTGGAGGGTGTAGACATTGAACATCCGGAGGACTTTGGTCTTCCTTCCTGGCTTTTTCTTTGCCTTGGGAGGGGCAGGATTCAGCTCGGGTAAATAATCGAACTGCAGGTCATGGATGTCGTATCGGTATTGATGCCGGTATTGGGCTGTCACAGCTGCCTGGCTTTTGCTGTTGATGGATCCTGGCAGTCTGAAGATACGAGCGGGATCTGTGGCTTTGGTGTCCGCTCCGAGGTCTTTCAGATGGTCTGCAAGGTAATTCTCTACGGCTCTCCACAAGGGCATGGCCATATGTGGAATGGGCACAATGTTCCAAATGAGAACGAGGCCACGGCCTGAGAATATAATCATATTGGGTTCGGGGATGGTTTGGCGGAAGTACTCAAGCTCCAGCTTCGCCAGGACGAATTCCGGCTCCAATCCCAGGTTGTACACATCGAGATCCACATAAAGTGTCCGCAGCTGACGGATGTTGTCGATGCGTCTCTGCGGCTTGTAGAAGGTATTTTGGGAGTAATAGGTATCTTCACCTGTCCATTGGGAAAGGTGCTCAGCCAGCTCCTCCGGCTGGTAGTGATATTGGTAGAATTTATGTGTATGAGGGTCTTTCTTGGCAAGTGTGATCCATCCGGATGTATTCCGTGGATCATGGTGGAATAATATGTGGCGTTTCGCCGTATCCAAATTTTCGGCGAGATTTCCGTAGTTATTCATCTTTTTTTCTCCCCTTCCTCTAGCAAAAGGGGCGCACGTGTGGTATAATCATATCAAAAGAGCATGTCCCTTATGGGGATGTGCGCCCCGGAAAAACCCGCCTTAGCCGCCAAGCAAAGGGGCGGGTTTTTTAATATAATAGCATATTGCGAGCTATATATCTATGAGTTTCGTGGAAATTGTCAGAGTTCGTCGTTTATTACAATAGCGGTACCGTCTTCCATCTTGGAAAGGCGGTATTTTTTTGTGTCTACGGGGAATCTGGCGGTTGATGGCAGCTCCAGCTGATCGCGCCATCGTTGGATGTAGGCTCTGGAAACACCGAGGATCTGTCCGATCTGCGTGTCGGTCATTCCTTGCTTCCAGAGATGGAAGGCTTGGTCATCGGTGAATTTGCGGTTTCTGTGAGGCTTTCTGCGGGTTTTGGAAGGGGTCTGTGCCGGTGGAGTAGGATTGTAAAAGGCTGCTTTGTACTTCCCATACGAAGGGAATCCGAGCTCTCTGGCTCTTCGTACTTCGTCGTCTAAATGGCTCATGGCTGGATCCCCCATAAGTTCAAAAATTATTATACTAGGATTATATCACATGAATGCAAGACTTTTGGGTGCATTTTTTTGAATATTTTAACGATGGTGTCAATATCCCTTGAAACGCCGGTCCAAGTCAAACAAGGATACTCCTCTTGCCCACGCATGGTAGGCTAGGTTTGGTGTGCTCTGCAGCTCCAGCAGTCTGTCCCACAGGTAGCGATGGTTCTCGTAAAGATGCCTCAGTTGACGCTCATTGGCATTGGGGCAAAAAAAGCAGCCGTTCCGCTTGGCGAATTGATAGATCGGGCTGTAGAGACCGTGTGCTTTGCTGATCTCGGTCGCCATGGCTTCGGTGATGCCATACTTCGCCAGGATGGATTCTCTTCCTGGCTTCAATTTGGCTAATCGCTCCGGTTCATCGATGGCGATCCCGACATACTGCATCACATCTCCGGGGATCGTATTGATATAATCCCGCATCGGTTTTAGCTTTAATTCTCTGTTGATCATGCACTTGCCGGGAATAGGGAAGCCCAGCCGTTTCCCGACGGACTTCCCTTTCGTACACACATGATAGAAAAGATCGACCATGGTTACCTCTGATCGAACCACTTTGGTCTTGATTCCATAGTACCTCTCCAGCTTGGGGATGGCGATCTCGTACATGAAGTCCCGGTGCTCCGGTACCTCCGCGCTGATATCCTTGTCGAACATGACCTCACACCATAGGTTCTCATCCAAAGGCTCTCCATTTTCGATTGCGACGATGGTCTGAGCCATGCTGTCCTTTCCTCCGGAATTGCAGGAAATGTAGCGCACGGTCGATCAGCTCCCCTCTGTGGCCTTTTCGGGCACCTCTATGCCTCTCTTGTTGCAGATGCGTTTCAGCCGATTCTGGGCCACGCTGGGGTTCCAGCCGCAGTTGCTGCAGTTGCGCTTCTTGGGATCGCAAGCGACGCCTTCATTGAAGCTGCAGTTGGGGAAGTGGCTGTTCTGAATCTCGTTATCTTCCATGGTTAGGATCCTCCTTTTGCTTAAAAAATGGTTTCATAGTCTGATTTAATGAATGCCTTTGTGAGATTGTCTTCTTCTTCGAGCTTGTAGTAGCCGCAGCGGTTGCATTGGATGGAGCGGCAGGATCTCTTCAGCTTGGCATGGCATTTGGGGCACCGGCTGTTATTAGGCTTGCCCTTCTTGAAGGGGTTCTGTGTCCTGGTGTCCCGGGTGGAGGTCATGCCGTATATTCTAGCCTTGCTCATGGTCAGTTCACTCCATCCATTGTTCTCTGAGCCATTTCGGCGGCTTAGGTTCCTCCGACTTCCACCGGAGCCATGCAAAGATCCGCCATATGGGAGGGGCGCTTTTGTGCCACTTCCAGTACCGGTCGTAGTAATTTTCTCTGAGGGCTTGACGCCTCTTGTCTCGGTGGTTGTTTTTCTTCGTCTTTCTCATTGGTCGTTCTCCTAAAATAGCGATATTTGGTTTTCGGTGATGGTGTCCTCTTCCGGTTCCACCGCCTGCTTGGGGTTCCGCTCCCGCCGCACCAGTTGCATGACCGGTCTCCGGTCCCATGGTTTATTAAACTGCCCACAGGCCTCCCAGCGCTGTGTCCAATCAGACGCCTCGCTGTGGGTCAGACCATAGACCTTGCATTTGGTGAGGTTTCGGTCATGGTATTTCCCTTTGACCAGGTTGCTGCACTCTCTGCAGGTGTGTCCGGGGCATTTCCCGAAGGCGCGGTGCATGAGATCAATCTTTCGGATCGCCATCTTTTGCACCTTCCTCCTTTTGCGCTGGCTTCCTGTCTTGACATCCATCCGGGATTCTATACCCGTATTCGATATTCGGGTTTCTCATGGCGAAGTAAAACCCCTCGACAGACTTTTCTTTCTTCTCATTTGTCATGGTCAGTCCTCCTCAAATTCACTACTTCACGCCGGGAGGACCGCCACATCATCATGAGCATTATGCTTGTCGGCCTGCTTCGATCTGTTCTCCTGGCCTTCTTATAAACCCTCAGCCCTCCCCAGCTATCCGGGATCAGGATACCAACAGCCCATGGGATCTGCGCTTTGACCGCTTCGGCTACTTCCTCCGGCATGACATAGTAGTTTAGATCACCTATGAAATTGTGACCGTTTTTCGATGCGTAGTCTGCTGTAGAGGACTTGATCTCATAGCAGTAAAAGTCTCCTTTTTCGATACCGGAAACAGAATTGTTTACTGGTGCAAATCTCATATAGTCTACACGGATTGCGTTCTCGGTTGCGTAGTCAAAGGTGACCTCTTTTGCCCAATAAATGCGGGGATCGTTATGGGGGTCTATGTACTTTTCAAGCGCTTTGCTGAGGCTGGCGGTTACTTCAGGTCTATTCATCCCACATCCTCCCCTGCCGGCCGCCGGAGCCATCGCAGGACGCAGGCTTTTTCCTTTTTGGGGTTGCATCTGATGTTCCCCGTCTTCGTGATGCAGTTGGCTTTGCCATCGCAGAACAGACAGCTTATGTCGTTCATCGTTCCATCCATGAGATTTCTGTACAGATCATGGATCTTCTCTGCCAGCTCCTCGTCGGTCATGGATCGGATCTTACCGGCGATGGTCTTAGGCTGTGTTTTCTCCAATTCGCGGATCAGCTCCGAGATTGCCCTTTGTGCCCTTTCCAGAATGGCAGCAACATGATTGTCCCCTCTCCACCGGATGGATCCTTCGGCTGCATTGATTGAATTGCATAAATTAAGAAGCTCTTTTACCCGTTTTTCAGTCATGGTGGTCCTCCTTCGGCTTGTAGCGGTAGCAGTGCAGATTACGGGTGACTACATTCCATGTGCAAATATCGCACTTCACATAAGGAATACCCTTGCAAATGCCGCTATCGTCCACTTTTACTAATGCCCAGCCTGTATGGTCGTGTATTTGGGTAAGCTCCTCCACCCACACCGGCTCTCCGTTCATCTGCTTCAGATCTTCGATGGTGAGGAGCTGGGGATTCTCGCGCTCCAGTTTCTCCCGGATGGCATCAGCTGCAAATTTTTTGTCTATCAGGTAGAGGTCTGTTACGCCGTCCTCTTTGGCTGCTTGGGTGATGGCTTGAACTATGAGGTTATCAGTCATATCAATCGCTGCGGCCTGGATTCTTTTGACGTGATCATCAAGCTCGGGGAATTCATGCTGCGGGATTATGAAGTGCTGTAGTGGGTTTATATTCATTCTTCTGTCGCCTCCTTCGGTTTGTGGCGGTAGGCTTCCCAGGTCTTGCCGTAGTCCTTAGACTCATACCAGGTATTATCTATGCCTGGTATCAGCGCATCAAAGCTGTCCTTATAGAAGTCGGTCACGCACCACTCTCCCTTGTCTTTCGCTGCATTCAATGGTTTCACCCACACCGGCTCCCCATTCATCTGCCTCAGTTCCTCGATGGTGAGGGGCTTTGGGTTGTCCCGCTGCCTTTCGAGGCGCAGAGATATAAGCGCCCGGTCGATCGCCGCTACGAATTTGTCCGGGTCACGGTTTATCACCATTGTCTGGGCTCCGGTGATGATAGCGATTGCTTCTTCAGCGGTCATTCTTCTACTTCCTCCTTCCACTCTTTAACGATACAGTCCCTGCAGTTTGGGATCCGGCAATAGTCGCAGAGATCTATGTTATCTATCCTGATGGCTTCCTGGATGATGGCTTTGAAGTCCGGGACATTGACCTGGCGTCTGGGCTTCAGCAGATCCAGGACCTCGGCTAGGTACCCAGCTGCGTCCCAATCTCCGAAGATGGACACGGATTCCTCTTTGATCTCCTTGGTATCGGGATCCATTTCTCCGATGGCTATGCTGCCACCGGTTTCGTCCCAGGTGAATCGCGCCGGCGTGGACTCCACGAATTGCCGTCTTTGTCCCTTTTGGTCATGCCCATGGTGCAGGTGCCTGTGGCCAGAAAAATCATGCTCATTCCTCGTCACCGTACCTTTCGTCGTATTCCTCCGGGGTGATGATCCGGACATCCTCCGGCTTCACGATGGTGTCCAGGTGCATCAGCTTGAGACATCCGGGGATGTTGATGTCTTTGGTCATCTCATGGTAGTCAATGTTCAGGGGTGATTCTCCGAGTTCGATCTGCGCTCCGGCGGGGCAGGGGGTGCCATGCTCGTCCTCAGCGATGCCGTAGATCTCGAAGCAGATTCTTACTTTTGTCATGGTTTATACCTCCTTAAAACGGATCTTCCAGCACGGTCAGATCGTAACCGCTGCGGATGAATTCCAGTGTCTTCGGTCTGTTGACCTCATTTCCCAGGTATGTGTAGATGGTATCGATATCATCCTCAGTGAAGTTGGTACCGCAGAAGGTATTGATTCCATAAAGGTGGTAGTCATGGACTTGTTTGTTGCGCTTCTCAGTATTGAAATGCAGGCTTTTGAATGCTTCCCGGGAAAGGTATTCCAGCACTTTGGCGCTGGCTTCTTCACGGGTTTCTATGTTATCCAGGCGGAAATAGGAATTGACCCGGGGTGTAGGATCTGCAATAAATTCGAGGTTGTGGTTAATGATTGCATTGGGGAATGCTGCGAAGAGGTCTTTCAGCACTTCTTGTCCTACCATCATGCACCCTCCTTCGGTACCGGATCGAAGATGGGGATGGCTTTAAGTCCGCTCTCCAGGATGATCACACTCTTTCCGGACTTAAACAGGCCGAAGGAGCACCAGTCGCATTCACTGTCTTTGTTCATGCGGTGAAGGCATTCCTGCGGATGCGGGCTGATGGTACCGCATTTGGGGCACCGGTAGCCCTGCCAGTTCTCTTTACTGTGGGTTCTGAATTCCTCGTAGGTTTTGAACACTCCGATGAGGTTCTTGGAGTCAAGTGGGGGGAAGTTGCAGGGCTGGTAGTAGTTCGGCCAGGAATAATCTCTGCCTTTCTCCATGAGATCCACGACCTCGTCGGTCGTCATATTCATGGCTTCGGCGTAATTCCGGATCATCTCTTCGATCCAGGCGATTTCCTTGTCGAAGCGATGGCTGCCGTCTTTGTTGGGGGTGTTCCAGTGCGTGTCGTTGCGGAAGCCATCGATCAGGGTCTTCAGTTTATCCATGGTTAGTCCTCCTTCCATACGGGACTGTCGGGAGCCAGCAGCAGGCCGATGAGGTGGCTCTTGTAGCCGACCGCCGCTTCCGGGTTCTTCTTCTTGATGTTATTGTGGATCTCCTGGATCAACGCGCCGGTCTCCACCATGAGATCCTCGGCGGTGCCGGTGGCGTTGATGCGGACATATCCTCCTCTCTTGATTTTGCACTTTAACATTTTGTTGCTTCCTCCTTGCTGATTTTTTCAAATTCGTACACAAACACCCAGGGGTTGGCTTCCCAGCTGCAGGTGTCGCGTTTTTGTTCCTTGATGGTGCTGTCCCACAGCTTTGCAAAAGCCGTCTTGTAGTACGCTTCCCTGCCGCCTACCGGTCCAGAATACAACGGCCATACACCCTCCATGGCGCATTGATCTGCGCTGATGTTCTGTAGCCGCTCCACCCGGACGGCGGTCACCCGGAGGAAGATCCGCGCTGCCTCTTTCGGCATGTGGATGGACGGATGCCATTTTCTGTTGACACCCCATTTGCTGATGAAAGCGTCATAGCTAGGGCGCTCGTGGCTGTCTGAGCACCTGCCGGGAAATTGAACACTCGACATCGGTCCGCCAGCTCTAAATTCGATCCTGGCTTCCGACGCGAATCTGCTGCCAGACTGTATCTTCCAAGTCTCCCGCACATACAGCACATCGCCGGGTTCGTATTTCGGCTTCAGATCGAAGTCGTAGACATTTGTGTGCTGGTCGATCTTAAAGCACCAGTGCCCGTCATCGCACCGTACCGGGGTTCCGGTCTCACCCTCTCTAAAAATCGGCTGTGGTGTCACCAGCCGCCTCGTGGCGGTCTTCCTTTCCTCATCGACGGCCTGGACCATCGGTGTGTTGAACAGGATTGGTTTCATACTCTGTCCCTCCTCATCCAAAGATCGCAGCAATTGCACTCAAAATGAGGAACAGCAGCAGAACGAACTCCAGGATGGCTTTGAACCAGTCCCAAAATCCCCACTCTGTGTCCAGCAGGATGAAGTTCATCACGGATGCCGATTTGATATTATTGTCGGCCTCTATGTACCTACTGATGAATTTGATATGTTCTGATGTTCGTATTTTAAAGTTAGTTTTGATAACAGATGCACCGCTTCCTCCAGCGCAATTATACGACACCAGATATGTGTACTTCTGTTTTTTCATTATGTGTTCCCTCCATAAAATTCTTCTCTCATGTTGATCAGACCGTACTTGTGGTAATACATGGCCCGGTCTGCTTTGATCTTCTCCATCGGGTTGTCGCACCGGAAGGCCCGGCAGATCGCCGGTCGGACTTCGTAAATGAGGCATTTCTTTTCCGTGTGATGACGGAAGGGGCAGGTCAAGTCGAGGACGGGGGTGGCAGTGGGATAGTGGCAGGTCTGCTCTTTGACGCCATGCTTCTGAATGTACCGTCGGATGGTCTTTTTCTCTTTCCCGGAGACCGGGAGGAGGTTAGTGCAGCAGCTCCCGCAGTTGGAACACTCACCGCCGATGGTGAAGTTGCGGAAATTCTGCTCCCCCTCCCGGTCATGCTGGACGGCCGCCGCATAGGCTTCGAGCACGTTCATTCCTTTCATTCGATCTCCTCCTTTTTGCCTTTTCCGTATAGGCGATAGTATTTTCTGGCTGCTTGCTGCTTCCGGGCACTCCTGCAACGGAGGCACATCCGGTTCTCAGCCCTCTCAAAGAAAGTGACGCCGCATCTTACACAGTACTGCGGCTGGATCCGCTGGAACTCGATGCAGTAGTCGCAATCGTCGCAGCCGGCAGTGCATACGCCATGGAGATCGTCCCACTTCATGCACATGGCTCTCTGGAAGTACCGGTCGTAGTCGTAACCCTTCAGCTGTTGCAATCTGTATAGGAGAACGCCACACAGCTGCTCCATGTCGTTTTTCATGGCCGTCCGCACCTTAGAAAGGGTCGCCGCCTGCTTCACCGTGGGTACCGGCTTTCCCGTTCCCCATGGACCGTCTCCCAGCATCTGCCGGATCTTGTCGGCATTTTCGGTCAGGTAGTCATAATAGACCTTCCCGCGGATGGCTTTCTCAGACTTGCCGAGTTTTAGGCCGATCGCGTAGTAGCTGTCTCCACGGCGGATCCCTTCAGCAAGGATTGCATAGGTCTCGTCTGTCCATTGTGCCTCCTTGCCGTGGGTGTCTGCTTTTACCGGCCGTTCCTTGATCCCAAGGTCTAAGACCCTGCGCTGGATGGCACCGGCGGATCGATGCAGCATCTCCGACAGCTCCTTGTAGCCGTATTTGTGCTGCTTGAGTAGCATCTTCAGCTGGGAATCCTCTTGCGGAGTCCATGGATCTTTCCGCTGATTTGCAAAGGCTTGGGCATCCTTTTTCCGCTGCTCAGCTACCCATGCCGGCTCCGCTCCCAAGGACAGGGGCTCCATTTTGGAGAAGTCCAGGAATGAGCGGTTTTTCTCCGCCCACTCCCAGAACTCGTCCAGATAGACTACCCGGAAGCTGCAGCTCTCTACCTTCTTGGTATGAACCGGGAGCCCTCTGTTTTTGACCCATGATGTCATTTTGTAGCTATAAGCACTTACGGTGCCGTTTACAGCCCGTATCAGTTGGCATAAGGAAATGTACTCGCCGTTCATCAAAAAGGCTCCCAGGCCCAATCGCTGCCGCATAACCTTTATCGCATTGACCGACTTGCCGAGGCTCTTCGCAAGCGATGGAATGGAGTACTTTCCGTAATTCTCCTGCAGATAGTCGATCTCGGCCTGGGTCCATTTGCGCCGGTACATACCGAGGGAATAGGCTTTTTGCAGACAGGAGTCGATAGATCTGCCGAGCTTCTCGCTGAGTTCTGCCATGGGCAGGGTCCAGTTTTTCTTTAGGAAGGTTATCTCCTCTTCCGTCCAATGGGTGCGGCTCTTAGTTTCCTTCTCCATGGAAAATCACTTTTTGGTTGACTTTTTCTTGGTATCCTTCTTTTTTTCCTCATCCTTCTCCTTCTGGTACTGAGCGATCAGATCCTTAACCTTTTGGAACAGCGGATGGGTTCCGTCTTGCATTTGGATCTCTTCGTCGGACATCTCATAGCCCAGGGAGCGCAGGCCTTCGTAGCAAAGGTCCAGGCGACCGGCCTTATCATACCGCGGAATAGAAGTTCCAAGTTTGCTGTCCCATTTGGTGGTATAGTATCGGTTGGTACCGTATTCCAGGGAGGCATATGCAGCACACAAAAGTGCCCGCAGGGGCTGATGGAAAAGCAGCTTGCTCCACATGTCCTTGTCCAGGACCGTGTTGTAATTCTCCTGCTTAACAGGGACCTCTGCAATTTTCCCGAGCAAAGTTGTATCCACATAAGAGCAGCTGTTACTTCCGAGCGCCTTGGCGGCAATGGCTTGGATGTCCATCTCGTTGGTGCTAAAGGCCGTGAAGCCCTGAATAAACTCGATCCGCAGTTCCTTATGGGTATTGGAAATTTTCAGCAGCTGACTACTGATTTTTTCCAAATTCCTGACGAGGCGATTGAGCCGCTCCTGATCCGGATTCTTTTCCTCTTTCTCCGGTCCTTTGCGGTAGATGGTGATACTGCCATCAGCGGTAGCATAAATATACGAGGCCACATCGATATCCTTCGGGGGGTTAAGCGGTTTCCGGTTATTCTTGTCGAAGTACCGGTAGTTTTTATAGTCACCATAGTAGCCGACGGTCTCATCTGTTCTTTCTTTGCACCAGTCCGCTTCCTGAATGGCTTTCAGGGCAGCTGCGAGTTCCTTATCAAATTGCTGATTGTCCAGAGCATTCTTCAGCATGTTGTTGAAATTGTTGGTGCCGATGGCATCCAGCACCTTTTCCCGCTCCACCGGATCCTGGATCATGTTCAGCTTTAGGTAATCCTTGAGGGTGCCGCCTCTGGACTCCGCTTTCTGGAATTTATCTTTATCCAGGGTCAGCAGTCTCACCCGGTTGCGGACGGTGGTTTCGGAGAAGCCGGTTTTCTGAGCCACCTGTTCTACTGTACCGCCCATGTCCAGCATGACCTGGAAGCCCTCTGCCTGCTCGTAGACGGTCAGATCGGATCGCTGAACATTCTCTACCATCATGGTCTCAAACTGTTCCTGGGGGGTCATGGTGGTCACCACACAGGGCAACTTTTTCAGACCTGCAATCTTCGCTGCGGCACTGCGCCGGTGACCGATGATCACGCGGTATTCGCCCTCCTCTTCCATGGGCACGACCGTGAGGTTCTGCAGGACGCCCTTGGCCTTGATGCTGCCGGCCAGCTCTGTGAGATCGCCCAGGTTCTTCCGGGGGTTGTCGGGGTGCGGATGAAGATGCTCCACACCGATGTACACGATTTTTTGCATGATGTATTCCTCCTGTTTATTTTCTGTTGTTTTGCTGTTTAACTGCTGTTATTATAGCAGTTTTATACTGTGTTTCAATTTGGGATATTGCACAAAAAAGAGCCGCGGGGTGCCGGGGCTCTTTTTTTGTGCTGTTCGGGGCTATTCACGGCTTTGCCTTAGCTTGGCCTCTCTTTGCTACGCCTTTGCTCCGCGAATCCCAGCTGCTCACTGCTGTGCCTTTGCATACCAGTGCATACCTTGCAACGCCCTCCCATGCCCCTGCCGTGCTAATCAATTCTAAGCCGCCGCGCCGCGGGTCTCAGCATAACTGTGCCTTTGCATTTCAATGCTGATCTAATCCTGGCTATGCCGTTGCAGTACTGTGCAATTCATGGCTATGCCATTGCGTCGCCATGCTTATCTGATCCAGGCTATGCCATTGCTGTTCCATGCAGGCCTATACCATTCTCCGCTTTGCCGTTGCTGTGCAGGTCAATTCATCGACCTTCTATGCCTTTGCTGTGCGCCGCTTCGCCTCTCCTAGCTGTGCCGTGGCGCTGCAGTGCGGTTCTTCGCGTATCCTGGCCATGCCGTAGCATTCCTCGCTCCACTTTGCTTTTCCTTTGCCGTGCGATTCAAAGCCTATCACCTCGCGGCTGTGCCTTTGCTGCGCCATTCCATGCTATGCTACAATCTGCATCTCCCAGCCATGCCCTTGCTACGCAATTCCAGGCCGTTTGTTGCTCTGCCTTGGCCGTGCGCTGCTATGCCCTTGCACTGTTTCACATAGCTATGCCATCGCAAAGGGTTAGAAGGGGTCCTTGATCTCCTCCCACTCGAATCTGCCCTTGCCGGAGTTCCGCCACTGACCGATGCCGCGCAGCTTGCCGTAGTCCAGAAGCTCCTTGGCGAGGTCGTACATGGGTTTTGTCAGACATTGGATCTCGAATTCGATGGTGGTACCTGCGGGGGCGGTTTCACTGTGGGCCAGGGCGATCCGTTCACCCTGGGCGGTGGAGGCTCGGAGAGGTCTCTGGCACTCACCCATGGGGCCGGGCATGTTCAGAGGGATCATTCTGGGGGTAACAAAAAGGAGACCGTCGAGCTCTTTCTTGTATGCCTTGATACCGCTGGACTTGGTACCGGGGACACGCTTCAGAACGCCGGCGGCATCCTTGAAGAAGCCCTTGATCTGATAGTCGAAGAGAATGGGGTTGCCTTCTTTGTCCCGGGGGAAGACGGTCATGGACTTCTCGATCTCCTCCTCCACATTGATGGCATCTACCTCCTCCTCAGCGCGGGTGAGGTCCGGAGCCTTGCTTGCGATGTATTCGCTGTGGATATCGGGGTTGTTGCTTGCTGTTCCCAGAATCTCCTCCTGGAAGGTGAGTCTGACTTTGATAGTGTGCATTTCCATTTTTACTTCTCCTTTATGATATTTTTTTGAATCCGGCGAAGCAGGCAAGACCGCCGCTCCCGTCCGGGCATTGATGGGGGATGTGCATGGGGGCTTGGTAGTGGATTGTACCGATGAATTTCTGTTGCTTTACGACCGCTGCGAGCAGCTCGGGGATCTTATCATAGGGGATCTCTGCCGATTGTCCGTACTGCAGCACTGTTCCGCACATAGGGCATTTGTACATGGCTATGTACTTGCTCATAGGAATCTCCTTTCTGTTACAAAATTTCGCCTTTTGCTTTGAGTACGACATACAAAATGGTGGCCGTGATAAGGCAGCCCCATCCT
This sequence comes from Faecousia sp., assembly GCA_045589835.1. GTDB lineage: Bacteria > Bacillota > Clostridia > Oscillospirales > Oscillospiraceae > Faecousia. The sequence goes on from JAZNPV010000025.1 coordinate 27,200, forward strand.
ACTACGGATTCGAGCATGCTTTCCCTCCTTTCTTGCTGTTTGTTTTCTGTGTTTTTGCTGTGGGTTTACTGTAATTATACCAGTTTTGTGGGTGTTTTCAATATGGCATATTGCACAAAAAAAGAGCCGGGCTTTTGCTCCGGCTCTCTTTTTCAGTTAGAAGTCAGAAAGATCTCCCAGGGTTGCCTGTTCCGGTGATCCCTCCGGGAAAGGTGCAGGCTCTTCCTCCTGCGGCGGAATCTCCACCGGAGCCGCCATAGAGGTCTCATCGAAGTCCAGGTTCATTTCCTCGCTGGCGTACATGCCGCCGAGATCCTCCGGGAAGGCTTCACGCAATGCCTGGACCAGGGCGACCTTGCGGATCATGGTCGCCGGCTTCTTCGACCACTGGCTGTTTACGGTGCCGTCCTTTGTCGTTCCGACATACTCCGAGTAGGACACGGCTGCCTCGATGGGCACTTCGTAGCCCTTCACATAGACCTTTGCCCAGCCGCCGACGAGCGTATCACCTTCCAGCACCAGGGATCCGTTGCGGTACTCCATCTCACCACTATCAGTGAGGACGACCACACCGGCCTGCTGACCGGCATATTTCGGATTGCGCATGGCTCTCTTGGTGATGGCGTCCTTACCGGTGACGATGGTTGCCGGCTGATTTCCGAACTTGATGAGATAGGCTTCCCGAAGGAAGGGGTTCAGATGCTGGAACCGGCAGAGGTTCAGGAACATCACGATCTCCTGGTCGGTCACTTCGCCGTTGCCGTTCACCAGGTAGGATCTGATGATGGAGGGAGACAGCTTGACTGTCTCCTCACCGCACTTGTACTCGACGGGTTTGTCTGTGATGGGTTTCTTCTGCAAAGAATTGGTTACTGCCATTGTTGTTTCCTCCTTAGTTGTTTGTGATATTGGTGTATCCGATGTGGTTGCTATTCAAAAACTGCTTGAGGGCATCTGCCTGTCCTCTCGTCAGTCTGAATTCAAGCCGCAAGGTGTACAGCCGTTCGTCGGCATTGGCTTGGGGAGCCGGTGCAGTGTCAGGTGCTCTCGCAGGCTCCTGGACGGCCACAGGCGGCTTTTCTTCTGCCTTGGGTACTTGGCTTGCCCACGCCGCTCTCTGGGCTTCTCTCTGCCGTCTGGCCTCCTCCTGCTGTCTGAAGCTCTCCTCTGCTGCCATGAGTTCGTCCTGGTAGTTCATAGCCTGGGTGATGTCCAGGGTCTCGACATATCTCGTCCGGACAGCCGCCATGTACTTGGGGAGTACGCCGTCGAGGAGTGCCATGTCCACATTCGTGCGCTTGACCAGTGTCTCGATGGCTTCCGTGATCTTCTTTTTGCTGGTACCCTTATTCAGCCAGGTCGGGTCGAGGATCCGCTGCAGAGGAATGATATCCTTGATGGTTTCCGGTACCTGCTCCGCATAGATCGCTTCGATCTCGGCGTACTTCTGCTTGCGTTCCTGCTCCTCGAAGGTTTTGACCTGCTTGTCGATGGCAGCAATCGGATCATCGATCAGAGCGACCAGTTCTTTCACCTGTGCCTCAAAGGATTTGTACGGTTGCTCGCACCGTTTCTTGACCTCCTTACGGCGGGTCTCAATTGCTTCCTTCAGTTTCCGTAGTTTCGCACGGTCAGCTTTGCCCTCCTGGATAGAGTCCTCGGTCACCACCAGGGTGTTGTAGTGGTGAAGTCGCTCTGTCAGCTCGGCCTTCAGCTCTTCAAAGTTGAAGTCGATTACTGCCGGAAGCGCGGTTTCCAGGTCGGTCGTCATTCTTAATTCCATCATGTTGTTATCCTCCTTATATGGCCGGCAAAAGAAGCGCCGGTTCTTTTTTGGTTTGTACATGGTGCCAGAACTTGATTTCCCCGTTCTTCAGGTACTCAAGGTCTCCCAGCACCTCATGCCGCTCGATGGGATATTCCTTGATCATCTTCCGGAGCTCCCCTTCTCGGGTGTACCACTTGATCTGCACAATGAGATAGATGAACTCCCAGCCGGTGGCTATGAATTGATGGCACACTTGCGAATAGTATTGATCCGGGATCCGTCCGTCCCATTCCTTCCATTGCTGCGGGTTCATGATCTCCGTGGTCTTGACTTCCAGACCGCCATGGCGACCGGTGGCCAGCTCCTCCAGCTCCCCGTCCGGGGTTGCGAATATGAAGGGCAGCTCGTCGCTGAATATCATCTTGTACGGGCTTTCATAGGTGACCTTCAGTTCCGGATGGTCCAGGGCGAACAGTGCCCGGAGGTGCGGTTCTGCATCGTGGCCATACTGCACATACGGCTTATGGCTGATGTCCTCTGCCTCCCGGATCCCGACCTTCTCTTTCCAGAGGTCTACATTGGTCTTCCATTTGTTGACGCCGATGATGGTACCGGCATCGGAGGCTCCGAGCCCTAGCTTGCGTTTCTCCAGCCATTCTTCATGGGTACGCGGGAGAATGATCATTTACTCATCACCCTCTCGCTGGTAAATAACGCAGTCCACACCGTCCATGGTGCGTCCGATGATCTGCAGCACCTCGTCCCAATCGCCGCCGGCAATTCCACAGCTGAGCTTGTAGGGAAGGGCCACACTGCATCCCTTGGTCCTTGCGAAGTTGCCCAGCTGTTCCAGGGCCTGCTCCAGCCGCTTGGGGTTGTAGTCTGCGCCGGGTTCAAACTGTCCGAACAGGTTGCAGATGATATGACCGTCTTTCTGCTGTCCGGTGAAGTAAGCCATTCCGAAGAGAACCTTGCCGGGGATCCGCTGCGTGAGATCCATGTAGTCCTTCCCGGCATACGGCCAAGTTTTGAACACATCCGCCGCAAGCCCTCCGGCTACTCCCTGGCAGTTGACCTGATGGGCGATGATCTTCTCCGTCGCCTGCAGGAGATTTCCATTCTTGATTCTGACCATGATTGCTTTCCTCCTTACTTCATCATTGCTCTGGCGATAGCCTGGCAGCAGTTGTAGCAGAACAATTTCTCGCCGGTTCCGACCGTTACCTTTGTGTGGTGCTTGCCCTCTACGGATTCTCCGCAGATGCTGCACCGCTCCCGGACTGCTACGATCCGGATGGTGCCGTCATCGTCAAGGCTCACCTCGATGCTCTTCCCGGGGCCCAGGTTCAGAGCCTTTCGGATGTGGGCGGGAAGAATAACTCTCCCCTGGTTGTCTACATAACGCGTTGATTTTGTTGCCATGTTGTCATGCCTCCTGTGTTTTTTCTGTGTTTTTGCTGTGTTTATTCGTACTGTTACTATACCACTTTTCTGGGGAAATGCAAGCAAAAGAACAGCTACTTTCTGTGTTTCTCTGTTTTGCACAAAACACGCCGGCTTTATTTGGTCGTATTCGCCGTTTATGCGATAATTGAGGGAAAACAGGAGGGGATTTTATGAAAAAAGTAGCGATTTATGTGAGGGTATCGACGGCTCGTCAAGATCAAGAGGGGTATAGCATTCCGCTGCAGAAGGAGCGACTGTTTGCCTTCTGCAAGGCCAAAGGTTGGGTTGTTGCTGGGCTGTTTGTGGATCCTGGGCACTCCGGATCTTCCCTGGAGCGACCGGGCATCACGAAACTGGTGGAGGGCGTGGAAGCCGGGAAGTTCGATGTGGTGCTGGTGTATAAACTGGACCGGCTGAGCCGCTCCCAAAAGGACACGCTGTTTCTGATCGAGGATGTCTTCATGGCGAACAATACCGACTTTGTTTCCATGCAGGAGTCCTTCGATACCGGGACAATTTACGGCCGCGCCATGGTGGGGATCCTCAGCGTTTTTGCCCAGATGGAGCGTGAGACCATAACCGAGCGCACACTCATGGGGCGGGCCGGCAGGGCGGAAGAGGGTCTGTGGCATGGCGGCGGCACGGATCCAATCGGGTATGATTACATAGATGGTGAGCTTGTCGTGAACGAACAAGAGGCGGCGCAGGTCCGGGAGGTCTATGCGCTGTATGCCGATGGTTACTCCGTCACGGAGATCACTAGGCGGATGGAAGGGCACAGAACGAAGCACGGGGATTGGTCGCACACATCCACCGTGGGGAATGTCCTGGATAATCCGCTCTATGCCGGTACCGTCCACTTCGATGGTGTAAGAGGCCCAGGGAAACACACGGCCATCGTTCCTGCAGAGGTGGATCGGGTCGTGAAGCTCCGGCGTGAACGGCTGCGCCATGCCGAAGCTGCCGGCGACAGTGCCTTCCTCTTGACCGGTCTGATCTACTGCGCTTCCTGTGGTGCCAGGTACTTTCCGAATAAGCGACCGAACGGGAAGGTGGTGTACAGCTGTCATTCCCGGGCAAAGAAAAATAAAAAGATGGTGAAGGATCCAAACTGCAAGGCTCCGCACATCCCGGTGGAGGAGCTGGATGCCATGGTCGAGGCTGAGGTGCTGCGTCTGGCCGAGGATCCGTCCCAGGTGGATGAAATTATAAAAAAAAGAGCCGCGGGTGATGGCGGCTCCAATGTTGCTGCTGGCATATCCGAGGAAGTCCAGAGATTGGACGATGAGATCGGTAGGCTCATGGATCTGCTGCAGCACGACGCACTTGCATCTGTCGGGGATATCGCTGAACGGATCTCTCAAGTACACGCCGAAAGGATGAAACTCGCGCCGAGTTTGCGGGAGATTGTCCCGAGGCAATACGATGTAGGAGCAGCGAAGATGTTGCTGCGTGACATACAGTACGGATGGTCGAGGCTCGATATGAGGGGACGGCGGTCTTTTCTGCTTCAGCTGATAGACAGGGTGCAAATAAACGCGGAGGACATTCGCGTTGTGTGGTCGTTTGAGTGAGGGAATTTCGTGAGAATGAAAACTTTTCTCTCAATTCGATAATATCACAAAAAAGCACACATGTTCGTGTGTAAATGATGGAAAAAAGCCGGAGGATTCCCCTCCGGCTTTGCTTATTAGTTAATGCCCAGCTCCCGAGCCTTTTTCTGGATAAAGTCTGCAATGGCTTGATTGATGAAGGCTTTCTTATCGCCATGCTTGGTACACAGGGCGTCGAAGCCGCGGGCCAGATCCTCGCGCACATAGAGGGTCATTTTCACATGACCGGCATTTGCTCCTTCAGGCTCCTTGGCTTTTTTCTCCTCCAGGGCTCTTGCGATCGCATCGTAGTCCGGTTCCCCGGCACCTTCATGGGTAAGCTGGGAGATCAGCTCGGTGCTGTCTCCTGCTCCGGTCTTGGCTGCTGCCTCCTCCTTCTCACGCTGAAGGCGGGCCATACGCTCTTTCACGCTTTCAGATTTCTTGCTCATGGTGTTGTTTCCTCCTTTTCACCCGTTCTTTGTAGTATTTCCTCGACCAGATCCAGGTAGTCTTCCATGGCCGGTTCGACTACGTCTACGCCGATTGCTGCCATTTCTTTGATTTTGACCCTCCGATGGATTTCAGCTTTGAAAACCAGGTCTCCATAGGATTCACGGATAACCTCCGAAATCTCCCCTTCATACCTGGTGGATCGTCTGTCTCTCATAGTTAGCAGGATCCCATCGATCACGGCATTCGTGTGACCTTCCATCCTGGTCTCGTTCACAAATTCGATGAACCGAATCATAGCGTCCAATGAGAAGTCACCGGTGTCCAGAGGGATATATACCCGGTCAGCATATACGATGGCATTGATCATGTTGTCTCCCAGCGTAGGTCCGACATCCACAAAAACGAAGTCGTATCGGTCTTCCACAGGCTCCAGGAGCCGCTTCAATACCGCATAGGGATTGTCTATCTTATTGGTGTATATGTACCGGGAGAAGGTCGCCAGTTTGTCCTCCGCGGGCATCAGATCCAGGTTCTCTTTGACGTTCCTTATGTACGGGGCTGCATTCCTGTCCCGGATAGCCTCCATGATGGTATGCCCGGAGAATTTGTAGATGCTGCTTTGCGTCAGCATCTTGGTTGCATTGCCCTGGCTGTCAAAATCGACCACCAGAACCTTGTAACCGGCTGCTGCCAATATTTCCGCTGTAGCCACGGTGCTGCTGGTCTTTCCAACACCCCCTTTTTGCAGGGCGAATATGATCCTGTGCGTCATTGAGCCTCCTCCTTCTCTTCCGTCTTTTTTCTGTTTTGATGCTGTAATTTTACAGATTTTTTCCGTTTTTGTCAATAAGAAAAAGGGACGGTTACCCGTCCCCTGTTCTGTGTTCTATAACTTAGAACGGCAGTTGAGCGTCATCATCATCCATGGTGGAGAAGTCAGACGCCGGTGCTGCAGGCACAGCATAGCCGCCGTAGGTTCTCGCCGGCGCGGATCCGTAGGAGCTGCCGCTGTCGGTCTTGCTGTCTCCAAAATACACATTATCGGCCACGACCTCCGCCGCTTTCCGGGTATTGCCTTCTTTGTCCTTCCAGGTGCGGATCTGAAGGCGGCCGGATACGACGGCCATGCGGCCTTTGCTGAAATAGCTGTTGACGAACTCAGCCGTGTTGCGCCATGCCACGCAGTCGATGAAGTCCGTTTCTTTCTGACCGGCGTCCTTGCCGGAGAAGTCCCGGTCTACCGCCAGGGAGAAACTGGTCACGGGTGTTCCCTGGCTGGTGCGGCGCATCTCCGGATCCCGGGTAAGTCTGCCCATGATTACGATGTGATTTAACATTACTTTTCCTCCTTCTTGTCCGAGAGGTTCAGGCTCCGAAGGAGTTCAGCGACTTCAGCTTCGCTCATGCGCTCGATCTCAGCCTTTTGCTTCTGGGATCGTGCCGCCCTCAGCAGCTTTTTCTTCATGCTCATGGTCGTTATGCCTCCTTTTGTCAATTCCTGGGTGTTGCTCAGGCGCTCTCAGACGAAATTATAAATGTTTTCGTGTATGGTTGCTAGTTTCGATGCAAATACGGCTACCGGCAGAAATAAAGACCGTCCTGGTGGGCGACCACTTTGGTGCCTTGCTTGAATTCGGCCTGGTATATTACATCCTCCGGAAGTGCTCTTTCTCCCTGCAGGATCCGTTCTGCGATGGCGTAGGCTCTTTTTACCGCGTGTGCTTCATTGGGGCTGCTTGCTCTCTTCGGCCAGACGACGCCGGTCCAGTGCATCCGTCCGTACTGTGATTTCTGCGTAAGCACTTTTTCCATTGTGTTTGGGTAGCGCTTTGAGGCGATCCGGTTCATCACGACGGTGCCGACCTTCAGTCGGGTGTCATCGGAGTATTTGTCGCCGCCAGCTTCTCTGTAAATCACTATGGCCAGCATTTCTAATTCTTCCATTGTATAGGTAGGTTCTGTTTCGGTGGGTGCAGTTGAGGGCTCAGTGGGTGGCTCAGTGGCGATGGTAGGGGGTTCTGTTTCTTCGGTGGGTTCTATGTAGGTGGGTGGCTCTGTGGCCATGGTGGTGGGCTCCGGATCTGTTGCAGCTGGGTGCGCTTCGATCACGCAGCATCCGGCGAAGGCCAGGATCAACACTACCAGGAGTGAGACCCGGACCAATGCGAAGGTGTCATGCTTCATATCGTTCTTCCTCTCTTGTGTAAAAATCTGTTAATTCTGGGCAAAACTCACCTTGAGGACGGGGTTTTCCACTTTATCCACAACCTTCTCCACAGGGCGTCCCAGGAGGGTTGGTGGGTTTGGCTATCTTACCTATTTTATGACCTATCGGTCGGGGCGTCAATGGCAGAATTTTTCGTAAGTTAGTTAGCTTACTGCCTAGCCATCTTTAGAAATGTTTTATGGGTTATACCGAGGTTCATAGCAGCTCTTCGAGCAGATATCTCTCCCTGCTCCCACAAAATCTTGTATCGACCAAAATCTTTCGGGGGATCCATAGGAGGACGACCGAAGTGTACCCCCTTAGATTTTGCCGCGGCTATGCCCTCCGCTTGGCGTTGCCGGATGAAGTCACGCTCCGTCTGCGCCACATAGGACAGCAGCTGCAGTACGATGTCCGCAATCAGTGTTCCGGTCAGGTCGCGGTTCTTCCTGGTGTCCAACAGCGGCATGTCCAGAACGACGATTGCTGCCTTTTTCTCTTTGGTGATCACTCTCCATTGATCCAGGATCTCCTCGTAGTTGCGACCAAGGCGATCTATGCTTTTAACGACCAAGACATCATCCTGTTTCAACTTCCGGAGCAGCATACGGTAGTGTGGGCGATTGAAGTCTTTTCCAGATTGCTTCTCAAGATAGATTTTATCGACACCAAATTCCCGTAAAGCTATGATCTGTCGATCTTCGTTCTGGTCTTTGGTGGATACTCTAGCATAACCGTATATCAACCTATCTCCTCCTTAGCTCACATCCACACTCCGGGCAGAAATTCAGCGCATATCCGCAGCCACGATAGCGGTAGTCGGTTGAGGATCCCCGGGCACCCTTGCTGCCTTTTCTGAAGATCCTCTTAACGATGGCGACGCTGTATCGATAATCCACATCCGGATCAGACTTTTTCAGGATCGTGTCGACCCTCCGGTGGGATTCCATTGCTTCGCAGAATTTACACATGGTTATCCTCTTTCCATTTCAGTGCTTGCCCACACGCTGGGCATGATTGAGTCTGTTGTCCAGCCGGCCATCGTTCAAGCCCTGACGAGGACTCGCTCTCGTACTCAAAGTGATGCTGAACATACAGTGGTTTCCCGCATCCTGGGCAGGAGTAAATTATCCTTTTATAGATTCCGGAGTACCCATGCCTGACAGCAGGTTGGCTGCACTCTTTAATCTCCGGCTTTTCCGGGATCTGTTTATAGATGGCGGTGCGTGCCAGCAGCAGAGCATTGTACTCCTCGTTGATCCGCTGGATTTTTCTGTCCTTGCTTGTGATTTCAACGAGGCAGGCAAGCTCTAGGACCCTGCCGTCTATCCACTTGATAGCTTCCTGTAGGCTCATCCTTTTGCCTCCTTCATCGTGATCTTCCGACCGTTGAGTTTGATGGTGTACCCGTGTTCCAGGTGATCCTGCTCCACCTTCTTCGAGTGCCGGCAGGACTCCGGTGCATGGAGGACCAGGGTGCCCTTGTCATTGTAGACCTGGTACGGTAGCAGCTGCTCCATGGTCACACCTCCAGATCCAGCGTTCTCATCTTCGCGCCGCACTCGTCGCAATATTTCTTTGTCGGCTTTTCCCAGCTACCCTCCGTAGTGATCACATTACCGCATGCTGTACAGCACCATTCATCTCCGCCAAGGTGTTCCCACCGAGCATGCACCACCGGCGCGACATCAGCGGTTGGCTGCCTGGCCAGAAGAATACTACATTGACTGACTGCGTCAGCTACCGGCAGAGCGTCTACTTCCCAGAGGGCTTTCGCTCTCTCCTTCAGGATCTTGTCATAAGGCTCAGCATCGATATATCTCGCCATGGTCAGCCCTCCTGGGCCACGCGGAAGGCAGCCCACGCATTATGCATATCTTCCAGGACCTTGGTGTGATCCTCGCCGGCAAGGATCCGATCCATCGCCTTCTTGCCGAGATCAGACTTTCTGAAGCCCGGGGAATTATACCATCGTTCCGCTTTCAGGTATGCTGCCGCTCTGGGATACTGCTGTTGCAGGGCGTAGATGTCAACTTCCGGCCGTTTGGGGAAGTTAGTATTATCACCCTCCACGAAGTCGCGCCGCTGTATCCGGTAGCTATCCAAGGCGGCGGTAGCTCTCCGGATCTCCTTCACACCCTCAATGGGCACATCTTTGTGAATCTGATAAGCAAAAGTTTCTTCACTCATGGTTTACTCCTCCTTAATTACTCTGCAGGAATCTTCTCCAAATACGACGCTCAAGCTGGAGCCGGTATCCCATCTGACCATAATTGACCCGATATCATCGACTCCGAAGACGGTACCCTTAGTGCCGATCGGCGGAGCCTGGGGATCATCCATCTGCAGGAGTTCGACCCTCGCTCCTTTCGGGTACCGATCTCTTAACACATCAAGGTTTACTAGTTTGGACATCTTGTTTCCTCATTAAAATCTTAGAATTTCTCTGCGGTCCCGACCTTTGCCGATGCAAAGTTTTACATTCAAAATCCGGGTGCCGTCTTCTTTCTTCTGGCTCTCCAAAGTTTTGACCGCTGACAGTGCCTCCTGCTTTCTGCGGTAGGGAAGTTCGAGCCAGGGTTTGTCGGTGTCGCGGGGTCTGTGAAGAACATAATACATTCTGTTTTCCTCCTGTTTTATTTCTGTGTTTTTGCTGTGGCTTTACTGTGATTATACCATTTTTGTGGGTGTTTTCAATATGGCATATTGCACAAAAAAAGAGCCGGGGCTTTTGCTCCGACCTGCAGTGCTGCTATTTTAGTAATCTTCCGGCATCAGGATCGTGGTGCTGGAGCGGTCCCATTCGGTGATGATCCAAAACCTCACGCCGTTCCTATCGATGTAAGCGGATAGGATGCGGTCACCGCCCTCCAGGGCGTCCCTGTTTGCCTCTTTATCTTCCTCTGATACTTCTCCGAAGTCGCAGTTTTCGTGGCGTATGAGCGCCTTGAGGGCGTCAGGGATGTGTATTTTCCTTTTGGCGGTGCTGGTAATGAGCAGTTGACCGAGCGGTAGCTTTTGTGTGTTCATGCTGTTTTCCTCCTGTTTTTGGTCTGTGTTTATTCTGTGTTTATACTGTAATTATAACAGAAAATCAGAAGGAAGCAAGAAGACCGGCCCCCAATGGGAGCCGGCCTTTTATGTATCAATTATTCCGCGGGGTTCTCATAGCCCAGGGCACGTGCGCTGTCGCCGATGCCCTTGGTAGTGGGGTCGATGCAGGCGTTGTAGAGGCTGATCAAGACAGACACCACCACGACGGGGTTCTGGATGGCCTGCCACAGCAGGGAACCGATGGATGCCCAGGTGGTCATGTCAGACCAGTTGAAGCCGAAGTGTGCCAGGATCGGCACGAAGATAGACACAATGACCTGCACCCAGAATGCGGGGTTTTTGAAGCGTACTTTCCAGTTGATTTTCATAGTTGTTACCTCCTATTTATTAAAATCCAATTTGGGAGATGGCATATGCGACCGCTGCGCCCACGACGGCCCAGATGATCTTATCAACTATGCCGTCCCACCTCTTGGCAGGCTTTTGCTCTAAGGCGGTCACCTTGCCGTCAAGTTTGTCCACGGAATCCACAACTTGCTCTTGCCGTTCCGCCATGACCTCCATGGATGTGGCGAGACGGTTAATGGCCTCTGTGGATTCCTCCAGTTTATCTATTCTTTTGGTGTTAGACTTAGAGCGTTCTTCCACCGCGGTCAATCTCTTCTCGTGTTCCAGGTCCATGGCGGATCCTCCTAGTTAGAAATTTAGGGGCGAGCGGTTAAGCCCGCCCCCTGCTTAGTAATGGGATTGCTGTTGAAAGAGGGAGATCAGCTGCGCACCGTACACTTGCCCCAGCTTGTCTCTTTGGCCTTCGTGGTGGCGTTGATGGTGTCGGTGTACCAGATGTCGGATCCGTTGTGGGCGTGAACGCCGACATTGTTCTTGCGCTCGCTGGTGCAGTTGATGGCCTTGATCAGCAGGGCCTGGTTGCCGTAAATGGCAGCGCCAGCGCTGGTGCCGGTACCGGCATTCAGGACACAGTTCATCAGGAAGGCCTGAGTGCCGTTATAAACATTCACGCAGCTGCTACCGGATGCTGTCGGGAGGTTGATCCTGACGTTGTAAGCGTACAGAGCGCCGGCGTTCAAGGAGATGCACCGGTTTCCGGTTTCCGTGATGTTCAGTGTCATGTTGTACAGCCGCACAAGACCGCTGTTGAGATCCAGCTGTTTGGTCATGTTGATCGTGACAGCGTCCTTGTTCTCGGACACGCTGCGGATGGACAGATTGGCCACATCGGTGGCGATGGAGCCGATATCCTCGGTATAGGTGCCATCCAGGAGCCGGATGTCCAGCATCTTGTACTTCTCGGCGTATTTCCGAATAACGCCCTTGATGGTCTTCATCGGTACGCCGGTGGAGAAGCCGGTGTTGTTGTCATTACCGTTGGGCCCCACATAAACCAGTTTGTAGGTCGTCGCGCTGGTAGCGGAGCTATAGACCATATGACCATGGTCAGTGGATGCCGCTCCTACCTCTGCGGCCGTGGGGGCATCGCCTGTGGTGAATACCTTACGCCAGCCGCGCCAGGTGCCGCCGTTCCAATAGTTGCTGAAGATGGAACCGCTGGTACCAAAGGCCAGCACCCACATGATGTTAGAGCTGGGCTTATGCAGGAAACAGCGCCAGGACTCGGTCGTGTTGGGGTTTCCGGGAACACCGCCCTGGGAATAAACCGTGTGGAAACCCATGCTCAGGGCTTCCAGTTCGGTAATCAGGTTGGTGTTGTCTTCGACGTAGAAGGTCTTCTCCATGCCACCCAGGTCAGAAGTGAACTGCAGGGCCTTGGCGATGAAGTCAGACGCATGCTTGCCTTCCACGGTGTCAGCATCGCCGCCGTTGGCAGGCAGGGTAGTGGGAATGGTGGGCTTGTCGGTCAGGTCGTTGTAGCTGTGGCCATGGCTGGCAGGAGCTGCGCCGATTGCGGCAGGAGTATGCGTGTGGTTGCCGGCAGCCTTGCTGTCCCAGGTGGTCTTCTGGGCGGCGGTGACATGGACATCGCCGTTCTGGCTGTGTTCGTAGGCGGTCTTGCCGCGGTCTCCGCGGTAGGCGGTGGCAGAGGTTTCACCCAGGGCAACACCCTCATTGAGGGCAACATACTGAGAACCGGACCACCGGTAGGACTTATTTGCGGTGGTGTCGTTGTAGATCTTATCGGTCTCGGGGGTGATTGTGGTACCTGCGGTGTTCTTGAAGGTGGTGGAATTCACCAGGGTGCCGTCGATGACATCGTCCACGAAGCTGGGCAGCTGGGAAGCGGGGACCTTGCCATCGACCAGGTCAGCCTTTGCTGCCAGGGTTGCAGGAAGGCCTGTGACGTCCGTTTGTGCGTGGGTGTGACCAGTGTTGGCTTTACCCTCAAGAGCAGCACTGAGGCCTGTCACGTCGCTCTGGGCATGACTGTGGGTGGAAGGTGCTGCACCGAGGGATGCAGGGGTGTGGGTGTGATTGGGTCCTGCATAGTCATGGGTGTGCTCTGCAGGAGCGGCGCCGATGGCTGCGGGGGTGTGGGTGTGCTCGGATCCTGCATAGCCACTGTGAGTATGGGATGCAGGTGCGTACCCGGAGTGGGTGTGGTTGGATGGTGCCTTGCCGGCCAGCTGATTCTTGACGCTCACGAAGCCCTCATCGATGGTGAAGGCGTCGTCAAAGTCTGCAGCTACGCTCTCAGGCATCATGACTCTGGACGGATCCAGCTCGGAGCCGCCCAAGGTGCTCAGGTCGTGGGTGTGCTCCTTTTCCGCGAACCTTGCGTCCGCTTCCGGTATGGTGTAGTAATCTGCCATTTTTATTTACCCCTTTGTTATAAAAATTCAGCGTCATGGCTGACTGCTGTCTGGTTGCATGGATCCGATCAAGAGATCCGATTCCATGATGTGCCGTCGTGTTTATACGGCATGTACTTGCCCCATTTGCTTCCATCGTGGATGTAGGCCAAGTGCTTTTCGTATCCGTTCCCATGGAGGTAGACATACGGCTCGTTGTCCTTATATGCCACATTGCTTTCCTTCCATTTGGAGTAATAGGAAGATCCTGCAGAGCCTCGGGTGCGGATGCGGTATTTTATGTATTGCCCCCGTGCAATACCCGGAGTAACTGCAGCAGAAGTCCCGGAAAGGGTTTTCCATGCTGTCCATCCACTCCATGAGGTCTTGTCATTGCTTATTGCGTACTGGATCTCGTAGCCGGTGATATCGTTGCTTATGCCACCAGCTGCTCCTTTCCATGAGAGAGTTAAACTCCCTCCCTCTTCAAACACAGCGGGAGATACGGTGAAAGTGGTCGGTGCGGTGCAAGCAGTTGTCTGGATGGGGAATGTCAGAGAGGTAGAACCGCTCTCTATTTCAGCTTTCTTGCCGTCATAACTGCTTACCGGAATAACCATGTTGCTAAGTTTGTGCCCGGATTCGGTTATGTTAAAATGAGCGCCGATCTTGACATCCTTACTCGTGGATGCATCATACGATACTGTATGCGTTACAGTACTGCCTATCTTGATGAAGTCGCTAGATATATCGGGCAATTTAGTGCCATTCGCCACTACATATTCCTTTTCACCGTCAATGCTTATATAACATTCCGATGCCTTTTTACCCGATGATACATCGGCCCGATTATCTCGGTGGACATACATTGTCGAAGTTAGCGTAGCCGTTGCTGTTGTACCGCTGACTGTGATGGAATAATCCGTCACAATTTTTAAGTACTGCCGCTCCAGAGTTGCATTACAGCCTGTAGGGACGAAGTACGCGATCAGAGTATTGGTCAGCATCGTCATCACCTTCTCACACCTTTAGGAAGAAGATTTGTCCGGCTACGCCCGAAGCCGGCAGCTTCGTGCCATACTGGTTGCTGGACAATACCATGGGGCCCGATGCGAGCATGCTCTTCAGATCATTTGCCGTATGTACATGGCCTTCTACTGCCGCGCCGATCTTTGCGGCCGTGATGTTGATCGATTTCGAGGTGGATCCATCGAAGGTGAACTGATCCGTGCCCTCCGTTCGTCCGCCTTTGAATCGGATAATGATGTTGTATTTGACCTTACCTGCCTCGTTGGCACTGCTGGCAAAGGCGACGTGCTTGGAGGCATCTGTGGTGTTATCAACGTTGTCCAGACCGATATCCGCTTTTGTCATTCCGTGGACATTGCCGGTAGCACCGGTGTGTGCTTCAAAAGTGCCCTTACTTACCAGGACACCGGCATGAGGATTATTATCCTTATTGTGGTTATCCACCATGTTCTGCGCTTCTTTGACCGTCACCGTATTAGACGGATCGACAGCCACGGTCACAACATCAGCGCATCCGTATTCAATGAAAAACTCCCAGCTGGCAGAAAAACCGGGCATTTCAATCTCCGGTTTGACCTCTGTTCCCTCCGGATCACTGCATTGTGCGATCATGAACAAGATCTCACCATCGTCCGGATCGAAGGCATACAAGCCTATTTGCCTTGCATTGTACCCGGTGGTCAAGCCGGTATTGACCAGTCTGATCGGGACAGCACACTTGCGCTCCTCCGGGTAGCTTTGAGTGGAAAAGGACAGCTCCTGCTTCACATCCGTCACTTCTGTCTGATTCTGAAGGCTATCAGGATCTACATATCCGGAACCGGCGACGGCTCTCAAAAGGGACAGTACCGTTCCATCGGTGACCTTAGCTAACAGAGCCAGTCCTTTATTTGTGATCTTTGCGTTCTCTGATTCCCATTTTGCCATTGTACGACCTCCTCTTACTTGATGATCATGGTATCTCCATCGATTACAGCAAGGCTATCCGGTAAAACCAGTGTTTCGCCGTCTACATATGCGCCTGCAGTAAATGCTACGAGCATTTCATTAACGACATATACATCGGGAACTTCCGCCTTTATAGAATATTCCTCCGCGTAGGTCATGGCGATAGCGGCCTTGACTGCTGCCGTCGGGATGATCCGGAGCTCCACGCGGATGTCATAGATCAGGTGGGCGGGCTTCATCCGCTCGATGACAGCGATTGCAGGTTCGAGAGAGTCCACTTCTTTGGTAACGATTACATCAAATTTATTTTTACCGGTATTCTCGATGACTTCCGCCGGCGCGCCTCCGAGGGCTGTGGAAACTGCGTCAGCCAGAGTTTTCGGGTTGCAAGCCCCTCTCGATTTTATCTTCGCTGAGATCCTGTTTCGCCGCTGCTCTGTGGTTAGGTCACTCCCTCTTTCAAGGTTGTAGTGATCTTCCCAATAATCCAGGAGCATCGTTGCCGTCATGGGGTTTGTCTCATTTTTCAGCTCCATGCTGATTTTGCAGACTTCATCCAGAGCGGTACCGATGGCCTGGAAGAGCCACAGTCCGACATAGCTTTTCCCGTAAATCGGAGCCACATAGTCGATTATTTTTTGCGCCGTCTCATTGGTCAGGATGGTATTCATGAGATCGGTCGGGTTTCTCATACGATCACCCCTCACACAGTACCGGCGGACAGAATGAGATCCTCCGCGGCTATCGTGGGCAGTTGGTTGGATGTGATAGCGATATTCGAGGTGCCGTAGGAGACCGTATCGCCTTTCTTAATTCCAAACTGCAATCCAGAGAAGTCGTTTGCCCCCTCTGTGGCGGCCAGGACGGCCACCAGGCGAGTATATTTGATCTCCCCGTCGTCTAATGCTTCCGGCAAATAAAGAGCCAATTTCGCCAGGTAGGCGTCTCTCACGCTCTCTATCGTTGCACCGGCCTTGAGCTCCACGGTGGCAATGATGCCGATCTCCATAGTTGCCGGCGGCTGCACTTTGAGAGATGCATTGGTGGGAGCGAGCCGGTTATCCGGATCGTCCGGCTTCATGATGTAATTATATACCGAGTTACACAGTTGTTCGGTTGCAGGTTCGCCGTTTGAGTCTGTCAAAATGATGGTGACAAGACCGGTATCATCCTGGGCAGATATGACAGTTGCGCTTCCAACACCCGGGACACTGGTCGCCCACCGGCGATAGTCCGCCACGCTGCCGGTATAACTGTCGCCCTGGCTTTGATCGTAATCCATGATGCGCTGGATCAGAGACACGTCTGTCTCTTCTTCCGTGCCGCCGGATACGGCCTCCGTGTTGGTGACGGAAGTGATTCCGGTTATTTTACTGGAAACCAGGACGATGGTGTTCGGCTGTGTATTGCCGACGATACCCGTCTGGGTGCATTCGATCTCAACGGTCACAGAGCCGGTATCTGGAATCTTCACAGATTTCTTTACCTTGTAATCGACGGAGGGTTCATCGTTTACTGCAGCTGTGGAGAACAGGCTTCCTGCCTGGATAACAGTCCCGACATCTCCCGTGATGGTGAGGCTGCCGCTTGCAGGAGTCGCTTCTCTGCGGGGCATTTTTCTTGTCTTTGCATGATTATCCAAAAATTCACCGTAGGACCATTCCGGGAATATGAGCTTGATGACTTCCGGAAGCACAAACTCGCAAAGCTCCCCTATGACCAGCGCGGTCGGAAAGGTCAAGTTATAAGCATGTCCGCCCTCGCTCAGGTCCAGATCCTCGGGCATGACCTTTTTCATCAATTCATGGACTTCCTCCGGGCTGTGATTCTGCAAAAACACCGGAGTAACAAATTCAGCCATGGGTTATCCCTCCCCTTTGGTGATGTAGGCTGTGATGTCAATCGTGACATCATCGACGCCGTGGATGATGACATGAACGGCTGCTGCGTCCGGTGCCGTCCAGTCGAATGTTATATCTTCTACATAGGCGGTCCGTTCATAGGGATCCGCCAGGAGTGCTTCGGTAATTTGCCGGGTGAGGATGCTTTCCGCTTCCTCCCGGCTGCTGGCCCGCATGGCAGCATCGGTTTCGATGCCGAAGTCCGTGGAATAAGAAAGGTACTTGTACCTCTCTGTCTGGATACAGTTTATGCACCACGACTTCCAGCTCTCAATGCCGGTACAGTCGAGCATTTTATTCATGCCGTCTCGTTTGAAGTCTCCGGTCTCGTCGTCAAACGAGATCCCGTTTCGGTAGCCGGCAGGCTTTTCCGACAACAGGTCTTCCTCAAGGATGACCGCATCTTCATAGCCCTCCGGAAATAAGTTGTTAGCCATGGTTTTCCTCCTAACTGCTGACCACAATGGCAATGACTACGGGCTCATTGCCACACCATGCCACAAGGACGCGGTCTCCGGATTGCAACTTCCGGAAGGAGGCCGGCAGCTGATGGCTATGGTCCTCCACTTCTTCACTATCAGTCTCTTTACCAGTGAGGAAGGAACCGCACAGCATGAGATTGACCATGTAGGCACCCTGGGGTATTGCCGTCCGCAGGGAGTCAGTCGTAAGCGTCATATTGGAGCCTATTCTGCCAAGCTCGATTGTGGTGGTCACGGCCGCTGCGGAGGTTTTCTTCATTCGGTTGGCCAGGGTCTCGCCCAGCCGCTGCATATTGCTGCTCAATGGTCGGCCTCCTTCCGGTTATTCCTTATCGAGAGTAAGGGTCATATCCCTTGTGCGATTACTGATGGAGCGGTCTATCCCAAGCACGATATAGTACCCGGACAGATCGCCGGCATCGACCTCCACCTTGTCTCCTTTGCGGATCCATGGGATGTCCGTAGCTTTCAGCTCATACTTACACTTGGGCTTACCGTTCTCGTCGATGATGCTCTGCGCTTCCTTCTTTGCATCTGCGCGGCTGGTATTCTCGTCACGATTGATCGTTTTCTGCAGGGTGCCGTATTTGGATGTGTTTCCACTCACGGTCGCCTCGACCGGCTCCCGGTCGTTCTTGTCAGCCTTGCCCAGGATGATTACTTTTGTGATTACACCATCCATGGAGATCTGGCTTTCTGTGAAGATGCAGTTCTTGCCGGCGATAAACGAATAAATGGTACTGTTCGTTCCGACGCCTCGTACCTGCATGACGTCCTTTTCACTCCGGATCACATATTTTTTCCCGGTCCGGTCTTTGACCAGGTCGAGTATGTCCGCCGTGAAGATGTCCGACAGGTTGCCACGGAGCGCCAGCTTCGAGTGGGTGATGCTCTCATAGGTATATTCGAGCTTCACCCCCCAATCGCTGCAGATGGATGAGACGACATCCTTCGTAGACTTGCCGGATTGAAAAAAGGTCGATTCATCAGACTCCTGGAAGTAGATCAGGTTGTCATAACATACCAACTTGAAGGTCCTCTCCTCCAGGGAAGACTTGTACGGGCGTGTCCAGAGGAATCCGCGGAACACTTCGCCGCTCTGGGTGCCGTCATCCGCGTGTATGTACACACGGTCACATACCGATAGGAGGCTTGTGAGCCACTTATCTCCCACCTTTGTATTCATCATATCGATGGTCACCCGATGAGAGATCTGTTTTTCCTGGTCAGAAAAGCCCAGGCTTTCAACAGCTGGAGTAAGGTCGTACTTCGTGTCGCCGGAAATGGCAGATACCGTGTATTTTGGATAGATGGTGGTTGCCTTCATACCTTCCCCCCTTACTTGCGTTCTTCACTCCAGCCATTGGTATATTTTTTTATGGCTTCCTGCCGGGCAGCATTATACTCAGCCGTATAGGCTTCCGTGGATGCCTTGCCGGAACTGCTCTTACTGGAACTGCTGCTGGAGCTCTTCTTACTGGATCCACTGCTGGAGCTGCCGCTCACACCGGGGATGGTCAGCTTTACACCAGGGTAGATCCAGTGCCCGTTATCGCTGCTTTTTTTGCCGCGCTTCTTAGCGGTCTTCTCGATGATATCCTTATTGGCATTATAGATGGTCTTCCACTTTGTACCGGATTTGTAGAATTTCTTTGCGATTTTCCACAGGGTATCTTTGGGCTTGATGGTATAGGTGGAAGAAGTCGATGTGGGTCTCTTGACGGGCGTCTCGACCTGGGTCGTCTTGATGGTGATATCTCGCGCTTTCAGCAAGGCGAGGTCGTAGCCAATGTCACCGAAGGCTCCGGAAAGGTTTCCTACATAGCTCTTGATGTATACATCCGTGTTGATGGGGTACCCGGTAACGATCAGGTTCAGTTTGGTGCCCTTCTCTTTCCAGTCCTCCAGAATATTGTGGTAGGTTTTCGGATCCTTCCAGCTCCCACGGATCATAGGATCGTTCTTGCGACCCTCTCCGGGGAATTCAGAGGACCAGGAGTATTCGGACAGCCCTGTTCCGGACGGCACCGCCACATCACCGAGGCTCATGATTTCGTAAGTGACAAACTTTGTCTCTCCGTTATTGCAGATTATTTTTTCGGGAAGGATGGGGATGCGGATCTCCCGATTCCCATCCTTCTCGCGGAGGTAGATGTCAACGGTCATTAGGCGACGCCTCCTTTTAGCGGGGTGTTCTCAAACTGGCTGCCGATCGCATCAGCCATAACGCCGGCAATGGTCTCAGCGATTTCATTGGCCTGCTGCTTGATGGCTTCAACGACATTCTCGGTGCCGGTTGCATCGACATGGATCTCCACCTGAATGCCACCGACCTCGATCAACACGGATTGTCCGCCGCTGTTGCTATCATCGGTGCCGTAGTGTTGGAAGCGGATCCCCTCATCGGCATTTCCGCCGATCAGGCCGCCCCGGGCATACTTATTGACGCCGAGCATTTCGCCGGCTTTCGCCCACAGCTTCAGACCGCGATCTCTGCGCTGGCTGCCGAGCGGGATGATCATTTCCGGATCTCCCTCTTCCGCGACCGTGATGAGCTTGGCACCGCCCTGGGCTATGCCTCCATCGGAGTACTTTGCAATGCCACCCCGGGCGAAGGCGTCCATGCTGCTGGATCCGCCCTCAATGCCGCCGCGGTAGTCGTCCCCTCCGAAGATCTTTCCAATCGCACTGGTGACCTTGCCCTTGACAGCCTTGAGATTCACGGAAATTGTTTTGGATATCGAACTAGGAATGTCGAAGTCATCCGCCGTTACTGATACCTTATCCGCTTCCTTGGTGCCATGCAGTAACCAGAGAACAGTGGCAGCATCTTGCTTAGGAATGCCAAAATCACTGGCCAGGATATTTATTTTCTCTTCGACACTCTTAGCGCCGTCGAGACGGAACTTGATGCTGGTCATAATTTGGGGTTCGATGCCAAACATGGCGGCGAGTTCCTCATGGTCGTACTTTGAACCTTCCTCGATAAGAGGCGAACCGGTGAGTAATAGAGTTAGGGCAGCTGCCATCTCAGGCTCAATTCCAAAGTCCTCCACAAGGACTTCGATGTTCTCCTGGATCTCCTTCTCACCTTTTATGTTCACACCGACGACCTCTTCCAGACTGTCGGGGACATAATCATCCACGGTCTTATCGACAGGCGGATCTACTTCGACACCAGTGACCTCATAGTAGAGCTTACCGTCAATCTCCGTGAGTTCGAGCTGATCCGCAACACCGCCGAGCATCTGCGCGATGGCGCCGGCAGCCTCATCACTCAGGTCTTTGACGCCGAGGAATTTTCTGGCTTCGTCTGCCGTCCATTCTTTCGGATTGATACCCTCGGAAAGAGATTTATCCAGTGCCTTCTCCAGCTTTTCTTTGGCATCAGCACCCAATTCATCAGAGTATGCCTCTCCGATGATCTCCAGCTCCACATTCTTGATTTCAGCCCGAAGGTTTTCTACATTCGCTTCATAGCCATCTACAAGAGCCTGGATCTGCTTGTCGTACTCTTCCTTGGAAATAGCGCCGTCTTCCAGCTGAAGTTTCAGAGATGCCACGCTGGCCGTGAATGCCTCGTCGTATCCAGTCATACGCTCGTCGAGGGTGGTCTGCATCGTAGACATGAAGGTATCGAAAGAGTCCAGATCCAGGTTGCCCTTGCCGAACTTGACCTTCACCAGCTCCAGTTCTGCCTCCGTCTCCGCGTTGGCTAACTTATTGGTGATGGCTGCGATCTGCTCCTGCAGGTTGATGATCTCCTTGGACTCATCCAGGGTGATGACACCATCCTTGAGGGCGATCTTTACCTTTTTGGAGAGCTTTTCGCCCAGACCTTTCATATCCTCCTGCATCTTGGTATAAAAAGCATCTCCGGAGGAAAGAATGCTCTTGCCTTCCTTGGAAGATGTATCTACCAGGAGGCTGACTGCTGCAGTGAACTCATAGTGCTTATTCTCCACGAGCGCCTTTGCCGAAGCGATATAGTCATCGAAGGATTGCTGGATAGAATCCCGCTCGTCCTTGTTGAACTTCACGCCAAGGGATGCTTTCCACAGCCACTTATCGGACTGCTGATAAGCAGTCTGCAGGGATTGCAGGTTTGCTTCAGCATTCTTTGTGGCCGATGTGAACTTATCATAGGTGGCTTGGTCGTCACCCCACACGATCTGGTCAGTAAGGCGCTGGATCTCGCTCAGAGACAGTTTCATATCTCCGAGGTGGCTCTTCATGTTCTGATAAACAGCCTTTTCATAAGCCTTGGCGAGTTCCTCAGCGGAATTATCGGTATCCTTGATAGCCGCCTTCAGCTCCTCAGACTCCGCAGTGGCAGCCATAGCATCCCTCCGGATGCTTTCGGCCCACTTCGAGCCGCCCCACAGGCCGGCAAGTCCGCCGATACCTGCACCGATGAGGGCTCCGGGTACTGCTCCGATACCACCAAAAGCGGCACCGATAGCAGCACCGGCCGCTGCACCCGCTCCTACGCCTCCGAGGGCGGTACCGCCGCTTGCGGTGTTCGCCCACATCTCGGTCATATTGCCCTCATTCAGGGCTTTGTTAGCCTTGTAGAGGTCATAGATGCCCTTGCCGGCAGCATATGTTCCGGCAACAACACCGCCTACCTCAGCCAGACCAATGGTAGTAAGTGCCCCAGCACCTAACGAGGCACCTCCTGCGAGGTTGCCTGCGCCCGTGGCAATGGCCGTGTTCACTCCGAGGCCAGCAAGGCCGGTCATCTTTGTGGCAGAACCGATGATTTGGCCGCCGGTACCCACAATATTTGCGATACCGCCGATAACATTACCTATGCCGGAGATGGCCTTGCCGCCGGCGTATCCGCCGATCAGAATCTTTGCCCATGTGGGCAGTGCGTTCCAGACATTGCTGATTGCATCCACAAACGCCTGGGTGATGGCGTCGCCGTCGAAGTTATCCAGGAATCCTTGGAGGAAGGAGCCAGCTATGCTCTCTCCTGCATCCGATCCGACATCTTCGTCCAGGATGTCGGTTGCGCCGAAGATGGCAAGCAGACCCTTTGTGAGCATCTCGCCCATCCAGGATCCGATCTTGCCGGCGGTCTCGGCGGTCTTTTGCCGGCCGCCGTTTTCCCACCACTCCTTCAGCGGGTCAGTGACGACGCCCTTCCAGAGCATGGAGATCTTCTCTCCGAGGCTGGCATTCTTGAACTCGAAGGAGTCGGTGATCTCCGTGACCCTCTCGACGACCTTCTCCAGCTTATCTGCTAACCAGTTGGAGATTGTCTTACCTATGTCGTAGACCATGTCGCCGAACTCAGACAAGGCACCTTCTGCCTCTTCCAGCAGGGTCACGATGGAACCGAAGCCTCTTTTTGCTCCGTCCTGCAGACCCTGGCCCCAGCGACGGAAGATATTGATCTCAAAGGTATCCTCGATTTGGCTCCACAAGCCCTTGACGGTCTCATTCGCCGTCTTTTCCATCATGCCGCTGTATTCTTCCATGCCGGAAAGAAGAGCCTTTAGGGCTGCCTCAGAGCCGATAGCACCATTTTCCAGGTCTTTCGTCATCTTGGCGATGCCTTTATCTCCGCTGCCGTATCCGAGCCCTTCAGCGATATAACGCTTGGCGGAGATACCCGCCTCGGCCAGCTGATTCAACTCTTCCGTGGACAGTCTGCCCTTGGTCTTGATCTGCGACAGGGCGGTAACGATCCGCTGCAGACCTTGCTCGCCCTTACCGGTAGCAGCTGCTGCGTCACCGATGGTACCCATATCGTCGATGATATTTTCGACATCCCAGCCCATGGCAAGCATGCGCTGCGACTGCGAGATAACTTCGGCAGACTTGAACGGTGTCGCCTTTGCGAATACATCCAGTTCATCCATCATCTGCTGTCCCTGGCTCTCACCCAGGAGCGTACTGAAGCCGATCTTTGCCGAAGAATAGGCATCCGCCAGGGCGACGGGGGTCGCTACGAGTGCTTTCGCTGCAAGACCTGCGGTGACCGCGGCTACCAGGGTCTTGATGCTGAAGAGCATATTTTTGATCGTCCGGAGCGGTTTTGTCGCATAGTCCACTATGCGGACCGCTGTCTTCCATGTCTTGCCGGCGATCTTCTCACCGGCACCGAGCACATTGTTCAGTGCCTTCATAGCCCCGGAATCCCGGATGCTCACCATGGCATTGTAGGTCTTGCCGGCGAAGCTCTTCGCCTTGTTCATAACCCTCAGAATGACATTGGATGCCTTATCGACCGCCCCCAGTTTCGTCTCGGTCTTGGTGCGACCGAGCTTGTCCAGCTTGGCGTCCGCGTCCTTCAGCTTCTTGATGAGCTTGCTGTCATCCGCGTCCACCTTGGGCTTTGCCTTTTCCTTGGACAGCTTATCGACGGCCTTCTGGGCATCCTTCGCACTCTGTTCGATCTCCTCCATGGAATCAGCAGCTTTCTGTGCTCCAGGACCCGTATTATCAATAAACCGAGCTTCTAAGTCTATCGTGACCTTGTTTGCCATCAGCTGCTACCTCCTTCGGAATCGGGTTTTTTCTTAGAGAAATTTCGTATGGTTACCGGGGTATCGCCTTCCGTGAGCGCCTTTTTGATGGACGCCAGCATGAAGGCCCGCTCCCCGTGCGGGATCCTGTCATTTCGAGTCCGGAGGCCCATGAAGACCCCCGGCTCGATGTGTTGTTTCTGAAAAGCAAAATGGAGACAGTATGCCAGGTCGCTTTCCTCGATCAGTTTTTTGCGTATTCCTCTTCAGACAGCTTGCCTTCGGTTTCGCCGTCTTCATCGTATTCATCGTCGTCATTCAGGCCGCTGATCTTCGTGACCTCCTCCAGCAGATTGGCCTTCTCACCGGAGGTCAGAAGGACATCGATGCTCTCCCAAGGTTGCGCAAGGCCGTGCTTCTGCATGACCTGGCTGTTGCCCCAGATCTTCTTCTGGTCTTCCTCGGTCGTTGCAAGGTAGATCACCCAGCTCTTGAATTTGGCGTTATCGAATTCTTTCTCCAAAAGGGGAAGGTGCTTGCCGCGGGGATCCTTCATGTAGGTGGTTGCCTTCTTCCGGGCTAAGCGGGTATCCGGATCGCTGATCGGATGGATATGTACAGAGAACAGGAACTTGCCGGCTCTCTTGATCTCGACTTCAGTGATGTTCTCATCGGCGGTCTTATAGTCGGATGCTTCCAGCAGGGCTGTGACAAGGTCGTATTCAGTCTCCTGGCGATTGGTGGCGGTATCCAGACCGGTTACGTTCTTCTTTTCTTCAGTATTGGTTGCCATTTTGTTTTCCTCCTTCAATTTTAGGGAGAGGCCCCATTTTCAGGGGCCTCGTCATTTGGTGTTGGTTGGTTTAGCTCAGGTAGGTAGCTGCCAGAGCGGAAATGAAGCTGGGGATGGAGTTGATAGCGAAGGACTGCTCGCGCTCGATGACCTCGCCGGGGGTGAGGCTCTGCAGGCCAAAGGTACCGTTAGGCACACAGTTGTTGTAGGCCAGACGCTGCTCCTGTCCATCGGGCTTGTAAGCCACGCCCTGGAAGTTGTAGGTGGGAACCTGGCCTTCGGAGATAGCCTTCAGCAGAGGCTCCATGATCAGGTCGTCGCGCACGACCATCTCGGTGTAGGTCAGGTCGAAGGTGACGCCTGTGGGGATGCGGTTCACCAGAATGGAACCGACGGGCTGCTTCTCGACGGTATTCACGTTCATAACGACGGAATAGGTGTTGATCTCAGCCAGGAAGTAGTTGGTGCCGTTGAACTCGACGAACAGACGGCCGTCTTTGCCGGTCATCAGCTCACGAGTATCGAGGGTATTGTTCTTAGCCATGATTTACGCCTCCTTTAGGAATTCTGGCTGTACCGGAACTGGTACTGCAGGTAGATCTTCTCCAGGCTGTCGTTGTCGTCAGCCTTGATGATGAACCATGCGCTGTCGCCGGTGTAGGGGTTTGCAGGATCTTCCGCGAAGGTAGCGCCGGCCTTCAGCTTGCCCTCGTTGATCATCTGAGTCAGGACGCGCTGACCGGTCTGGACGATGTCGGCGATGCCGTCGCTGTCAGCGGTAACTCTGCCGACCTTGGGCTCCAGAGCACGATCCAGGCGGTCGATCATCTCGAAGCGGACCTTCACGCGGCGGATCTTCTTCCAGCCATCGTCCTGGGTACCGGTTTCGGGGGAAGTGAGGGTGTTGATGCCGGTGTCATACCAGATGGTGCCGTCGGAAGACATGGACACCATCAGCATGCCGGAGTCGATTGCCTGCTCATACTGAGCATAGGTAAGGGACTCGCACAGATCGGTGGCACCGGTGATCTTGGCGTGGG
Source organism: Faecousia sp. (assembly GCA_045589835.1). Taxonomy (GTDB): domain Bacteria; phylum Bacillota; class Clostridia; order Oscillospirales; family Oscillospiraceae; genus Faecousia. Next base: position 53,156 of record JAZNPV010000025.1, read on the forward strand.
TGATGCCCTGGTTGGAAGGAGTGGCAGCAATCTCGCCGGCAGTCTGGCAGATCGCCAGGACGCCGTCCATGCTGTCAGCACCGGACATCCAGCCGCCACCCAGGTAGACGACCTTCGCATCGTTGAATGCTTTCGCATGCTTGCACCGGTCGGCGAAGGCGACGGTAGTCTTCTCGCCGACCACGGCAATGCCCAGCTTGCCCAGCTTATAGGAATTTTCCATGTAGCTCTGGAGCAGCAGGCTGAGGGTCATGCTCTCGTCATCATCCACATCGATGGAGATGGTGTTGTAGTAGTAAGGCTCCAGAGCGGCGAAGGCCTTGGAGTACTCTTCGTTGGTGACGGTGGGGTCTTCACCGCCGGTCAGGGCACCGGATGCAACAGCCAGAACAGGCACAGTCGCAGCTTCACCGGTCACGGTGATGTACTTGGACTGAGCAACTGCAGCGATCAGGTTTGCACCTTCAGCCTTGGTGTCAGCTGCAAAGTCCCAGGTCTCTACCTGGGTAGTGCCGGCATAGACCAGCAGCTGCTTCTTGGTAGAATCTCCGAGTTTCTCCTGCACAGCGACACTGACTCCCATGGTGCCGGGGTACTTGGCAGTGGCAGTCAGGCCGGAGGCGATCTCCTTAGTGGCCTGCTTTCCTCCGGTACCCATACGGTAGGTGTACACAGTGGAAGCGCGACCCTTGAACATGGCAGCAGCCGCAGGAACGGTGTAGCCGGGACCGTAAGTGCCGGGACCGTAATTCTCGGTCAGCTCACTGGCGTCGGAGTTCTTCACGACCTTGCCGAGAGGACCCCATGCAGCCTGCACAGGGATGGCGCAGATGCCGTTCTGGGCACCGGTCGGTGCATCAAAGCCGATGTTGTTGTGTCTCTGGTACACACCAGGGCGCTTTTTGGTCTCGCCCTCATTGTAAAAGACAGATCCCATTTTTTACTTGACCTCCTTGGTTTTGAATTTTTCAATGATTTTTTCAGCCTCCGTGAAGGTTGCGGCTTTCTTGCCCGCCAGTCGGAGGGCGACGGTCACAATTTCATAGGAGGTGTTGAATGCCTTGTGGTTGTTTGCCAGCTCCTCAGCCGTGTAGACACTCTCCACAGCTGCGGGTTTGGCTTTTTCGGTGGTTGCCATAGTGAGGCTCCTTTCTTAGTATTTGATATTCCCGATCATGTCGGTATTTTCAAAATGCACGATAACGCCGTATGTGGCCTCCACGGTCACCTGTCCGGTCCTGAGCGGGTCAGAGCCGTTGTCGGTGGTGTTTTTCCGGTTGACCATTATCGGGGCTTCTCCGGCCTTCAGGAGCCTCTTGGCGGCATATAGCCTGATTGTGATATCTTCCGCCAGGTCGGAAGCCTCCGCCAGCGTCTCGGAGAAGATGTGACCTTTGAGAGTGGCTGTGCGCCAGATCGTCTGGAAGGTATCGGGAATCCAGCCTGCCGGAGCAATCTGAACCCGACGCCAGTACACAGCGGACTCTCCTTCAGAGGGTTTCCATGCATCTGCAGGAAGGGGCTTGTAGTTGATCACATGAACATGAGGGATATTCGCGCACCACTCGTTCATCCTTGCTACCGCATCCACGGAAGAAGTTGTGATCACAGGGAAGCCCAGGAGATCGAAGGTCACGGTGCAGCCGGTGACATGGTTGGTGGGTTCGGTGAAGTAGGAAGAGTTCTTCCATTGCGCGGATACCGTGAAGGTGCCGCTGGAAAAGAAGTACCCATGGATCAGGGCGCGGATAATAGGCTCGATATCCTCCGGGAACTGCTTATCTTCATCGCACGAGATATCCACCGACAGCATGCCGCCCATGGTCCGCTCCGGATCGCCCTGCAGATCCACCGCAAAGACCACACGGCCATACTGTGAACCTTTTGCCCAACCCGGATCTTTATCGGCTGGTGCCTCCTGGTTGAAGATGGCCATCTTCTTTTTGTAAGTGGCCAGAAAAGGACGGAGGGATTCCTGTGCCTGCAAGTGCTTATAAAGTGCCTGCTCGATCATAGTTATCCCTCCTTAAAAGTACGGTTCCTTGTAGATTTTGACGACTTTCTTTTCTGCATGCTCCAGGATCCGGTCATGGTGGGGACGGGCCGCCATACGGGCAGTGCCGTCCTCCAATATTTTGCCGAGGGTGTACCGACCATTGTCGGTGCGGGCGTCACTCTCGATCCGGGAAATGTAGGAGCCCATGACGATCCTGGTTGTCGGCTGCCAGGAGTTTCGGAAGGTTCCGGTCCTAACGGCTGGCGGCTCACCCGGAGCCGAAGCGGTATAGTACCGGCCGCGCTTCATCTTCCCGTCAGTTTTATCTCGCTGCCGGCGGTAGGTCCCGGGGACCTTGTACCGACGGCCGCTCCTCTGCCCTCTCAGAACGATGAGGGCGGAGTTGCGGAGCTCGTTAGCTGCCAGGTAGGAGCGGCGCTCCACTTCCTTCTTGACCTGCCCTACGGCATCATCAACAGCCTTTGAAAGGGCTACAGCGATTTTTACGCTCATTCGAGGTCATCCCTTTCCTCCACACGATAGATGAGGAAAAGCCCCAGCTCCCCCGGGTCTTTCGGCTCACCCTTGACCAGGAAACGCCGGGCGGCATCCCCTTCACCGTGTACCAGGACATCGTTTGCCTTGGCTCGGTTTTCGGTACCGCGCTGGACGATGGTGTGGGTGATCGGTGTTCCGCGCTGCTTAAACTGCTCGACTTCCTTGGGCTCCGCTTCTGAGATGATCCCAAGAAATTCACCTTGCGGCTTGAGCTCGGAGGTGTGCGGCCTTCCGGAATCGGAAATGTCGCCCTCCCTCCGAAGGACACGAAACGGTTTGAAGCCCTGACCGGGTCTGAGCATCGGTCTGAAAGACATGAGGGATCAGCTCCTTCGGTCAGAATTTGCGGCGGTTCGCCTGCATGTTGTTGTAGAAGTACGGTGTGCCGCCATGGGGCATAAGACTTCCGGGGTTTCCGGCTCTCGGAACACTGCCGATTGCAGCCAGCTCTTTCTTCGCCTCGTCCCTCATCTTCTTGAAGCGCTCATAACGCTCCGAGAGAGAATAGGACAAGCCTCCGACGCTGGTATCCACCTCATAGGACATCTTCATGCAGATGGCTTTCAGGCACTCGTACCTGGCTCTCCGCCAGTTACTGCCGTACTTATCGAGGATCGCGGTGTACTCCTCGTCACAGAGGGGGCTTGTCATGCCCTTCATATCGACGACAGTGTCGCCAAGCTCGAAGCGCATTTGGTCCTTGCCGCCCTCTGTGATTTTGGTGGGATCATAGGAATAGGTCGGTGTAGGCATTACTGCTCACCTTCTTTATCCTCCGGGTCCTGCTGTCCTGCGGGGGCGGTACCATCCGGATCCTGCTGTCCTTCGGTGTCCCCCGGATCCTGCTGACCGGCATTGCTCTTCTCTTCGGTGAGAGCCTGAGCACGTGCGGCAGCTGCTTCCTTGATGCCCTTGCGGTAGTCGGCAGCATGCAGCAGGATCAGAGCGTCATCATCGACCATCTGGTTGATGATCGGCTCTGCATCGTCGACCGTGGAGGTGAGAACATCCACGACCGCCTGGAGTCCTTCGGCCGTCAGGGAGAGGGGCAAGTCGCCCTTCTCCGCATGGATGACCACCGTCATGGTGTCGACCGGTACCTGATTTTCCGCCGGAGTTTCCGCAGGAGGGGTGGACACGGCAGCATCGGACACGATTGCCAGTCTTCCCATCTTCTCCTGCTCCTGGGGGTTCAGAACGAGATCGACAGGGATCTCATTCCCGATATAAAACTGCTTGCCCCCGAAACTGCAAGGCTTCTTTGCAATCAGTTTCATTCCGGATCCCTCCTTACACGACGTCCTTGAGGAAGATAGCCAGGTCGTCAGCAGTCTTCTTCATGGCGTAGGACATCAGACCTTCGACATACTCGGAGTGAGTGCCGCCCTCACCGTCGTAGTTGAAGATGGGCATGGTCTGACCGTTGCCCAGCATATCCCACTGGAAGATGTAGCCGGCAGAGGGTTCGCTGATGGAAGGAGCGTCGGTCGCATAGGCCAGCAGCATAGCCTTGGGATCGGCGATGAAGCCAATATCCGCTTCCTTGCCCTGCTTGGCTCTGTTGTGGATGGACTGCATGACGGAGATCTTGTCCATCTCGAACAGCTGAGCCAGCACATTCTTAGTGACCTGGGCAGGGTTGGCGCTGGTGCCGCCGTACTTGATGCGGTCCAGGATGGCAGGGTGCTTACGCAGCGCCTTGAAGACATCAGGACCCATAGCGATACGGTTGGGCTCGCGGCCGGTCTTCTCCAGCATCTCCTGCTTCAGAGTGGTCACATAGTCGATGGGATCGGAGTTGTCGCTGGAGAACTTGATGAACTCATCGTCGGAAGGAGTGGTGGTGTCCACACCGGCGCGGACATCCTTCCATGCGCCTTCGTGGAAGAAGGAGTTGGCAAATGCCACATCCAGGTGGATGTTGGCCTGCTCGGCGATGACCTTGGTCTGCTTCATGCGGGAGTTGTTCGCAAAGGCAGGACCCTGGCGGCGCTGAACATCGGTCTCGCGGATCTCGTCGACACCCATGATCATCTGGTACACTTCGACATTGTAGGTGTCGGTGTGCTCGCCGATGACGGTGGGCATGACCTTACCGTATGCGGGCTTCTTCTGCCAGCCGTCACGCAGCAGGTCTTCCAGCTCGAAGACATAGTAGCTGTCGGCGGACAGCTGCACCGGGCAGATGGGGAAGATGGAGCGGGCGAAATAGTTGTCGGAGCTCTGGAAGTAGTTCAGAGCCATGTTGGAGAGCACAGTGTGGTTGCGGAATTTGCCCTTGGCGATCCGTGCCTGAACCTGTGCGGGGGTGAGGATATTAGTATTCATTGATTACTGCCTCCTTGTTGTATTTTAGGCTTTCTGGTACTTGGAGATCTGAATGTTCAGATACTCGCCGGCGGATGCGTTGTCCAGGGCGATACCCAGGACATAGTTGCCGGAAGCGGCGACAGCAGCCATACCGCCAGCGCCGGCGGTGACCTCGTCACCCTTCTTGATTGCGGCACCGGCCAAAACGACGCCCATATCCTTGACCAGGATATCGACATCGTCGCCAGCCTCGACCTTGCCGGCATCGACACCGGAAATGTCGTTATAGCCAGCCTCGATCAGGGCAATGCCCACGGGCTTATCGGTACCGGCGGTTGCCAGGACCACATTGCCGTTGGTGTCGTACTTCATGATGAGGTTGCGGACATCATCGATAGCCGCTCCAGCCTTCTCCACGATGGTGGGAGACTGGTTGATCTGTACGCCGTGATAATTCTTTCTCACTGCCATGGTTTATACGCTCCTCTCTTACTTAGTGCCGTGGTACTCGGCATCGTATTCTGCTACCAGGTCAGGGTTTTCCATCCATGCCTTGGCGATTGCTGCCTCGTAGGTGCAGCTGGGGTCTGCCTTCATGATCTCCCGGGCCTTGGCTTCAGCCTTTGAGACGGCATCTCCGGAAGCGGCACTGTAGCCGCCGGCAGACTTGCCGATCTCACCGAACATGCCGGACTTCTCGATCAGGGCGACCTGACCGTCCAGCATGGAGATGCAGGTGTTGTACATGGCCTCGTCGCTCTTCTTCAGGTTGTAGAGCTTTTCGCCCAGCTCCTCGGGCTTTTCGCCCAGGATCGCATACTTCTTGGCGATCTCGGTCATTTCCTTGCGGTTCTGATTCTCGATGAACTCCTCGCTCTTGGCGATGGCAGCCTTGACAAAGTCAGGAACCTCGGGGGTTGCGGGTGCGGACTTCTTGGCGTCTTCCACGTCTTCTACCTCTGCTTTCTCTGTGGGTTTGGTGGGGGGAGTTGCGGGAGGTGCATCCTCCTTCGTCTCCTTCTCGGCGGCCTCGGGGTCAACGTCAGCCTTACCGATGGCGATCAGCTCCTCATACTGAGCCAGCTGTTCTGCCGTGAATTTGCTCTTGTCGATCTGGATCATTGCGGATTCTTCCTTTCGTTTTATTTTCTAGGCCCGAGGGCCGAGATGACATGATTGTGCGGGTCACTCGTCAGATTCATCCATCTGCTGGAAGGCTTCTTCTTCCGTGGACATCCGGATCTCGTCTCCCTTTACCAGGATGATGAGAGGCGGACCGACAAACGCCGGTTTCTTCGCTGAGGTGCCCTTGAATGTCGGCTCGTAGGTGTCATATTCCCGCCATTTACCGAGCGGGAGAACACCGTCATAGCCATTTTCCTTTGCGAATGCGAGGATTTTTCCCTTTTCCATTATGCAGCTGCCTCCATGATGTATTTGGCAAGATCAGTATTGATAGCCATATTGTCCACGCGGGTGAGCCTGGGGGAAACATTGACGCTGATACCCCATACTGTTGCCGTGTATTTGCATCGGTTCAGGTAGGTATCGATGTCAGCTCCCTGGTAGGTCTTTCCGCTTTGGGGATCGTAAAGTCTGAGGTTGCCGCTGGAGTCCTTATCGCAGGAAATGATGTGTCCGGAGTTGCCGCGTCCTTTCCATACATTTTGGAGAGTGTACCGTGCTCCAGTCTCCACCGTTTCATCCAGCCAAGTACGGCACTTTGCCGGCGTGGTGATTTTGTCATTACCGATGGTGCTGGGCATTCTGCCGGTCTTGGGATCCTCCCAGGCGAGCTGCGGATCTCTGGCAAGGGCATGCTGTTCATGGCTGTTGCCCAGCGGCTTGGCCTGCACATCATATCCACGAAGCCGGGCTTCATAAGCCACGACACAGCTCTGGCAGTTGGTGTGATACCCGCCGCCCTGGTTTACATTAGGATTGACCTTGCCTTGGTTGGCCTCCTGACGACTCATAGGATCGCCCTGCTTAGCACCTACAAGGGTGTCCGGGTCGTTAAGAGGATTTTCCTTCGGCTTGGCGGCTCCTCCGCCGCCTGCAGCACCGGCACGCTCCTTTTCCCGGGCTATGGCCATATCAGCCATATGCTGCTTGCTGGGGTCCTTGGTCTGGATTGTGAAGGATGCGTAGCCGTTGGCACTGGAAAAGCGGCCACGACTGTCGTGGTAAGGGTTGAACTTCTCCACTTCCTCGATCACATCAAAGCGGTCGGGGTCGGATTTGCTCACCAGGGGGAACTGCTGGGGGATTGCATCATCAGCGGGAGGTTTGCTGAGGAGCTTGGGGAATAACTCGGTCATTGCTTCGGTGTACTGCTCCATGGTGGTGCGGAAGTACTGCATCTTCACCACTTCATCGCAGTCGGTGTCTTCCAGGATGCTATGCAGCGATTGCATGAGCGCATCGTTGTACCTGTACAGCATTTCCCGGTTCTCGGCGGCCATTCTCATGCTGCCGAAGGTCTGGAGGCTCTTGAAGAGCTGATCCAGGGCGGTACTGGTTTCGGGATCCATTTCCTCTCCCTTCTCTGGTGCCGGGAGGATTCCCGGCTGTGCGGTTAAACTTCCTTGATCGTGTCGATTTGGCTGTCTCCGTGCTCGAAGATCTGACCGACCTTTTCGCCGGTCTTCACATCGTAGCTCCAGAGGACGCCTTTCTCGTCACGCTTGAAGGTCAGCCCGCTCTCGTTTTCAGCCGAGGTGCTGGCCTCCTTATCAGCTGCTACGGTCTTTCTCACAAGATCCAGCAGGCTGTCGTTTTCGTGTTCAGTCATGACTTCTCCTCCTTGCGGTGTTTGTTCTGTGTTTATCCTGTCTTTTCAACATAAAGATAACAGAAATGGGGGTAAAGTCAACTAGAATCCTGGTACTCCGCTGTCGTCGTAGATAATGACCTTCGAGCGGTTCAGGATAACGGTGTAGTCGGAGCCTGACCCGTCGGATCTGTATCGCCCTCTACCTGCAATATAGGCATCATAGCCCTTGTAGGCAGCATACACACCCACATCCTGGGTGTAGGAGCTGCGCATTCCGCTTTTGCGGCAGACATTTAGGAATTCGGTGTCGCTTTGCATCTGTTGGTATAAGGCTCTCTCTGTCCCTACCTTGGCGCTCTTATCCAGCGTCATGGTATAGATCTTTTGGGAGCGGCTTCCGTTGGCATAGGCTTTTGCCGTGCTCTCGGCGTGCTTTATACCGGAGTATGCTTTTTTTCCATTTGCGGCGACCGACGCGGCATACATGCCATAACCATGAACACTCCCGCCGGAGCACTTCACATAGAAGTCACCGGTCTTCAGAGCCTGGTCATAGGCATCCAGGGTCCTTTGGTTGGATGCACCCACGCCACGCTTGGCGATAAAGTTGGACGCCTTGCAGGCATTCGTGAAGGATACCAGGTCATCTGTCATCGTCGGCTTACCATCAAAGCCTTGGGCCTTGATGACCTGCTCGATGGCGTAGTCCGTGGATCCTCTTTTGAACTGGAACTTACCGGCCAGATCCTGACCGTTTACCGCATGCTCTGCATTTCCATTGGCTACATTGCCCTTCTTATTGCTTGGAGGGGGCTGCTGTGGCTTGTTCTGTGGCTTTTGCTGCCATGTGGGCTTTTGGGCTGGCTTCTGAGCGGAGTTTTGGGTGCTGCCCTGTTGCTGTTGCTGTTTTTGCTTTCGCTGCTGGTATCGCTGCCTGCTGACCGCTGCCGGCACTCGGGGTTTCTGTCCTGTTGCCAGCCAGTTAGCATTTTGCTGGATGCTTTCGCCCTTCGACTCCCGGTGGACATTGAGTGTGCGGCCGTGTCCGGCTTGCGCGGAGCGGTTGATTGCTTTGGCACCGGCGGTCGTTTTTGGGTTGGCTGAGTAGCTGGCGAATCCATGCTTATTGGAGAATCGCCCCCGGGCATCGTGGAAGGGGTTGAATTTCTCTATTGAGTTAGGGGAACTCCTCGATGATATCGAATCGGTCAGGGGCGGTCTTGCTGACCGTCCTGGAGGCTGTGGGTGCCTCTACATGGGGCGTTTCGGGGTTGTCGCCATCCAGGCTTTTGAAGAGGCAAATATCCGCTTCCTGGTTTGCTCCCCTCCTCACAAGGTCAACACTCGTGAGGCGCATGTTCTTGAGCTTGGTTGCCATTGTTAGGCCTCCTTTTCTGCCGGGGGTGATACTTCGATCCCGTCAACACGCAGACCGTAGCCATTTGATGTCCACCTGTCTACGCCGTTGGGGCCTTCCTCCGGCTCTTGGATCTTCTTTTCATCCATTTGGGGTTCTCTCCTCTCTATCCGATCTCAATATCGATCTCGATCCGGGGCTGGTTGTAGTTTTGTGTCCCTTTCCTACGGACCATCTGCCCCGTCAGCCTTACAGCTGTAATGACGCCGCCCTTATTGGCTGTCCCATTGGTAGGCGCGAGGACGATCTCACCGAAGTCCCCGCCGGATCCTTTCCCTGGCATCATAGCCTGAGCACTGGCTTTTACTTTGTAGTTGATCTTGACCGCTCTCGAATCGAAGATCTGCTTTGTGCTTTGCGGGGCGTTTTTGAAGTTGTTGTAGGAAGTCGAGAGGAATTTATTCTCATTTACGGTTCTTCCGACTAGGGCTTTCTGGATGGACGCAGCCGACATTTTTTCGTAGTCCTTGCCGGCACCGACTGCTCTCAATAAGCCGTTTATCATGTCGGGATGGTCGTATCGGGTGAGCTCCACATTGTAGCCGATGTTGTGCATGGCAGACATCAGACCATCGTGGGTCTGTTTATACTTACCTGTCAGGGCTGTCCCCTGGACCATCTGGTAATTGAGATTCTGACTGTGGGAATAAAGGCTGCCGGGTTCCGGCTGGGATTCCAGGTAACCTCCGGCGGCTTTCTGTTGTGCGGTAGTGAGTTGCTGCCGCTGGTAATATTGACGCCCATTGTACAGCTGGTGGAAGTCCGCGTCGTCCTGATCGGCGAAGCCTAGCCGGTCGTAGGTCTTCTTGGGCTTCGGTGGTGGAGGCGGTGGCTGCTTGGCCTGTTGCTGCTTGAGCCGGGCGACAGCCATGTCCGCCATGTGCTGCTTTTTGGGGTCTTTCGTGCGTGTGGTAAACGATGCATAACTATTCACAGTGGAAAAGCGGCCTCTTGCATCGTGATAGGGGTTGAATTTAGCCAGGGAGCTAGGGGAACTCCTCGATGATATCGAATCGTCCGGGATCAGACTTGCTGACGACCGGTGCATTGGCCGCAGGAGCAGCCTTTTCTACCGGTACCCGGTTCGCTTTGCCCTCGATGGAGAACATCTTGTAGGTACCGTCCTTTACCCGCTCCCAGGCGGCATCGTCTTCGATCTTGAAGCCGATCCACCAGCCGATGGGAAGGATGCCTTCCGGGAGGCCCATGGCTTTCTGCTTTTCAGCAGTAAACACACAGCTTTCTACCAGCTTTCCTTTCTTTCGCATGGTAGAGATGTGTTCCTCGCCGGTATCCCGGAAGTTCAGCACATACTCATAGACGGCCTCCTCCAGGTCTTCCGGGTCGATCATGTCCTCCTGCAGATCCTTCAGCTGATTGCCGTCCACTTTGATGGAAACGGACGCCCAGCCGAAGACCAGGCGCTTATCGTCATCGGTCTTCATGATCGTGTAGTTGTTTTCGTGGGTATTTTCATGGCCGTATCCGATCATCAATCTAGTTGCAGAACCGGAGGAATCGATCTCGGTCAGTTCGTATTCCTCTTTCGGATCGATGTAGGCCAGGGTCATGTGGGGCTTATAGGTGGGGAATGTGTCTTCCAGCTCGATGCCTTTCTCTTTCAGGAGGCTCAGAAGGTATTTATGTGCATCCTCCAGCTGGCCGGCAGCGACCTGGGCATAGATCACATCCTTGCCGTCGCTGCTCTCGGAAGCGGGGAAGCGACCGATGGCATCAAAGTGGATCTTGTCGGGGATGCCGACTTTCACCTGATCGACAGCATAATTTACACACCGCTCAATCTCCTCATCGTCACGATCTCCCTTGTCAAACCGACCGTATGCCAGGGTGATATGGAAGTCTTCGTGATTTTCGCCGCCCTCAATGGCCAGGGGCTCGGCGTTTTCGATCTTCAGACCGATGAAGAGGATGTCTTTGGGAGCGGATTTCGCTGCAATGGATCTGTTCAGCCACTCCTGGAAGGCGGCATCGTTCTTATCCTCGGTCTCCTGATCCAGGATAATGCCATCACCGGTATCGGTGGACTTGGCTGTATAGTTATGATCCAGGATGATATAGTCATCCGCGCCGGCACTCTTGCCGACGGACCGGTGCTCTACGGTAAATTCAAGGTTGTAGTCAGGAGCTTTCTTTTCACAGAAAGATGTCAATTCTCTTGTTACCACCTTTCCGAATTCTTTATTTGCTTCAGTGTGGGACATCTCTCCACGCATGATCTTCTCCGCAAACCCTCTGGCATCCAGCTCGCTCTGAGCGGTTCTCCGGGCAAGTCCGGAGTTGATCTGATACTCCAGCAGGAATACCTGACCGTCAGCCTTGGTATAACCCTCGCTTCGCTTAATGCTGTAGGTGACACCCTCCCGGGTCGTCGCTCTAATTTCCAGCATATCGTTCTTCTGGAAGCACTTGATGTCCTCATCGGAGAACATGGAGCTTCTGGGGTGGTTGTGGGTGAGGGTGTTATCCTTCATCATGGCGCATTCCATGCCGGTGAAGCCGACCTGGCTCTGTGCTCCGTCCTTATTGAGAAGAACATTGCCATCCTTGTCCACGATGGCTGCGGTCTCATAGTTTTGGTTGCGGATCTTGTCCTCGATGTTGTGGATTGATTTCATCCTGGGGGTTTCTGCTTCGTCTTTGGGGGCAGCTGCACCGCTCTGCCGCTCCTTCTCCCGGGCAGCTGCGGCATCTGCCATATGCTGCTTGCCGGGATCTCTCGTCCGGCGGGTGAAGGAGGTCGCCGCGTTGGCGCTGGCGAAACGACCACGAGAGTCGTGATAGGGGTTAAATTTGAGGACCTCGGCGAAGGTTTTCGCAATGGAGCCGGGAGCGGACTTCCGGATCTTCGTCTGCTTGCTGTCCACCACCGCGTATTCATACGAGTTATGTCCCGCTTTTCCGGTGTTGGCGATCAGACCATCATATCCTAATTCCGTAAGGGATGCGGAGGTAAGCTCCAACCCTGCTTTTAAGAGTTGGTGGTTCTTTTCCGCATACATTTTCACGGTTTCCTTGGTTAAGATACCGTCAATGTCCAGTTTTAAGATGTTATCAATATCTGTATCGCTCAGATTCCGAAAATCGAGAGGATTCTTCATCTCCACATCGACTTCGTACACACGGCCTTTCTTTCCACGAACCTGGAAGAACTTGCTGCTTCCCTCCAGGCGCTCATAGGAGAAGTCTTCGGCCATCTGCTTGCTGTCGGTGAAGTAAATGAGCTTTTCGCCGCTCTGGGTGTTTTTTCCGGCACGACTGATATCAAACTCTTCAATGTCGGTTTCGGGGCTTCCGTGATACAGGGTGCCCTTGAAGCCTTTACCGGTCTTCTCTTGGCCGGCCTCTTTTTCTCTCTGGATTTCCCTCTGGATAGCAGCATCATGGGCGGTGCTTTTGCCCGGGGCATAGGTGAAGGAGGCCGCACCATTCGCAGATGCAAACCGTCCCTGGGAATCATGATAGGGATTAAATTTTGCGATCTCTGCGAAGGTCGTAGCTGCCATGTTTCTGGCCTCCTTCTTGCGGTAATTATTGCGGGGTAATGCTGTGGTCTTTATGTGTTACAGCCGTGATTTGGCTGTGTATGGTCTATATAAATGGTTCTTCAGCAATTATACTACAAAATTCTGATTTTTTGATTGCACAATTACTATTTTACTATTTTATCGGTGGGCTGACTTCTTCGATGATGTACACGCATCTGCAGCCGGGGTGTGCCGGCGGCAATTTCCGGCCGTTCGGCAGGTTGAAGCCGACATCAAGATCCACCGTTTTTCCGTGGAGTGCTCCACATGTGGGACACATTCTTTCGTCGACAGCTGCGTCCCATGTTGCTGTGGATCTTCCCATATAACCGGCAGTCTGGGCCTGCTTGGTGCCCTCGTATGCGCCTTGGTTGTAGGCATCTGCCAGTTCTGTCCGGGCTATGCTGTATGCCCGGTACCGGTGCTGCTTGGCGGCGTATTTCGTAGCCAGCTCCCTGGCTCTCTTATCAGAGGTTCCGTGTTTTTTGAGAGTTTCAAAGTATCTCATATTTGCCTCTGCTTGAGGCTTAGTCAGACCGATCATGGGGCGGATCGTCCGCGCCAGCTCGTCCACGGAAATGTCCTCCAGGACGGCCGCTCTCTGAACGACCGCCCTGAGACCTTCTATTTGGGTGGTTGTCACATTTGTGACGAATTTGGCAGCTTGGTCTTTTGCCCAGGTGAGCACACCGTCTGCCATAGGATCGAAGGAGAAACGCGGGTACTTACTCGCTTTTTCCTGGGCGGCTGCAGATATGGCGTCAAGCCATGCCGGCCGCATGCTCTCGATCACTAAACGATTGTAGTCCTGGATCCAGTCCTCCAGGTACTCTGTGCTGATATCACCGGCAAGAATCGCTTCTCGGAGCTCCTTGTAGGTGATCGCCTGTCCCTGGGATCGCCAGGTGTTGACGAGGATCCGCACGATACCAGGCTCGTTGGTATCCAGGTAGGAGCGGAGCCGGCGGAGCATAGCACTTTCCTCCGCTCCCTTTTGGATCTTGGATTCCGGCACAAATTTGCCGTTATGGAATACTAGTGCCATGGTGCCCCTCCTCTCTTTGTTTTAGCGTGTTACTGCTTGTTTGCCCACTTCTGCAGGGCTGTGACCATCTTGGAAGGATTGCTTACCTTGCCGTCCACGGGTGTGCCGAGCTTCTTCTGGATGGCTTCGAACGTCTTTGGTCCGGCTTCACCGTCCTGCTCGCTTTCCGGCATACCAGCCCACTTCTGCATGGCCTTGATCAGCGGGCTGCCCTTGCCGTTGGGCTTGTCCTTCCACTCCCAGCCGCCGGTCAGTCCAGGGTTATCGTCCGCGTATGCTTTCCACTGGTTAGAGACCACGCCATCCACGGGCGTGCCGAAGATCTGCTGCAGGCGAGTAGTGGTTTCTCTGCCCCACTTGCCGTTCTCGGCGATTTTGTTTTCCTTGACTTTTGCGCCGTCATTCAGAACGACAACGGTGTGACCGCTGACCGGGGTGCAAAGGATGTCACCGCGCAGCAGGTAGTCGCTGGATTTGCAGTACTTCTTATCAGTGAGCTTTTCAAAAAGCCCGGTTTTCACCAGTTTGGTAGGCTCAGTAGCAGTGCGGATATTACCAACCACATCCTTGCCGTAGGCGTATGCGATGCAGAGCCGCACAAGGGCAGAACAGTCGGTTTCCACCTTTTTGGAGGTCTTGGACGGGTCAAAGCCCTTACCCTTTACTTCGTTCCATAAGGTGTTGCGCTGATTCTGGTCGTAGCCGATATGGCTGTTCTTGCAAGCCTTTTCCGCTGCCTTGGCAATCTTCTCCCGCTTTGCCGCATCCTTGCAGCGCAGCACTACCCAGCCCTTGGAATGGACGTAGTAATTGGAGATTTTCACCTCTTTTGCGTTCTGATCTCCAGCCTTGCCGCCCTTAATCTTGCCATTTTCATCGATACTGGCATGTCCGATTTTTACAGACATAGATTATTCCTCCTCTTCCGGGGTAATCTCCACCCAGATGTTTTCTGTGCCGGGCGTGCCGGGTTCCCAGACGTTCTGACCCTTGAATTCAGACCGCCAGAGTTTGCCGATATGCGCCAAGATCTCACCGTACTGGTAATCATCGGTCAAGCCGGCGATGGGCTGCACCCATTCCTTATAGCCTGTGCCGGTCTCGTTGGAATCGGTCTCACCCTCGGGAGGGATTTCCCCGGCGCTCAGCTTCTGTTCAACGACCGTAAGCCGGTCGGACAGGTTTCTAAGCATAGCCATGGTTTCGGGGCGCTCACCGTCTGCGGAAGCATGCAGCTGAGACAGCTCCATAAGCTCATCCAGCTGCTCGTCGGTCAAGTCGCCCATGGCGTACAGCTTCTTGACCTTATGCTGGATCTCAGCCAGCTTATAGCCGCCGGCAAGGATCACATTTTTCAGAATATCGTACATAGTTAGTCCTCCTTATGTGTTGCTGACAGCCGCTGCCTCCAGGGCTGCGACCCGGCCAAGAATACTCTCGATCAGCTTGTTCTGATCGTTGATAATTGCTCTCGGATCTGCCTTACCGGTGACTTCAGTATCGCCTGTGTCACTGTACAGGGTATTGACGCCGGACAGCGCAAGGATCTCCTGCGGTGTCAGCTGGATGGTGATAGGTTCTGCCATCTCAAACACTGCCATCAAGGGTGTTCCGGTATCATACCAGCTTTTCAGAACGGCATTGAATTTCTGCACTACGACGGTACGGTCATCCTCTTCCGTTACGCCAGTGATATCTTGAGGTAAAATAATCAAGAACACCCCTGTATTTTTGGGTGTATAACAATACGCCCTGTCGCCGTAAGATTCGCCATTTTTCTTCAACCTGTAGCCACCCAATACATCTGTGTATGCCCACGTCTTACCGGTCGGATCAGCTCCGTTCATTTTTTTCCCTGCTGTAACACCGTCCAATACAACGGAAGAATGGGTAATGGTCAGCAATCCAGTATTCCAATCCAGACAGCCGCCATACACTGTCTGTCCCAGTTCTGCTGTGAAAGCGTTGCCCCGGAAAGGCTCGTAGGGTGTGGCGGTTGTGCCAGCTTCAATTTGGAATGTGGCAGTTCCTGTAGCGTCGCACCAGTTAATTATCTCAATATTCGTAATTGTTCCGGTTAAATATGTCACTCCACCATTTTTCAGTTGGGCATATGTTATATACTTTGTTACTCCGTCAACTGTCACGCCAAGGAATGCTGCATTTTCTTTGGTAGGGTCTGGTATTACTTGCGACACATCTGCACTAATTGTTATAGGTGCTGATACACTACCTCTCCAGATATTTGCATAATAGTCAACTACCATAGTGCCTTTGGAACACAGATTCTTCCCGCACCGGGTCAGTTTGACGGCGGTATGCCCGGTGATGGGACGGATGTTGGAATAGGGAGCGTATTCAGTGGCGGTGGGACCTATCTCGATTTGGATATTATCCGCCCGGTCACCCTCGATTGTGTTCGCTACCGGGATTAGTCGCAAATAGGATACAGTTTTGGATGCATCGGCGGTTAGGGTGATAGACTTTCTGTGGGGTAGTCCGTCCTTTTCTTTGCCATAGGTTGCAGAGCCTGTGGTGCGTTCGCCGTCCGTATAATAGATGTAAAAATGCATCGTGCCGGTTTCTTCGACGGTGGTGTCCTGTCTGGTGATATCGGCAGAGACAGTAACCATCACGCCTGAAGGAATAATCAGGCCGTAATAGTCGAGATGACCGGCGCTATTAACCTCGTCGCTGCTTGCGTATGGACTTAGATTCTTTCCCCCACCGGGAGGATAGGGATCTCCGCTGCCCTCCTGCACCGGCTTGAAGCGGGAGGTAACACCCAAAGGATATCCCTCGACAGGCTGGCA
>JAZNPV010000026.1:0-18826 GCA_045589835.1 Faecousia sp.
TGAATATAATGTTGGTTGGCAGGCTGTATTTAACTTGCGATATTGGTTTATGGATGGTATCATTAAAGCATATATAGGATTTTAACCAATAAGAGGGTGAAAGAATGCAGCCATTTACTGTCAGCTTCTTTGGGCATCGCATGATTGACAATGCATTGGAAATCGAAAACAGACTGGAACAGCTCATACGCACACTGTTGCATGAACACGAATATGTCGAGTTCTTGGTAGGCCGGGATGGGGAGTTTGACCAACTTGTTTCCTCGGTCATACGCTGCTGCAAGCGGGAATACCGCAGCGACAACAGCGCCCATGTTTGGGTGCTGCCCTATCTCACCGCAGAGTTCCGGGACAATGAAGACTCTTTCCGGGATTACTATGATGAAATCGAAGTATGCGAAGCTGCTGCCGGGAGCCACTACAAAAATGCCCACCAAACCCGAAACCGGGCCATGGTGGACAGATCGGATTTGGTTGTGTTTTGCATCCAGCGGGGCAGCGGCGGCGCATGGCAGACCATGAAGTATGCCAAGAAGCAGGGCGTTCCCTGCATCAATCTCAATGAGCAGTTGGAGGAAGCCGAATGAAAAAGAAGATCATTGTGGGAATTGCGCTCTGCGCTGCACTGGTTATCGTTATCGCAGGTGTCGTGTACGGATTCAAAATCTATCAGCGGGAACAAGATCCCAACTGGCAGATCGCAAAGAAGCTGTACAATGTGGAGTCCGCATTGCAGGATATCGACGAAAGCTGGGAGCTGCAATCCCTTACCCAAGTTACACCCTACTGCTATCGGAATCCCAATGGAAATACCATTACCTATTACTGCTGCATCACTACCTATGTGGATGATAAACCTGCCGAATGCTTTTGAATCAACCAAGCTGCATTGGAGCAAGTGGTGGATATAGATGCTCTTGAAAATCGCCGTGATTGCGAAGTGAATGACTTGGCTGCGGTTATAGGAGAACTGGATGGACAGACCTATCTGTGCTGGACGATCTCACCCACATACAGTTGCATTCTGGAATACACAGCCGGAAGTATATCGGAAGCTGACATTATCCGGATGGCTGAAAGTGTCGGACAGTAGATTGTATATACATATTTATACCGCCCATGGTTTTGTTCCATGGTCGGCTTGCGTTATCCAATTGCGTTATTATTGACATAATTAACAGGTGTATACCCAAAGTACTTCGTAAATGCACGATAGAAGCTACTTAGAAAGACAGGTAGTTACTTACTGCGCCTGTAGTCCATCGGAGTTATTCCGAAATGCTTTTTAAACACATTCTGAAAATGAGGCTGGTTGGAGAAACACAGGTAACTGCTGATCTCAGCAAGAGATTTGTTTGTATACCGAAGGAGAGCCTTAGCTTCCCGAAGACGGCACTGGGTAATATAGGCACCAATATTCATGCCCAGCTCATCACGAAATTTCTGGAACAGATATGCACGGCTTTTTCCGGAGAATGCCACCACATCCGAGGTACCGATTGGCTCGTTTATGTGGGTGGAAATATACTGCATACAGGAAAAAATCTCCTGCGAAACACCGGCTGGAAGCTTTTGCTGGGCAACCCGCTTGGCGAAGTCGATTGGCATGTTATATTGCAGGTTTTTAACAGCTTCCTCTGTTTGGAGCTTTTCACACTCCTGTATATACGTATCGATCAGCTGGTAGGTTTGCTCAATGTCCATACCGCCTGGGATGGCGGCAAACTTACCAATCATTGTAATCAGTCCGATAAATAGGTTTTTGGCCTGCCGGAGGGGATTCTCTGCCAGCTTTCCTTCTTTAATATGTGGCGCATTTGCCGCCGCAAGAAGGAACTTTGTCAGCTTTTCTGTTTCGCCGTTTCGAATCAGATCTAGCATCTGCTGTTCAAAATGATAGGTTCCATGGGTCTGCTGTTCCTCTCTTGCCTGATAGTTCTTTTCTGAGTATTGCTGACCGATCTGCTCCTGATATCCGGTATCCGTCAGTCCAAAGGCTTGTGTCAGCTCCAGCGGATCCCCGGTCAGAGAGTAATGCAGATACAAAAGCAGATTCAAAAACTGATTATAGGAATACTGTGGTATTCCGCTGAGGAAAGACGCGATTTCTCCGTAACGGTCCGGGGGGATTGCGTTTTTGCTCATATAGGAGCGGATAAATCCATCCGTGACAGGGGTCGAATAAGCGGGACCGAGGACAAAACAGTGAGAGCTGTCTTTACATCGGACGAGACCATAATAGCCTGTGTCAGACGAAACATAAACAGCAGGACTTCCCAAGGAGAGTAATTTAGGGAGCGCAAAGGGATAGGGATCTCCATCCTCATAAAAACCAGAGGCACATATAAAATTGCCATCCCGGTACATGGCGATGGGTAGGTAATGAGCTGCGTAAAATATCTTGCAGTATGCACTGTAATCCGTCATAAAAATTCCTCCGCGTGGACTAATTTATATTATTATAGACTTTTCTGAAATACTTTGCAAGATGCATGCGATATAATAAAATCGAAAATGTATAGGTGGGTGGTAACTTGCTTGTTATGTTTTTGATGTCAATGATAATACTGACCCTTATGGGCACAATGGTCAGTTGGTTGGTTTACTGCCCCAAAAAGGAAAAAGCGGATTTCAACAAACGCAGGGTACTCTGCATTGGCGACAGTATCACATATGGTTCCGGGGTGCTTCGCACGCGCTGGAAAGATACATACCCTGCTATATTGGAAAACAAGCTTGGAGAAGAATTTCAGGTTTTGAATTATGGTATCCCAGGTGCAACTTTAGTAGCGGATGGAGACAAGCCCTACAGTCAGGCCTTTTTAAAAGCTGCCCGCAAAACGGATCCTGAAATGATTCTTTTGATGTTGGGAACCAATGATTCCAAACCTCAAAACTGGGATGCTGAAAAGTATGAAGCCGCACTGCAGCGCTGGGTATCAGAACTGAAGGACTATTCCTCAAAGCCAAAGGTGTTTGTTATGGCCCCTCCCGCTGCATTTCGGGTGAATCATAAGCCAATCGTATATGGGATTCAAGATACTGTCATCCGGGACGAAATATTCCCAGCTGTGAAACGGCAGACAGCCCTGCATGCTACGGGCTTTATCGACCTATACACACCCACACAAGGACGGCCGGAATTATATACAGATGGTGTTCATCCCAATGCACACGGAAACAGGATCCTTGCGCAGCATATCTTTGATGTCTTAAAAGAGATTATTGAGTAAAGAAGGAACGGTGATGAGATGATATTGAACTTTAACACCAACTGGACGTTCTGCAAAGAAGGCGGTGTGCCGATTCCGGTAAGCCTGCCCCATGATGCCATGATCATCGAGCCGAGAGACGGAGGCTGTCGGAACGGAGTCAATTCCGGCTATTTTCCCGGCGGCAAATATGTTTATGAAAAGACTTTCGAACTGGATGCAGCCATGATTGGGAAATCCATCGAACTACATTTTGAAGGCGTGTATCAGAACTGCAAAATATATGCAAACGGTAAGTTAGCCGGTTCACATCGGTACGGATATACCGCTTTTGACGTGGATATTTCCAATGCGGTTCGCGCCGGGGAAAATACGATCCGGGTGGAAGTGGACAACTCCCTGGAACCCAACTGCCGTTGGTATTCCGGCAGCGGCATCTACCGCCCGGTGACACTGATCATCCGTGAAAAGAACCACATCACGCAGGTACATCTGGAAACGGTAGATATCCACCCTGCAAGAATCAAGGTGGATGTGAAGACTACCGAGGAAAGCGATGTCACAGTTGAAGTCTATGAGGAAAAGAAACTGGTAGCCAGCGGCAAACCCGGAATTCTGGAAGTGCCGAATGCCAGGCTGTGGAGTGCTGAAACACCTTTCCTTTACACGATTCTTGTAAAGACGGATACAGACGAGCGGGTTATTCCTTTCGGTATCCGCAAGCTGGAATGGAACGCAAGACGGGGCTTGACGGTCAATGGAGAACGGGTTCTGCTCCGGGGCGGTTGTATCCACCATGACCATGGTGTGTTGGGAGCCTGCGAGTATTATGATGCAGAGGAACGCCGTATCCGAATTTTGAAGGAGAATGGCTTCAATGCCGTGCGGATCGCTCACAATCCTGCATCCCAGATCACCCTGGATATCTGCGACAAGCTGGGCATGTATGTGATGAACGAGACCTTCGATGCCTGGTATGTGCCCAAAACTTATCACGACTATGCACGGTGGTTTGCAGACGACTGGAAACAGGATATCACCGCTATGGTGGAATCCTCCCGGAATCATCCTTGTGTCATTATGTATTCCCACGGCAACGAGGTGTCCGAAACTGCAACAAAACGGGGTGTGCAGGTTTGCCGGGAACTGACAGACTTTATACATGGGCTTGACCCCACCCGGCTTGTAACAGCAGGTGTCAATGTGCTGCTGAATGTCTATGCCAACATAGGTATGGGTGTTTACAAAGACAAGGGCGATTATAAGCCCGAACCCCTTCCCAGAAAAGGCGGCTACAAGGAAAAGAAGACCGGCTCTGCCTTCTTCAATGCCATGGCCCAAAAGCTGGGTCCCCTGATGTTCTTCATGAGCAAAGGAGCGAAGGGGGACAAGGCCTGCATGGGTGCAGCAAATGGTTTGGATGTTCTGGGATTGAACTACGCTTCCTCCCGGTACGATGAGGATGTAAGAAAATACCCGAACCGGCTGATGGTAGGCAGTGAAACCATGGTTGCGGACTTGCCCTACAACTGGGAACGGGTGAAAAAATATCCGCAAGTCCTCGGTGACTTTGTCTGGTCAGCCTGGGATTACCTGGGCGAAGCCTGCATCGGTGACTGGACTTATCATTCCTACAAGGGTCTGCCCTTGCTTGCAGGCCAGGGCATGATCGATATTACCGGAAAGCCGCTGGCCTCCATGTACTTTATGCAGATCGTCTGGGGTTTGCGGAAAAAACCTTTCATCGGGGTTCGTCCTGTGAATCACGCAAAAGAATCTCCCAGCACCGGTGCGTGGCAGTTTACCAACGCAATCGACAGCTGGAGCTGGCAAGGCTATGAAGGAACGAAGGCTACTGTGGAGGTCTATGCGGATGCCGCAGCGGTACGATTGAAGCTGAACGGCATGGAGATCGCCACAAAGCCTGTCAAGAAGTACAAGGCATATTTCAAGCTGCCTTACCAGCCCGGCACACTGACCGCCGAAGCACTGGACTATAAGGGAGATGTAATCTCCAACCATAGCCTAACTACTGCCGGTACAGAAACTGTTCTGACAGTAAGACACGAAAAGACGGTACTTCGTGCCAATAATCAGGATCTTTGCTATCTGTCCATTGAATTCACGGATGGGAAGGGCAATCTGAAACCCTATATTGAGCAGAGAGTTGAGATCACCGTAGACGGCGCAGTTACCCTTGCAGGCTTCGGCAGTGCCCTGTGCAAGACCGATGAGGTGTTCGATAAGAACTATCACAATTCCTATCGCGGACGAACCCTTGCGGTACTGCGGGCAGGCAATATTCCGGGTAAAGCAACGATTACAGTGAAATCCGAAGGCGTCGAGCCTGTTGCAGTAGAAGTGGAGGTAAAATGAAATGAAAAAGCTACTCAGCCGTGGACTCTTTGAAAAAGATTTCATGAACAGCAAAGCAACCACAAATTCCGTATCCACCAAAGAATGGGTCCTTGGTCATCTGATTGGACCTCTGGGTTTGATCTTTGTGGTCAATACCATCGCTGCGCTGGTTGAAAAGTTCTTCACCCAGCAAACCGGTGCCATGTACGGTGTGGCCAATGTGGAAATGATCCAGCAGATGGGCGGTGTTTATGAGGTCGTCATGACCAGCGCTAAGGTTTTGGCAGTTCTGGTCGGCCTGCTGAACGGCTGGCTGATCCAGCATACCGAATCCCGGCAGGGCAGAATGCGCCCCTGGCATCTGGTGTTTGGCTTTATTTCCATCATCATTGGCGGACTGATCTTCCTGTTCCCCGGTAATACCCTGGGCGAAAGCTACTGGTACTATTTCTTCTTCCTGCTCGTTTGCTATCATACGGTGGGATCGTCCTACTTCTACCTGTTCCGGGATACCATCTGTTCACTGACCACCCGTGATCCCAAGGAAAAAACCCACATCCAGTTCATCCGCAAGATGTCATGGACCCTGCTTTCCGGCATTGTCATCGGCATGGTGTTCAATATGGTGGTGCTTCCCATGTGGCTGGAGAAGGATATCAATGGATATCCCATCCTGATGGTCACCATGTCCATCATTGCCATCCCGCTTCTGCTTCTGGAGTATTTCTACACCCGTGAAAGAATTTCCGAAGACGTGGCTGTAGAGCATGACCGTCTGGATGAGCAGAAGATCCCCCTGCGCCAGCAGATGAAAGCGCTTCTCTCCAACAAATACTTTGTGATCCTGTTTGCCATTGCCACCATCAGTGGTATCGTGGACAATTTCAAAGGCGGCAATGTGCAGTATTTCTACATCAAGTTCATGCTGGGTGGCGCGGAGAACTGGGCCATGTACACCATCTATCAGGTGGTCACCGGTATTCCTCTGGGTATCGGCGCGTTCCTGATTTATCCCCTTGCAAAGAAAATCGGCATCAAGAATCTGACCGTTGGCGGTTACGCACTGGTGCTGATCGGCAGTGTCATGGGCTGGATGTTTGCGGATCAGCTGATCCCCGCACTGATTGGCGGCTTCCTGCGCAATATCGGCTGGCTGCCCAATGCCTACATCTTCGCAACGCTGATGTGCTTTGCTTATGATGATGTGGAATTCAAGTCCCATATGCGTTTGGAAGGCATGATGGGCATTGCTGTTCTTACTGCGCTGCAGGCCCTGATTTATGCGCCCTTTGCAGGCGGTTTTGAATCCAGTATCCTGCGTATGGGCTTCGTGGATGTGGAAGGTGTGATTCCCAGCGTGGAAGTGACCAACTTCATGACCATGTCTTTCTATCTGTTTGACGCGATTTTGGCAGCGGTGGTTGTGATCTTCCTGCCCTTCGTGGATGTGGAAAAGAAACTGCCCGAGATCAACGCAGAGCTGCTCCGCCGGAAGAAGGAAGCGGTTCTGGCCCGTGGTGAAGAATGGATCGATCCCGCAGAAGCTGAGCGCATCGAGCAGGAAAAGGCCGATGCCATCCGTGAAGAAAACCGCATTGCCGACCTGAAGACAAAATGCGCCAGAAAGGGTCTGGACTTTGATGTGGAGAATGCAAAGTATCTGGCAAAACAGGCCAAAAAGAAAAAGTAACGAAAGAAGGGACTAACCATGCTGGAGATCCGGGATATCCGAATCGAGAATTTGAAATTTGGCTGCGTGACAGATCATACTGCGCCTGAGGTGTGTTTTTCTCTGCACAGCGATATTCCCGAAACATTCCTTCAGAATGCCACCATTCGAATCGGTAACCGGATCATCCACTGCGGAAAAGAGCAGGTGGGGATCCCTCTTGACGGGATTCAATGGGAGCCCTTTACAAACTACGATATTGAGATCTGCGCCATGGACAACCGTGGACAGCAAGTGAAAGGAACAGCATCCTTTCTGACCGGGCGGATGGGGCTGCCTTGGGAAGGCAAGTGGATCACTGATAGAACCTATCGGATCGGCAAGAAGGTATCCCCGGTACCGATGACCTTCCGCAAGGACTTCTCCGTGAGGAAACCCTTGAAACGAGCTTACATTACTGCGACAGCTATGGGTGTTTACGAGCTGATGCTGAACGGCGAAAAGGTCGGGGATGAATACTTCGCTCCCGGTTTTACCAGCTACAAAAAGAATCTGCAATATCAGTATTACGATGTAACAACCCAGATAACGGAGCGTAACACGCTGACTGCCATTGTAGCAGGCGGCTGGGCAGTGGGTCGATTCACCTATGAAAGCAAGAACAAGATTACTGCTGATAGACAGGCATTGCTTCTGGAGCTGTTTCTGGAATATGCCGATGGTACGAGGGAACGAATTGTGACCGACGGTAGCTGGGAGATAGCCTTGCAGGGAAATTACATTGCCGCTGATTTCTATGACGGAGAAACCTTTGATGCAACCGTTGATCTAAAGAGATCGGTTTGGAACAAAGCGGACGAAATCAAATTGCCCTTTACTCCTGAGATCACAGTTTCTTCCGGCTGCAAGGTGACCCGGCAGGAAACGCTGGCTCCAGTTTATCTCTTCCACAACTCGGACGGCGAAGAAATCTATGACTTCGGTCAAAATTTCTCCGGGGTAGTTGTCCTGCGCATCCGGGGGAAGAAGGGTGAAGTAATCACCGTCCGTCATGCAGAGGTACTGGATGGGGATAAGCTGTACACCAAATCTCTGCGGACAGCAAAAGCAACGGTTACCTATATTTGCAAGGATGGGGAGCAGGTGTATACTCCCAAGTTTACTTATATGGGCTTCCGGTACATTGGTATTACCGGAATTGAGCCGGAAAATATTGAAGTGGCCGCCTATGTGCTTCACTCGGATTTTGAGGAGATCGGAACCTTTGAATGCTCCGACGAGCAGCTTAACAAATTGCAGAGCAACATCCGCTGGAGCGGAAAATCCAATTTTGTGGATATCCCCACAGACTGCCCCCAGCGGGATGAACGGCAGGGATGGACAGGCGATATTTCCATTTTTGCCAGCACAGCCTGTTATAATTTTGACATGAGCCGCTTTTTGGAAAAGTGGCTGAAGGATGTCCGTTTGGAGCAGGGGCCTGGCGGTGGCATTCCCATGGTTGTCCCCCGTCATGGAAGTACACCCCCAGTGGTGGCTACAGCCTGCTGGGGCGATGCCTGCATCCTAGTTCCCTGGGCGGAGTATTTGGCACGAGGCAACCGGGAATTGCTGAAACGGCAGTATCCCTGCATGAAAAAGTTTATGAAGGCGGTCAAGTTCTGGACATCCCTCTATGGCCCAGGTGACCGAAAGTATATATGGAAGTGGTTGTTCCAGTTTGGTGACTGGTGTGCGCCGGAGGGCTATATCAAGGACTGGTTGGCCCGGGGAAAATGGATGGGTACAGCCTACTATGCCAATTCCGCCGCTGTTATGGCAAAAATCGCCGAGATTCTCGGAGAATCGGAGGATCGACAGTATTATGAAAAGCTGCACCGCAATATTTGCCGTGCGTTTTGCAATATCCTGACCGATGGACATGGAAAGCTGACAGAAGAATTCCAGACCGGCTATGTGTTGCCCCTTTACTTTGGCATTGAGGACAGCGAGAACCGCAAAGCTATGGCGGACAATTTGAACCGACTGGTAGTGGAGAAAGACTATCACCTAACTACCGGATTTCCGGGTACACCCTATATCTTGTTTGCGTTGGCAGATAACGGGTATGCGGATACGGCATTTCGGTTGTTGTTGCAGGATACTTGCCCCAGTTGGCTGTACTGCATTAAAATGGGTGCCACCACCTTCTGGGAGCAGTGGAATGCCATTACCCTGGATGGCGAGGTCAGAGACCCTTCCATGAATCATTATGCCTACGGCGCGGTGGGCGACTTCCTATACCGCAGAGTAATTGGCCTGGAGCCTCTGGACGGAGGCTACCGCAGTTTCCGGGTCAAGCCGCTTCTGGGCGGTGGACTGACCTGGGCCAAGGGCAGCCTCAAGACACCCTATGGAATGGCAGCAGTCCATTGGGAAATTAATAACAACGATTTTATCATTCGGGTAGAAGTACCCACATCTACCAAATGCGAACTGGTTCTGCCCAGCGGCAATACTATGATGCTGGAAAGCGGAACCCACAGATACACAGAAAGCTTGGTGTAATGTATGAGAATTACCATTGACAGAAACATGCCCACAATTCCCACAGACTTCTCCTGGCAGTTTGGTATCGGTAACGACCATGCCTGCCAGATGCTGCGCACGGATGTGTGTAGCCATGTGAAGCTGACCCATGACGAACTGGGTATCAAATATATCCGCTTTCACGGTATTTTCGATGACGATCTGCTGGTGGTTCAGCGGCTGACGGATTACCATAACTTTGCGGCCATGCCCTGGGCAAAGGAAATCGAGGAAGTCAGTTTTCGTCAGATCGCCAATGTCTTTGACAATGTACTATCTTGCGGTATGAAGCCCTTTGTGGAGCTGTCGTTCATGCCCAAGGCATTGGCCAGCGGTAAGAAGATCGGCCTGCGCTATAAAAACAATATCACTATGCCCAAGTACATGGAGCGCTGGTGTGAGCTGGTGGAAAAGTTCCTCTATTTCCTCTTTGAACGCTATGGACAGGAAGAGGTGCGAAGCTGGTACTTTGAGGTGTGGAACGAACCCGACCTGCCCATTTTCTTCAAGGGAAAGCAGAAGGATTATTTCAAACTCTATGAAGCTACCGCAAAGACTATCAAGAAAGTGGATGCGCAGCTTCGTGTGGGTGGCCCCGCTACCAGTGCCTGCCTGTGGGTGAAGGATTTCAAGGACTTTTGCGAAAGCAATCAGGTTCCTTACGATTTTATTTCCACCCATCACTATCCAGGTGACGGCTTTGGCAATATCTTCACCGTCATGGATGCTCTGAAGATGATGAAGGCCACCCACGACAATGCAAAGAACAAGGTGGATCTAGGCGACACCCTGACCCAGTATTTCTTTAAACCGTGGGATTATAAAAAATGGACCAAGGGTATCCTCCGGGAAATGGATGAAAAGGCTCGGCAGGAAGCCGGGAATGTTCCTCTGTTTATGACGGAATGGAACTCAATGGCGGTCTATGCATCTCCTGTACATGACGAAAAATACTCTGCCGCATTTCTTGTTAAGAGTATCATGGATCTGAAGGGCGTTATGGATGCCTATATGTTCTGGTGCTGCTCCGATGTGTTTGAGGAGATGTTCATTCTGGGCAAACCCTTCCACGGTAGCTACGGCATCGTAAACAACGATGGTATTCCGAAACCTAATTTCTGGGGATTTAAGCTGTTGAGCCAGTTGTATCCCAATCGGCTGGACCTGCCCATCACCAATGATGCGGTGGAATACTCCGTATTCGTTGACGGCGACAAAACACAGGTTCTGCTTTATGCCCATGACTTCGACTATGAAAAGAATGATGCTTTTAACATTGATATCGAAGTGAATTGCACAGCAAATGCGGTTACCATGCAGGTAATCGATGACACCCACTGCAATCCCAAGGCTGAGTGGCTGAAGCTGGGCAAACCTAATCTGCTGACTCCTGCGCAGGTTGCTGATATTAAGGCAAAAACTGCGCTGAGAAAGGAGCCTCAGGGATTTGCAGTCGAGAACGGAAAGACAAAGCTTTCCCTGCAGCTTTGTACCAACGATGTGATCCTCATTACCCTCAGTTAATCCAAAGGAGTTGCCAAAATGAAATTTCAGGTTTTTGGCGTAAATACCCGGACGGAATCCCAGAGAGAAAAAGAACATAAGGCATTGGCCAGGGAGGCAGCGGCTGAAGGTATCGTTCTGCTGAAAAACGACAATGTACTGCCCTTAACCACCCGGTCTGTAGCACTCTACGGCCCCGGCAGTCGCATGACCGTCAAGGGCGGCTCCGGCAGCGGTGATGTACGGGAAAGACACAGTGTTACCATTGAAGATGGCCTTAAAAGTGCAGGCTTTACCTTTCCTACCACAGCGTGGATGGACCGCTTCAAAGAGAAATATGATGCGGATGTGTCTGCATGGAGAACCGGTGTCGAAGAACAGATCAAAAAGTATAACCCTATCCAGACTATGCAGATGTTCCTCTTTATCGGAGAGCATCCTATGCCGTATCCTGCCTGCACACCGATTCAGGAAGATGAACTGACTGATGAAACGGATACCGCAATCTATGTCCTCTCCAGACAGGCCGGAGAAGGAAAAGACAGGCGGGTAGAAAAGGGAGATTATCTCCTGTCCGATGTGGAGGAAGACAGCCTGCGTCTGCTGTCCCGGCACTACCGGAAGCTGATTCTGGTACTCAACTGCGGCGGAGTCATTGACCTTTCCATTCTGGATGAGATCCGTATCGATGCGGTGCTGTTCTACGGTCAGGGCGGTATGGAGGGAGGTAATGCTCTGGCGGATATTCTGACCGGTGCGGTGTGCCCCAGTGGCAAACTGACAGACACCTGGGCCATGCGGTATGAAGATTACCCCAGTGCCAACACCTTTGGCCACAGAAATGGGAATCTGGACGATGAAGAATACAGCGAGGGCATCTATGTAGGCTACCGATGGTTTGATAAGCAGAAAATCGCTCCCCGGTATCCCTTCGGCTTTGGTCTCAGTTACACGACCTTTGCATGTGCAGTGGAAAATGTAACAGAAGCAGCCGTGACGGTCACGGTGAAAAACACCGGAGATTGCGGCGGCAAGGAAGTTCTTCATCTTTATATTTCCAAGCCGGATGGAAAAATCGATCACGAGAAGAAGAGTCTTGCTGCATTTGCAAAGACCAACCTGCTGAAACCGGGTGAAAGTCAGACCTTGACAATTCCCTATGAATTGAAGGACATTGCTTCTTTTGATGAAGACCAGTCTGCATTTGTTCTGGAAAAGGACGAGTACGGATTGAGCTTGAATGATACTCCCTGCGGCGTGATCACAATCGCAGAAGACCGTATTATTGAGCCGGTTAAATCCATCGGCGATAGTAAGCACTCTGCTTTTGAGGAGACATTTTCTCCCAAGGTTCAGGCACTGCTGCAAAAGCTGTCAGACACAGATAAGATCAAGCTGGTGGTTGGCGGCGGCTACTCTATCCGCTGCTACAACAATGTAATGGGTGCCGCAGGAAGAACCTGTACCAAGCTGCTGAAGAAAGGCATCCCTAATATCGTCCTTGCGGACGGCCCTGCTGGTTTGAATGTGAATCAGTCCACCACGGTGATGCGGGATGGTACACCCCGGTATCCGGATGGCCTGCCTGCCGACTGGAAATGGGGTTGGCTGACAAAAGTGGAACCCTTGCTGAAGGGCAGACCCGGCAAGGGAAAGACCGTCTACCGCTATATGACTGCATGGCCCAGCGAAACGGTGCAGGCCCAGACCTGGAATGCCGAACTGATTGAAAAGGTCGGAAATGCTGTGGGCAAGGAAATGCTGGAGATCGGTGTTTCCGTCTGGCTGGCTCCGGGTTTGAATATCCATAGAAATCCTCTGTGCGGACGAAACTTTGAGTATTATTCGGAAGATCCGCTTGTGTCCGGTAAAATGGCAGCGGCAATCACAAGAGGTGTCCAAAGTATGGGCGGTGTGGGTGTTGCGCAGAAGCACTATTGCTGCAATAACCAGGAAGATAACCGAACCGGTGTATCCGCCAATGTGTCCCAGCGGGCGCTGCGGGAGATCTATCTGCGGGCTTTCCAGATTGCTGTTACTGAAGGAAAGCCTTGGACGGTCATGTCCAGCTATAACCGGGTCAACGGAAAATATGTATGCAACAGCTTTGATTTCTGTACCCGGGTTTTGCGTCAGGAATGGGGTTTTGACGGCCTTGTGATGAGCGACTGGAATGCAACTGAGCAATGTTCCTATGCCGAGGCCATTAACGCAGGCAACGATCTGATCATGCCCGGAACTGCTGCTGTCAGCAAGAAGCTGCGGCAGGAGCTGAAAGCTGGTAAGCTCAGCCGCAATGCTCTGAATCTGTCTGCCGGACGGGTACTGGAACTGGTATTCAAGAGTGATACATGTAAGGAATTTTGATTATGAATCCATTTCTTCCTTTGAATGAATATATTCCCGATGGGGAGCCTCATGTTTTTGGGGACCGGGTGTATCTGTACGGTTCCCATGACAAAGCACGGTCTGACCGCTTCTGCGTGCAGGATTATACGGTTTGGTCTGCGCCGGTGGATGACCTGTCCAGGTGGCATTGCCATGGGGTGACCTACCGGAAGAATCAGGATCCCCGGTCAAAGCCGGGTAAAGAGGTGGACTACTATGCCCCCGACTGCGTTCGGGGCAATGACGGCAGATACTATCTGTACTATTGCGCCATGGGTCCCAACACTAAAAATTTTGGCCCCATGTCCGTTGCTGTATCCGATGATCCCGGTGGTCCATTTTCCTATTTGGCGGATATTCAATATCCTGATGGTACTCCCGTTCTGAAATATCTGACCAATGACCCGGCAGTTTTGAATGACAACGGACGCATTTGGCTGTACTACGGCTGGGGCCTTGCACGGGATTTCCGCAGCAGGCTGCTTGCACCCATTTACAATGTGGTGCAGAGTAGGCTGTTTCAGCGCCCGGTGTCCGAGATCAAGGCAACAAAGCCCAGCATCCTCTCCTGCGCTGTTGTGGAGCTGGAAGAGGACATGATCACCGTCAAGGGGCAGCCCAAGGCTGTGCTGGACAGCAAGACCACTGCACCAAAGGACAGCAAGCTTTATCACCATGCCTTTTATGAAGCACCCTCCATTCGGAAGATCGGCGACCTTTACTATCTGGTCTATTCCTCCGGAGAAAACAATGAGCTGGCATATGCCACCAGCCATTATCCGGACCGGGATTTTCAGTACCGGGGTGTGATCATCTCAAATTCGGATCTTGGTTATCAGGGCAATACGGTGCCCAAAGCCCCCGCCGGTACGATCCACGGCGGTATTGAATACATAAACGGAGAGTGGTATGTATTTTATCACCGCTGCACCAATAATACGGATTTCTCCCGGCAGGCCTGCGCCGAACCTATTAAGATCCTGCCTGACGGAAGCATCCCTCAGGTTGAGATCACCACACAGGGATTAGACGGTAAGCCAATTCCGGCCCAGGGCAGTATTCTGGCGGCTATTGCCTGCAATCTGACCTGCGGAAAACCCGTTAGACTTGGGATCGGCAGGCAGCAAGCACTGCCCCGGATTGATGAAGCCGAGGGAGAAGTGTATGTTGCCGATCTGATGGATAACACCCAGCTCGGCTATAAGTATTTCGATTTCCAGGCTATACGTAAAATCAGTATAGCTTATCGCGGCACCGGAAGTGGAACATTGGAAGTGCGGGTAAAGGAAAATGGCGATGTGGTCGGTACGATTCCTGTACGTCCGTCTTTGCAGTGGACGCAGGCAGATGCAAAAGTGAAGCTGGACGGTGTACATCCGTTGTTTCTGCGCTTCCGCGGTAAAGGAGAAATCGATTTGCACGCTATCTCATTCAGCAAGGAGGAAACCGTATGAGCGAAACTGTATTTCCCAAGGACTTTTTGTGGGGTGCTGCCACAGCTTCTGCTCAGATTGAGGGAGGCTGGGACTGCGGCGGAAGAACCCCCAGCATCTGGGATGTAGCCCCTGCCGGAAAAGTCCACAACGACGAAACATGCCACACTGCCTGCGATCACTATCATCGCTGGCGTGAGGATGTGGCATTGATGAAGGAACTGGGACTGAAATCCTACCGGTTTTCTGTTTCCTGGTCTCGAATCATACCCCAGGAAGGGACGGTCAACGAAGAAGGTTTGATATTTTACAGTGATCTGGTGGATGCCCTGCTGGAAGCCGGGATCGAACCGCTGGTAACGCTGTACCATTGGGATCTGCCCCTGTGGATGCACGAAAAAGGCGGATGGAAAACCCTTGCAATCCGGGAAGCGTTTCTGGAGTTTGCGTCAGCGGTAGTGGATCGTCTGTCGGACCGGGTGAAATATTGGATCACCTTCAACGAGCCCCAGTGTTTCCTGATGAACGGCTATATGCAGGGTGTCCATGCACCGTTCCAGAGAGATTATCTGAGCCTGCCTAGGATCACCCGGAACTTTATGCTGACCAACGCGGCAACGGTAAGACTGATCCGGGAGCGGGCAAAAAAGAATCCGAAGATTGGCATCTCCTTTGCTGCCGGTGCATTCATTCCGGCAGAGGAAACGGAAAGCAGTATTGAAACTGCCCGTCATAAATCCTTTTTCAAGGGTATGGGAACCATGAATAACCGCTGGTGGATGGATCCGATTTTGTTGGGCAAGCCAGTGGTGGCTTACGGTATATACCGATCCCGGAAACGGGATATGAAGGACATTCAGGTAGATTTTGACTTTATTGGTATCAACAACTACGCAGCCTTCAATTATTCCGACTGGGGTGGCGATAAAAATATTGACACAAGCAATCTTCCAAAGAATTCTTTGGGTTGGGTCATTGACGGCAGGAGCATTTACTGGACTGTTCGTTTCTTACATGAACGCTACAAGCTGCCTATTATGATCACGGAAAACGGTATGTCCAATTTGGATGCTGTGAATGAGCAGGGTGAAGTGGCAGATGACATCCGTATCGGCTACATTGATGAATATCTGCACAATCTGAAGCGGGCCATTTTGGAAGGTATCCCGGTGCTGGGCTACCAGCATTGGTCGCTGATGGATAATTTTGAGTGGGCGGAAGGCTATGATCCACGGTTTGGTCTGATCCACGTGGATTTTGGAACCGGAAAACGCACCATCAAAGAATCCGGTTATCATTACAAATCCATTATTGAATCAAACGGCGCAACGATTTAGCAGGGTGGACATCTATGAAATTATACATTGGTATCGATCTTGGCACTTCTGCCATGAAGCTGTTGCTTATGGATGCAGAAGGAAAGATTCACAACACAGTTACAAAAGAATATCCTCTGGAATTCCCCCAGCCCGGCTGGAGTCAGCAGAATCCGGAGGACTGGAAGAAAGCCCTATTTGAAGGCATGCCGGAACTGCTGAATGGCTTCGATGCATCCTGTGTTGCCGGTATTGGCTGCGGCGGTCAGATGCACGGTCTGGTGGTACTGGATGAAGATGACAATGTGATCCGCCCAGCCATTCTCTGGAACGACGGCAGAACTGCCAAGCAGGTGGATTACCTCAACAACGAAATCGGCAAGGACAAGCTGTCTGCGCTGACGGCCAACATCGCTTTTGCAGGTTTTACCGCTCCTAAGATCCTCTGGATGAAGGAGAATGAGCCTGAGAATTTTGCGAAGATCGCAAAGATCATGCTCCCCAAGGACTATATCAACTATATCCTGACCGGGGTACATAGCTGCGACTACTCCGATGCTTCCGGCATGCTGCTTCTGGATGTGCGCAACAAGTGCTGGTCCAAGGAAATGTTGAAGATCTGTGGTGTTACGGAATCCCAGATGCCGAAGCTCTTTGAAAGCTATGATTGCATTGGTACTGTCGATCCTAATGTAGCCAAGGCTCTGGGCATTCCCGGGACTGTTAAGGTTTGCGCCGGTGCCGGTGACAATGCGGCTGCGGCAGTTGGCACCGGTGTTGTAGGTGAGGATGGCTGTAATATAAGCCTGGGTACCTCCGGCACGGTGTTTATCTCCTCCGAGAAGTTCGGCGTCGACCCCAACAATGCCCTCCATGCCTTTGCTCATGCCGACGGCGGCTGGCATCTCATGGGCTGTATGCTTTCTGCCGCAAGTTGCAACAAGTGGTTATTGGAAGACATCTTCGGAACAAACGAGCATGCCGCAGAACAGGCACCTATTACCGACGAGAAACTGGGCGAGAACCATGTGTTCTTCCTGCCGTATTTAATGGGCGAAAGAAGTCCTATCAATGATACCAACGCAAGAGGCACATTCATCGGTATGACCATGGATACCACCCGCGCTGATCTGGTGCTCTCTGTTCTGGAAGCGTTTTGCCGGTGTATTGGGCGGTAGGCGTTTTGCCTAATTATTTCCTCCGGAAATTGATAGTTTTAACAAAAATTTAGAATAATGAACATATTCGGTTGATTTGTTCATAAAGATACAATCGTGTGTTTCTTTGCTGATTGTTCCTTTTTCCTAAATATTATATGATATTTTTAGGTAATCGTCAGCATTTGCTTGTAAAATCATCCATGCTGCGAAGAACAAATTTGATCCGGCAAAAGGAGAAATATGCATGATTGATCTGAACGTGAAATCAAATGGTAAGAAAGTCAGTCCGGAGCTATACGGTGTTTTCCTGGAGGATATCAATTATGCCTGCGACGGCGGATTGAATGCCAATCTTGTAAACAATTACAGCTTTGACGGAGTTTACTTCAATGCTAAAAAGAAGGCAAGTGTGGATGATCCGCTGCGGTATTGGCATATTTCCGGCGGCAAAATGGAAAGCGGTGACACGGATGCCCTTGGCGCAAACAGTAAATATGCCCGTTTGACCGTCAGCCCCGGAGCAAAGCTGGAAAATCTGGGCTACAACGGCGGTGGTGCCAATAAGGATAAGTGCGCCATGTACATTGCTGCGGGGAAAGCCTATCAGTTTAAGTGCTGGATTAGAAATAACGGCTATGTCGACAATGTAAACATTTATGTTGCGGACTGTCAGAATACGCCGCTGACGGAATGTTCTTCGGTTTCGGCAGAGAGGAATGGGTGGCAGTGCTGCGAAGCACTGCTTAACGGAGTCTGGGAAGGCTACGGCAAACTGGTGATCTCCTTTGATGGAACCGGTCAGTTGGATCTGGACTGCGTGGAACTTTATGATGCCGACTACTGGAACAAGGATGATCCCAAATGGCAGCACGGAAAGCTGCGCCGTGATCTGATGGAAACACTGAAGGAATTGAAGCCTGCCTTTGTGCGCTTCCCCGGCGGCTGTATCGTAGAGGGCAAGCAGCGCGGCAACGAGTACGACTGGAAGGATACCGTGGGTCCGCTGTGGGATCGAAAGGCCAAATACTCCCTGTGGGCAGAACGGGTAGAAGATGGCGGCTACTGCCAGTCCTACCAAATCGGCTTCTATGAATATTTCTGTATGTGCGAGGACCTGGGGGCGAAACCGCTGCCTACATTGTTTGCAGGCATCAACTGCCAGATGCGCTCCATGAGCAGAATCAAAACCGGCAGCAAAGAATTTTGTGATTATGTGATT
>JAZNPV010000027.1:0-21768 GCA_045589835.1 Faecousia sp.
TGTTCTTGCCTTCCTTATCGGTGTTGGCGGAGCAGTGCATGGAAGCCATACCGGCAAGGGGCAGGTAGTAGTTCATCATGGAGAACATACCCTTCTTCATTTCACCGCCGTACCAGGTGTTCAGGATCACCTGCTCACGGCTGGTCAGGTTGAACAGAACTGCGGTCTCGGAGTTCAGACCCAGCTCCATGTAGTTTTCCACCTTGGCCTTGGAGGCGTTGTAAATAACAAAGTTAGGCTCGAAGTTCTTCAGCTCCTCCTCGGAGGGGGTGATGAACATATTCTTCACAAAGTGTGCCTGCCATGCCACTTCCACGATGAAGCGGATGGCCATACGGGAGTCGGGGTTGGTGCCGCAGAACAGGTCCATGACATACAGCTTCTTATTGCTCAGCTGCTTCAGAGCCAGCTCCTTGCAAGCCTTCCAGGTGGCCTCAGAAGCGGGCTTGTTGTCGTTCTTGTATTCATCGGAGGTCCACCACACGGTGTCCTTGGAGGTGTCGTCCATAACAATGAACTTGTCTTTGGGGGAACGGCCGGTGTAGATACCGGTCATTACGTTTACGGCGCCCAGCTCGGTGAGCTGACCCTTGTCAAAGCCTTCCAGGGTGGGGTCCATCTCAGCCTCAAAGAGCTGCTCGTAGGTGGGATTGTAGACAATCTCGGTGGTGCCGGTAATGCCATACTTTTCCAGGTTAATCTTCATACTGTTTCCTCCTAAAATGGTATGCGGCAAGGCCGCTTAGTTATAGTAAATCGGTGGCGTTCTGTGAGAAATACAACTTCCACCACATATATCTTATCACACAAAAAAAAGGAAGTCCATACAATTTTTTATATTTTGCATAAAAATTTTTATTTTGATGGAAAAACACAAAAAATAACAGAATATACCAGGGCACAGCACGTAGAGAAGGGTGTTGCGCCTCTACTGAAAATGGGGGTAATACCGCTATAATGGGGACAAAAAAACAGGGGGCAGAACATCTGTATATTTGCAAAGAAAAAAATACCAAAATTATATAGGGGTCGGCGTGGACACCGGTAACCTTGGCTCCCGCAAAGAGGGAGCCAGGGGCCTGTACGCAACAGAAAATCGGTTTACATAAACGGAAAATTATGGCGTTTTTCGGGGTTATGTAAATGGGAGTTATCCACATTGTCCACAGAGTTGTCCACAGGAAAACCCCCTGCAAACCACGGTTTTACAGGGGGTTTTTGGAAATATTTCGTTTTCGGTCCAAATTTCGGGGCTTTTCAACAGGTTTACAGAATACCGCTGAAGATAACTTGCGCAGAGAAGATTCGGTCGCTGCCGTCGGCCTTTGGGCGCTGGGCATCTACCGTCAAAACCTGCCCGTCAGACAGGTCAAATTGCAGATAGACACTGTCCCCTTCCCGGGCTTCGTTCATATAGCAAAGGGTGAATTCCTGCACCGGATGGGTCTTGTGGAATTCCCCGGGGAGCAGATCGTCCACCCAGTCCATATAGCGGGTGTTGTTCATGTGGCCGTTTTGGTCCAAAAGGGAGTAGGTGACCTGCTTTTTTTGTTGGTGAATCATTGGCCGGGTGGCAATGGCGTGAGGGACAGCCAGCTCTGTGCCGGTGAGGGTGCCGTCCACAATAACACCGCTTTTGCCCGGCAGGACCATGGCTCTGGTCTGCTCATCCATAAGCACCCACAGGCTGATGGAACGGAACAGCTCCTCCCCATCGGCATCATAGCCCACAACAGACCGGGGATAGGCCACCCGGGTGGCAGGCATGGGCCAGGTCTTCAGGGTGACGGTTTCACCTAACCGGGGCAGGCGGGTGATCTGCACACGGGTGCGGGTCACTGCCCAAAACAGGTGCTTATGGGATAAATGTTCTCTGTCCACTTCCAATAAGGCGCAGTGCTCCCCTGCCGCCTCCTGCATCATATACAGGATCGCTGACGGGCGGGCGTAGCCAAAGCAGTCCGTATGGATATTGGACAGGGTAAACTGCATTTCATGGGTGGGTTTCATTGCCGGGATACCTCCAGTGTGATTTGTTGATGCTGCCCATCACGGCAAACGGTGAGCGTGACACTACCCTGGGCATTGGAAAGTAAATTTTTCAGTGTTTCCAGGGTGGTGACCTGGGTGCCGGCAAAGGTCTCCAGCACATCACCGGCCAAAATGCCTGCCAGCTGGGCTGCAGAGCCCTCCTGGATATGGGCAATATACAAGCCGGCCGGCAGCTCGTGGACAGACTGATAGACCGCAGGAATCTCCTGAATGGTCATACCGGAAAAAATAACGGCATCTTCTGTTTGGGTGGGCAGAAGCTCCTCCTGCCGGGAAAAGGACAGGGGCGCGGATTGCTTCTTTTTGTCTAGCAGATGGAACAGGCGAATATTCATAATACCCAGCACGCTCACAAGACCGCTGAGAAAAATCACAAGGATCAGCAGCAGGGCGATAATGCCGTTATGCTTACGGCGGGGTTCGGTACGCCCGGTGCGATATTCATTGCGTTGTTCGTCCATAAAATAACCTTTTCTTAGTTGTAAACGGGAACCAAAGTCTGCGTCATCCCGAGCGAAGTCGAGGGATCTTCGCACCGATTGAAGATGTAATGTAACAGTAGTGCGTAGATTCTTCGACTCCGGCTTCGCCTCCGCTCAGAATGACGCAGGTTTTTGGTTTTCGTAATTCTCAACTCTCAATTCTCAATTCTCAATTCTCAATTCACCAGCGGCAGTGTGAAGGTAAATTCCGTTCTGCCGTTCCGGCTGGAAACGGAGATGTTCTCGCCGTGGCGGTCAATAATGGTTTTTACAATGTACAGACCTAAGCCCCAGCCCTCCCGGTTCTCCGCCCGGCTTTTGTCGGTCTTGTGGAA
Source organism: Faecousia sp. (assembly GCA_045589835.1). Classification (GTDB taxonomy): domain Bacteria; phylum Bacillota; class Clostridia; order Oscillospirales; family Oscillospiraceae; genus Faecousia. Next base: position 2,870 of record JAZNPV010000027.1, read on the forward strand.
CCGGTCAAAGACCAGGGGCAGCTCCTCCGGCGGAATGGTCTTGCCGTCGTTGCCAACGGATACATAAACCTTGCCGTCCCCTTCCCGAATGGTGATGTTCAGTGTGCCCTCCTCCGGGCAGAACTTTACGGCATTGTCCAAAAGATTATACACCACCTGGGTGATGGAATCGCTGTCAGCACGGGTATAGACGGAATGCTCCGGGAAGGACACATCCACCTCCAGGGCCTTGCCCACGATTTTCTGCTCAAAGGTGATCAGCACCTGACCCACACATTCGCATACATCAAAACGGCTGCGCTTTTCCTGAGGGATCGACTCCTGGTCCTGCATACGGGAAATGTCCAGCATACTCCGCACCAGCCGGCTGAGCCGTTTGGTTTCGTCGGATACCAGGTGCATATAATGCGCCTGTTTTTCCGGGGGGATGGTGCCGTCCAGCATACCGTCCACATAACCGGAAATGGTGGTCATGGGGGTTTTCAGCTCGTGGGAAACATTGGCCACGAATTCCTGCCGACGGTACTCGCTTTTTTCCAGAGAGGCGGCCATATTGTTAAAGGCCAGCGCCAGCTCCTGCACCTCCTGGGGATCACCCTTGTCCACTTCAACCCGGGCATCCAGATGACCGTGACCGAAATCGCTGGCTGCCTTTGCCAGCTCCCGCAAGGGGTTACTCTGTCGCCGGGCCATATAGATGATGATGGCAACTGCGCCTACAATGACTGTCAAAGACACCAGCAGGTAGGTGTCGGAGAGCTTATCCAGAATGGAAAGGGCACGGTTTACAGGGGTGGACACAACAACGATGCCCACAGGCTCACTGCCCGGCCCGGAAATAGCCATACTCACCACATAGCGGTTTTCCTCGTAAAGTCCCTCCACAACACCGGTGCTTGTGACGGTTTTTTCCCGGAATACCTGCTGCAGATGGGTATTGTCGATGACCATACCCCGGTGGGGACAGCCCATGGGAGAATCTGAGCAAAGGACCAAGCGGCCCTTACTGTCACAGATGATGGCATCGGCATCGCTGACGCGGGTGGCTATGGACAGATTTACAAAAAAGTCCTGATCGGAAAGGGTGTCGTTTATATAGTAGGCTGCGGCCAAGTCGGTTATCGTGGCGCAGTCCTCCCTGAGACCGTTTTCGATCTGCCGGGTGAGAATATTACGCACCAGTAGCTGAAAAGCGGCACCCACGATCAAAAGGGCCACCATCACCACGACTGCCGCAGGAAAAAACGCCCGACTGAACGTAGTTTTCATAGATTTACCTCAAAGAGATTTCGTAGGGCGGGGGCTTGCTCCCGCCGAAAAGACTGTTTTTTTGTGCGGCGGGAGCAAGCCCCCGCCCTACGCATTATAGAACCTCAAATTTATAACGCAATCTGCGAACATTAATATACATCATTAGCATAATTTAACCTCATTTGTCCTCATTTTCTTTACTTAGCAACCGCAATTAACCGCATTTACCCCCCACGAAAAAGGGTTAGTGTCAGTAGTGCGGTAGTTTTTGTGGTAGTTTTATGAGAACAAGGAAAAAGCTATTAACGAAATTATGAAGCGTTGCTTCATAGCTAAATTGCTTCGCAGCGAAATTATTGCTACGCAATAGCTAAATTAAATTCGCCACCAGCTGCCCGCAGGCAATTTAGCTTGCGTCAGCAAATTTAGCTGGCAAAGCCAATTTAGCGCGTCGAAGGCGAATTTAGCTAAATTTGAAGTTCAAAGAACTTCAAATTTATAACCAACGCCCCAGACGGTTTTGACACTCCATTTTTCAGAAATGCCCTCCAGCTTTTCACGAAGGCGCTTGACATGGACATCCACCGTCCGGGAGTCGCCGAAGTAGTCAAAGCCCCACACCTCGTCCAGCAGCTGGTTGCGGGTATAGACCCGGTTGGGGGAGGAGGCCAGATAGAACAGCAGCTCCATCTCCTTGGGAGGCGTATCCACCTTCCTGCCGTCCACGGTCAGCTCAAAGGCGTCCATGTCAATGATCAGCTTGTCGAATACCAGCCGGCGGGCCTTTTTCTCACCGGCGGTACCGGGAACCCGGCGCAGGACCGCTTCGATCCGGGCAAGAACTTCTTTCATTTCAAAGGGCTTGGTGATATAGTCATCGGCACCGGATTTGAGACCTGCAACCTTGTCGTCGGTCTCGCCCTTGGCGGTGAGCATAATCACCGGGGTCTGGCTCTCGGCACGGATAGCCTTGCAGACAGCCCAGCCGTCCATCACAGGCATCATTACGTCCAGCAGCACCAGATCGGGACGAATGGCACGGAATTTGGAAAGGCCCTGACCACCGTCACCCGCTACGGTGACTGCGTAGCCCTCTTTCTCCAGATACATCTGCAGAAGCTCCAGAATATTCTTGTCATCCTCTACAATCAATACGGAAATTGCCATATTGCTACCTCCCGGATAAAGTTTCTATTTTCCTTATTATAGTACAAAAAACGAATTTGGGGTGAACAATTTGTAAAGACTTGGCAGGCAAAATGTTAACGGCCAAGTTCCCCTTGAAAATACTGCCTGTTTGCGGTATGATATGCGTACTGTAGAATAAACATCACATAGAATCCGAAGAAAGGAACATAGCGTATGGAAACCTTTATTGAAATACTGAAAGCCATATTATTTGGCATCGTGGAGGGTGTCACCGAGTGGCTGCCTGTTTCCTCCACAGGACATATCATTTTGCTGGATGAATTCATCAAGCTGAAGGTCTCTGCGGATTTTATGGAGATGTTTGAGGTAGTGATCCAGCTGGGCGCTATTTTAGCGGTGATCCTGCTGTTCTTCCATAAGCTGAATCCCTTCTCTCCCAGGAAAAATACCCAGCAGAAGCAAAAAACATGGCAGCTCTGGTTTAAAGTTGTGGTGGCGGTGCTGCCATCGGCGGTGATCGGCCTGCTGCTGGACGACTGGATGGATGCTCATCTTTATAACTATATTGTTGTTGCCATCATGCTGATCCTGTACGGTGTGGCGTTCCTGTTTGTAGAGCGGCTCAATGAAAAGCGGGCGCTGAAGGTAAAGAACGTATACGATATCGATTACCGCACCGCCATTCTGATCGGCTGCTTCCAGTGCCTGAGTCTGATTCCCGGCACATCCCGGTCCGGCGCTACCATTCTGGGCGCGATCTTACTGGGCGTGGGCCGCAGCGCTGGTGCGGAATTCTCCTTCTTCCTTGCCATTCCCACCATGCTGGGTGCCAGCGCCCTGAAGCTGCTGAAATTCCTGCTGGAAGGGGCCGAGGCCACAGGTATGGAGGTTACCGTGCTGATCGTGGGCTGCATTGTGTCCTTCCTGGTCAGCTTCGTGGTGATCCGGGAGCTGATGGAGTATGTGCGCAAGCACAGCTTCCGGGTATTCGGTGTGTACCGGATCGCGCTGGGCGTTGTGGTGCTGCTCTACTTCATGATCAAAAGCCTTGTAGGGTAAATTTGTATTTATCGCGCAGTTCAAGCCTCCCCTTGAGGGGAGGTGCCCCGAAGGGGCGGAAGGGTGAAAACATGGTATTTCAAGCACATTCACCCCTCAGTCAGCTTCGCTGACAGCTCCCCTCCAGGGGAGCCTTGAGAACGACAAACTGAAATTTGAAAAGAGGGAAAAAATGGAGCTTTACATTGAAAACGAATATTTAAAGGTAACGGTGACCACCGACGGCGCACAGATCAAAAGCGTGGTGCGCAAGTGTGACGGCGTGGAGCATATCTGGCAGGCAGATCCTGCTGTCTGGGGCTGCTACGGCCCCATCCTGTTCCCCTATGCGGGCCGGGTGAAGGACGAGAAGATCGAAGCCAAGGGCCAGCTTTTTGAGAACTGCAAATCCCACGGCTTTGCATGGCGCATGGAGCATACGCTGGTGTACTGCGGGGAAAATTCTCTGGCCCTGGAGCTGACCGACAGCCCCGAAACCCTGCGGAAGTGGCCCTACCGGTTCCGCCTTATTTCCACCTTTACGCTGGAGGGGGATACCCTCCACCATACCCTGACGGTGGAAAACCATGACGAGGAGGAAATGCCCTTCGGCATCGGCTACCATCCCGCTTTCCGGCTGCCCTTTGATGACAGCCATACATATGAAGATTATGAGCTGCGCTTTGACTGCGTGGAAAGCCCCCTGTGCATCAATACGGATGTTGGCGGTCTGGTAGGGGATAAGATCTACTGTCTGGGCAAAAACATCACCAGCATACCGCTGGACGAGAACCTGTTTGCCAACGACAGCCACTGCATGACCGGCCTTTCCTCCCGGACGCTGGGCCTGTACGAAAAGGATACGGGCCGGGGCGTGGTCTGCAGCATCCGCAATTTCCCCTATGTGCTGCTGTGGAGTAAGCCCGGTATCCCGAAATTCGTGTGCATTGAGCCCTGGCACAGCACTCCCAGCCATCTGGATGGCAGCATCCGCTGGGAAGAAAAGCCCGCCGCCGCCATTCTCGCACCCGGCGATGACTGGACCACCACGCTGAGCATCTCCTTTATCCGTTAAATAGTATCCGCCTGCCGTTTACTCCGGCAGGCGGATTTTATGAATCTCAGGTCAATAAACAGTGGCGGAGGTGCCGTGGGCCAGCGCCAGAATTCCCTCTGCCAGGATCCGGGCAGCCTGCAGTGCCTCCTGCCGGGTATTTCCGGCGGAACCCACTTCAATCAGCATGGCACCGGTGGACAGATCCTGATTGAACCGGGAGGAACGCAGGCTGATGGGGCGGCAGATGCCTGGGTATTGCTTCTGCAGCTGGGTATGCAGCTTCACCGCCAGGGCCATATTTTCCTGCCACAGGGGATGTGAAAAGCCCCCCGCATCGGTCCCTACCACCATCATCAGCTGGGCGGTATCTCCGCTTTCCGTGCTGATTACCGGATGAATCTGGTTGCCACTGCTGTCCTCTGCCGAATCCCGGTGGATATCCAGTACCATGCGGATGGAGGGATATTCCTTCAAATAGCTTTCGATGGAGCGGCGGGCTTCATGATACGCGTTGCTGTAGGAGGGGTTGTCGTGCATGGCCCTGTCGTGGATCACCTGAATTCCCCCGGCCTCCAGAAGCTCTGCCACCCGGTCACCGATGGACACCACGTTGTATCCGGTGTTCAGTGTCCGGTAATTTACAGTTTCCTGATAATCCTCGGTTTTGGTATAGCTTTCCGTACCGTGGCTGTGGAGGATCAGCACCGCCGGGCCGCCTTCTGTCAGATCCCAGCTTAGGGGCTGCTGCAGCAGGGCGGAAACATCCACCGTGTATCCTTCAAAGCCGCCAACCTCCACCAGCTGGGCATCTGCGGCGGAAAAAACCGGAGTAACGATCCTATCCGGTTCCGTAGGCTGGGCAGCTTCCGTCTGGTCCGGTGCAGAGGTTTCTGACGTTGCAGCAGGGCGGATCAGCCTGCCTGTACTGAAAAACAACAGTGCGGAGGCGATCTGCTGACGATCCGGCAAAAGCAGAAGGCTGCCGCTCAGCAGACGCAGCACCAGTGCGCAGATTACCGCCGCCGCGCCTATATGCAGCACCTTGCGTTCCATGTAATGACCTCCTTCGTTTTGTAAATTTCAGTTTGTCGCGCTGTTGCACTGGCGCTTACGCGTCAATGGCTTCTCCCGGGGAGAAGCTGTCGAGCGAAGCGAGACTGATGAGGAATGCGGGCAGAAATGTTGGATTTTGCTTCTGATTGCAGGCTTTTTCTTTTCTGCCAATGCTCGCCGTTCCTCATCCGTCTTTTCACCGCTCATTTATGAGCGGTGAAAAGACAGCTTCCCCCCGGGGGAAGGCACCGGGGGAAGGCATTGCGGCTTCGCCGCTAGACAGCCCGATAAATACAAATTTGTCATTTTACAGTCAAATGTGTCCTATAAAAGAAAGGGCGCGTTTTACGCACCCTTTCTCTGTCTTTCCTATTCGGTTGGTTTCTTCCATTTGGGCCGGTTTCGCAGTGTAAGCCGCAGATTTACAAAAAATTCTGAAAGCAAAGCGCGGCTTTCTTTCTCCCGGATGCCCTTCTCTACCTGGGGATGATGGTTAAAATCCATTTGGAACAGGTCGCATACGGAGCCGCAGGCACCGCATTTTTCATCGGACGCACCGAACACCACACGCGGAATCCTTGCGTTGATGATAGCACCGGCGCACATGGGGCAGGGCTCCAGTGTTACGTACAATGTGCAGTCCCACAGCCGCCAGCCACCTAAGGTCTGGCAGGCTTGGGAGATGGCCTCGATCTCCGCGTGACCCAGCGCGGTCTTGCCGGTCTCCCGCCGATTTCGCCCCCGGCCTACGATTTGGCCGTTTCGCACGATCACACAGCACACCGGCACTTCTCCGTCGGCCGCAGCCTCTTTGGCCAGCACCAGCGCTGCGTCCATAAACTGCAGATCTTCCACAGCCCATCCCTCCTTTTTCTTCATCATACCGAAGACAGGCAGGACAGTCAAGTAAATTTGTATTTATCGTGCTGTCTAGCGGCGAAGCCGCAATGCCTTCCCCCCGGGGGAAGCCATTGACGCGTAAACGCCAGTGCAACAGCTCGACAAACTGAGATTTGTAGGTTACGGGGTAATGATAGCACACCGTATCCGCAAAATCAGCAGAACGGTGGACAAACTTTCTGTTATTTCTTGCGCCCTGCAAATTATAGTGTTATAATACTATAAATATTGACTTTTTGCGAGGAAACCACATGAAAACGCTGCTGCATATCTGCTGTGCCCCCTGTGCCAATCAGTGCATAGAGGTATTGCGGGGTGATGGGCTGGAAGTATCCGGATTCTGGTACAATCCCAATATCCACCCCTTTACCGAGTACCGGGCCCGGCGCAACTGTTTAAGAGAATACGCCCAGAAGATCGACCTGCCCCTGATCGAGCAGAACGACTACGCCCTGCGTCCTTTCATCCGGAAAGTGGCGGAGGATATCGCCAACCGCTGTGTAAAGTGCTATGAAATGCGGCTGTTTGAAACCGCGAAGCAGGCAAAGGAAGGCGGATTTGACAGCTTCACATCTTCCCTGTTCATCAGCCCCTACCAAAACCACGAGTTGATGCGTGATACTGCGGAGCGGGCGGCAGCGGAGTACGGGGTACAGTTTCTGTACCGGGATTTCCGTCCCTATTTCCGTGCCGGTCAAGAGGTTGCCCGGGAACTGGGCTTTTACATGCAGAAGTACTGCGGCTGCGTGTTTTCCGAAGAAGAACGCTACTTGAAGAAAAGTAAGATCATCCCCTAGGAGGCGCTATGAACAATTTGCAATTTGCGGTGCCCTGTCTGTTCGGACTGGAAGGGCTGGCCGGTGACGAACTGAAACGGCTGAATATGGAAAATGTCCGGGTGGAGGACCGTAGAGTTCTCTTTACCGGTGATGCGGCTTCCCTTGCCAAGGCTAATATCTGCCTGCGGACCGGTGAACGGGTCATGCTGGTGCTGGCCCAGTTTACAGCCAAGAGCTTTGAGGAATTATTCCAAGGTGTATATCACACCAATCTGGAGGAGTTTATCCCCAAGGACGGCGAATTTCCCGTGAAGGGCCACTGTCTGAACAGCCAGCTTATGAGCGTACCGGACTGTCAGGCCATTATCAAAAAGGCCGCCTCCAGGCGGCTGGGCGAAAAGTACGGCATTGCGTGGCTGCCGGAGACCGGCACCAAATACCAACTGCACTTTACGGTGCTGAACGATCAGGTGACATTGTGTCTGGATACCTCCGGACCGGGTCTGCACAAGCGGGGCTACCGGGCCATCGGCAACGATGCGCCTTTGCATGAAACGCTGGCTGCCGGTATGATCCAGCTGACCCGCTACCGGGGCCGGGAATTTGTGTGGGATCCCTTCTGCGGCAGCGGCACCATCCCCATCGAGGCGGCGCTGATCGCAAAGAACCGGGCACCGGGATTGAACCGGCACTTCGCAGCGGAAAATTATCCGTGGATGCCCAAAGAAGTCTGGGAGCAGGCCCGCGCCGAGGCAAAGGACAGAGAATTTAAGGGGGATTACCGGATTTTAGGCTCTGACAGCGATCCGGCCTGCGTGTCCCTTTCCATGGCAAATGCCCGGAAAGCAGGCGTTGCCGACTGCATTACCTTTAAAGACGGCGACGCGACCAAGATGAGCCTGCCCACCGACAGTGGCATTCTCATCTGCAATCCGCCCTACGGCGAGCGGATGATGGAGGTTCAGAGTGCCCAGCGGCTGTACGCGGCCTTGGGTCGGCATCTGAAGTTTGCCAACGACTGGAAGAAGTATATCATCACCTCCGAGCCGGAGTTTGAGCATTACTTCGGCCGCCGGGCGGATAAAAAGCGGAAATTCTACAACGGCAAGATCAAGTGCGATTATTATATGTTCACCGATAACAGCAGAAAGAAGAAATAAAATAGTGTTCCATTGATCGCGCAGGACATGCCTCCCCTTGAGGGGAGGTGCCCCGAAGGGGCGGAAGGGTGTACACCCCTCAGTCGCCTACGGCGACAGCTCCCCTCGAGGGGAGCCTTGCGCGTGTTGAAATGAAATTCAGCACAGGGCAGGAGAGATAGCTATGAAGCATCTGTTTATTATCAATCCGGCGGCAGGCAGCCGTGACCGGACAGAGGAATACCGGAAGCTGATCACCACAGCCTGCGGTGCCAGGGGCCTGGACTACCGGATCGAAGTATCCCAAGCCCCCGGCGAATGTGCCCGCATTGCCCGGGAGGCCGCTCAGACCGGCGAAGAATACCGGCTCTACGCCTGCGGCGGAGACGGCACGCTGAACGAGGTGGTCAGCGGCGCGGCCGGCTTTGATAATGTATCCGTTACCGTGTTTGCTGGTGGAAGCGGCAATGATTTTGTCCGCCTGTTCAGCGAAACCGAGCCTTTCCGGGATCTGGAAAGACTGCTGGAGTGCGAAGAGGCTACTTTTGATCTGATCCGGTGCAACAATGACATCAGCATTAACATCTGCTCCGTAGGACTGGATGCCCGGATCGGTACCGATGTTTCCAACTATAAACGCCTGCCTCTATTGCACGGCTTCCGGGCCTATGCGGCATCTACGGTGGTCAATGTGATCAAGGGCATTGCCGAGCATTATGTGATCGAAGTAAATGGAGAGCGGATTGACAGCAAAAAGACATTGGTTTGTGCCTGCAACGGCCGGTTTTACGGCGGTGGCTTCAATCCGGTGCCGGAGGCGGATCCAGCAGACGGCATGCTGGAAGTGCTGGTGGTGGAGAAGGTGTCCCGGCTGAAGGTGGCGCAGGTGGTAGGGAAATACAAAAAGGGCCTGTACGCCAAGTACCCGGACTTGATCCGCCATTTCCGTACGGATCATGTGCGCATCATCTGCGACAAGCCCACCAGCATCAATCTGGATGGGGAGCTGCGTACCGGGAAAGTAGTGGATATCCGCATCGCCCCGGAAAAAATCCGGTTCTTCTACCCCAGGGGCTTGACTTGGCAGGCAAAGATTCCGGTAAGTGTGTAATTACATATAAAAGTGGGGCGCCCGGATGGGCGCCCCGTTGTTTGCTTAGCAGCAGCCGCAGTTGTTGTCGCAGCCGCAGTTGTTGCCACAGCCGCAGTTATTACCGCAGCCATTGCTGATGCCTACGCCGCTACCGCCGCAGCCGCAGCAGAACAGCAGAACCAGAATGATGATCCACCAGCAACCGTTACCGCAAGAACCGTTATTCCACATAATAAATACCTCCAGGATTTTTTGGCGGCTGAGCCGCTCATTCCAAGATATTCCGCAGCAGCAAATTGGTGCGAATAAAAGACTTGACCCGGAGTTGCAAAAAATTTTTCCATCACTTATAATTTTGACACAGGAAGTACACACCGGCCTGCTACCATGCAGGTACAAAGGAGGTGACGCATCATGGGCTATCGTATTTTAATTGCGGAGGATGAACCGAAGCTGCGGGAGGTTCTGTGCGATTTCTTTATCAGCCGGGGTGACAGGCCCACCGCCGCCGCTAACGGAATCGAAGCGCTGGCCGCGGCACAGGAGGGACAGTTTGACGGCGTTTTGCTGGATATTATGATGCCGGAGCTGGACGGCTTTTCTGTCTGCCGGGCGCTCCGTAAGCGCAGCGATGTGCCTATCATCTTTCTCACCGCCCTGTCCGACGAGGAGGATAAGCTCTGCGGCTATGAGCTGGGCGCTGACGACTATGTGACAAAGCCCTTTTCCATGGCGGTGCTGTACGCCAAGCTGACCGCCCTCATTAACCGCAGCCGGGGCAGCATCCTCACCGGTGACCGGCTGGCCGCTGGCAGCATCCGATTGATTCTGTCCGCCCGGAAGGTGTATGTGGAGGAGCGGGAAATTTCCCTGACCCCCAAGGAGTATGCCCTGCTGCTGTGCCTGATGCAGAACCGGAACACAGTCCTCAGCCGGGAGCAGTTGCTTAGCAAATGCTGGGGCTACGATTACGAGGGGGACTGCCGGGCGGTGGATACCCATGTGAAGCGGCTGCGGGAAAAGCTGGGCAGCGCGGGAAGCCTGATTAAGACCGTCATCAAATCCGGATACCGTCTGGAGGTGTGATCTTATGAAAAAGAATGAAAGTAAGCCCATTTGCAAAGCATTATTCACTCGAATGGCTATCACAGCATGGTGTTTGTGGTTTGCAGCCGCAGCACTGCTGACCTGTGCCGTGGCTAAGGATTTCTATTTGCAGTTGGAAGAAGATTCCCTGCACTGGATACAAAGTGCGGCCTCTGTTTATACCAGTGAGGACGGTCTGCCCGGGCAGCAAGAGAAAAAGATGCTGGAGCAGCTTGGCGTTGGCTTTTATATGCTGGATCCGGAACCGCTGCTGCCCATCGTTTTGCCCCAAACACCCAGCAGCTACAGCTCCAACCATATTCTTTACGGAAAGTGGGAACTGTTTACCGGTTATCAGGCGGCGCTGGGCTACTACGACCAACAGGGCCAGCCCCTGTTCGTCAGCGGCGATTACCTGTACTTTACCTATTCTGACCGTTTGGGCGCGGAAGCCAAAGGCTATACCTATGTGAACCTGCGTGATCTGGAAGATGGGGAAAACTTTGCAGATGCGTTTGTCCGCACACACCCCGGCGGTGACTTTGGCCTGTTTGGTTTGGCAGATCTGAAATTACGGGGTTACTTTGAGGGAAACCGCTTTTTCCCCGTAGAGATCACTGCGCTCTATAGCCACGCCACCAGCGTTGTCTATACAGCGGAAGCACCGGACCGACCCCTTGTAACGATCTTTTCCTATAATGACCAGAGCCCCAGGGCATATAACTATGACCCCGGCGAGCCCTTTTACTACAACGGGAAAAAGTATGAGACACCGGTCTCCCTTTTGCAGGAACCTGGTGTGATGAGCAGGTACGGTTTGTTTGGCGCGGTGATTCGCAGGGCTGGTACCGCAGATACCGGTGACCGCATCGAACTGGTTATCTATTGCCGGCCTATTGTGTATGCCATGCTGCGCCTTCTGCCTGTATATCTGATATCGATTCTGCTGGTAATCGTATATCTTACCCTGTATAAGAAGTTTCTGAAAAACTCCCTTGCAGAGCCGCTGCAGGTCATCAACTATGCTTATGAAGCAGACCGGGTGGAGCTTTCCAAATATGGCCGGGCACCCTTTACGGAACTACAGGTACTTGCCGACCACTTTGACGCCGCCCAGCAGGACCGGCACAAGAGCCGCAATCAGGTGCAGCAGCTGCAGACGGCGCTGGACTATGCCAAGAATGCGGAAGAAAGCCGCCGGAAGATGATCTCCGCCATTGCCCATGAGCTTAAGACTCCTCTGGCTGTGATCCACGGCTATGCGGAGGGGCTGCAGTCCGGTATTGCCGAAGAAAAAAAGGATAAATACCTGTCTGTCATCATGGAGGAAACGGAAACCATGGATGCTATGGTGCTGGAAATGCTGGAGCTTTCCCGGCTGGAGGCCGGTAAGGTGCAGCTGTCGGTAAGTCAGTTCTCCCTGAGCGCTCTTGCCCGGGGCATTTTTGAAAAGCTGGCACCCACCGCCGAAAGCAAGCATCTGCAAGTGGAATTTGACATTCCGCTGGAGTTCTCCGTGGCAGCGGACGAGAGCCGGATCGCACAGGTCATTACCAACTTTGCCACCAACGCCATTAAATACACCCCGGAGGGTGGTACGGTGCGAGTGAAAATCCGTCACGCAGGGGATTTTGCCCGGTTTGCCGTAGAAAACGACAGCCCGCCTTTATCCGAGGAAACCTTGGCACAGGTCTGGGACAGCTTTTACCGGGCCGATACCGCCCGTGACCGCAGCGGCACCGGCCTGGGTCTGGCCATCGCCAGGAATATCATCCATCTGCACCGGGGCACCTGCTCCGCCCGCAATACACAAAGCGGCGTGGAATTCCAGTTCCAAATCCCCCGCTGACTTTAGGCGGGGTTTCATAAAAAATAGCTTTTGAAGCGGATACTGTCTTATGAAGCCCCGCCTTTGTTTGCAAACAGAACGATGCATATAGAACGCGGCGCAGGAAAAACACCGCTGGCCCAACAGCCGTATGGGTTGTTGGGCCAGCGTGCTTTTGTTATTCTTCTGTCTTTTTCTCCGCATTCAGTGCATCCACCACAATGTCCTTGTAGGGATTGACGATTACAGTGCGGTAGGTGTGGTAAATAACCATGCCGGGCTTGCCGCCGGGGGTCTTTTTCACCTGCTTCACCGTTGTTACATCCACAGGGATGTTCTGGCCGCCGGCGGTTTCTGCGTAGTAAGCCGCCAACTGAGCAGCCTGTGTCACCGTGTCGTCCGGCGGCTTGGGACCGCCGCAGGGGGTGATCACATGTCTGCCGTGAACCTTGGAGGCATGGCACCAGATATCGTCCTTCCGGGCCAGCTTAAAGGTCAGCTCGTCGTTCTGCCGGTTGTTGCGGCCCACATAAATGGGATAGCCGTCGGTGGATTCAAACCGCATGGGCGCCAGCCTGGCCTGCTTCATCCGCCGCTTGGCGGTGTCAGCCCGGACATACCCCCCGTCCTGCAGTTCCCGGCGGATCTCCTCCAGTTCTCCGTCGGTTTGGGCCCGATTCAGCTCCTCCAGTACGCTTTTCAGATATTCCAGCTCCTGCTGTCCCAGTTCGATCTGCCGGGTCAGCTCTTTTTCCGCATTTTTCATCCGGGCGTAGTCCTTATAGAACTTGGCAGCGTTCTGCTGAGGGGACAGCAGCGGTGACAGGCTCACCTGAATCTGTGCCATATTCTCATCGTAGAAATCTTCCACCGTTACCGATGTCTGGCCTTTGGTGATCCGGTGCAGGTTGGCGGTCAGGATATCGCCAAGCTGACGGAGCCGTTCCCGGTCATAGGTGGCCTGCAGCTCCTTTTCCTGAATAGCCAATTTGCGTTGGATCCGCTGACACAGGTTGGATACGGTCTTTCGCACTGCCTGGCTCTTTTGCCGCATGGCATCCCGCCGGTCACGGACAATATAATAGCTGTCCAGCAACCGGGTAAAGGATTCCTCCCGGCTGCAGCCGCCGTACTGGCGGATGGGACAGAAAGCAAACTGCTTAGGTGTGCCGTCCGGGGCGGCATAGCAGTAGGGGGCAGAATGCTGTAAATGCTCCCGGAAAAACAGTGCCAGCTTTTCGGCGGCTTGGGGAATATTCAGGCCCTCCACCCGGGCATCCGTATCGCCCGCGGCAAACAGGGCTGCCTCCCGGCATACCAGGGGGCTTAAGCCGCCAAGGCAGTCCATGAGCCGGTCAGACAGAATATCCGCTCCCGGCTGCTCCAATAGGTTTACATAATCCACAAAAACCGTGGGATCTTCCTTATTTACCGGCTCCGGCTGCTGGTAGTACATACCCGGAAGGGCAGGCCGTTTGGAAGTTTCATCCAGACCTACCCGGCGCAGACAGTCGATGATCCGGCCGTCGGCACCCAGAAGATACAGGTTGCAGGTTCTGCCCATCAGTTCTGCCACCAGCTTTTTCTGTACCGCATCGCCCATTTCATCGATACAGTCGAAGGTGAAGGCAGCGCAGCGCTCCATAGGCGGCTGGACAATTTCACTGAGCCGGGCGCCGGACAGGTGCTTTCGCAGCAGCATGCAGAACATGGGCGGCTCCGCTGGATTTTCCGGACTGGCCTCGGTCAGATGGAGCCGTGGGGCTGTGGGATTGGCCACGAAGATCAGCTTCTGGCGGCCTTCCTGTGCCTTTAATTGCAACAACACCGTATCCCGGCTGGGCTGATGGATTTTCTCTACCCGGGCCGCCATGGCTGTTTTCCGGATCTCATCCAGTACAGCTTTTAAAAAATACGCATCAAATGCCAAAAGGGCACCTCCATTTTCGATCAGTCTTCCTGTATACAGATATGGAACAGTTCATTCAGCCGGTCTTTGCGGCCCAGCAGGTACAGGGCACCGAACAGCGTTTCCAGTCCGGTAGCCTTTGCATACTCCTGTGGTGTAGCCGCCTTGGGGGCAGCATGGGTGTGGGAATTCTTGCCCCGGCGGAAGAAGGCAGTCTCCTCCCCGGTCAAATGGGGCAGCAGCTTTTCCGCAAACCGTGCCTGCGCAGGTGCTTTGACCAGCTCCACCGTATCCCGGTGGAGCTTCAGCACTGTTCTGTCGCCCCGGGTACACAAGAAGCTTCGTACCAGCAGCTCGTAGACCCCATCACCGATATGGGCCAGTGCCAGATTGGAAAAGGCATTGACCTGCGCAAGGGTAAAATGCATTTCAAAATAGTTTTCCACCGAAAAAACCTCCGAATCCCATATATCAATGTTATAAAGTTAAGAAAACCGGTCATTCCGAGGGCGTTTACACGCCCGTGGGAATCCCCATCTTAAGAAGGAGATTGCCACACCAGTTAAGCGGACTGGTTCGCAATGACGGCTAACTTAATGACATTGATCCCATATATGGCCTGCATTTTTCTGTATGCTATGGTAGCAGATTTTTCCCCCGGTGTCAAATCGCAGTTTATCCGCAAGAAAGGAGCGGTTTGCACCGCTCCTTTTGCTTATTTCTTACCGAACAGGCCGCCCAGACCACCTAAGGCACTTCCCAGCTTGTCCAGATTCAGCTTGGCTTTGATACCTTCTATCAGTTGATTGATCTGATCGTCCGGCAGATCAATGCCGATCAGTTCTTCGATGACTGCTGTGGGATTCTTGTCAAATTTGGCCATCAGTTCCTTGTCGGATGTGAGCTTTTTGACGATCTCTTCGATTTTTGCTTTGATATCCATACGCTTTTTCTCCTTATTCTTTTCTGACTTGTGGCTTGGCCCAAGCCGTTGTGTACAAAAACTACATGTTTGTTCCAAGGATCTCATCGGGAATCTCTACCGTGTACCGCTGGCAGACATTGATCACCTTAGTGCCGTGGTACTCCCGTTCCCGGATCTGCTCCGTGCCGTAGCACATATGCACATGGCCGTGGAGCAGATAGGCAGGATGATATTTGTCGATCAGCTTCAGCAGAGCCTCAAAGCCCCTGTGAGCCGGATCTGTATCGTCTCCCACACCTTTCGGGGGTGCGTGGGTTACCACCACATCCACGCCCTTATGCTGCCAGAGCTTCCACCAAAGCTTAAAGATCCGCCAGCGCATCTGCTTATCCGTATACTGATGAGGGCTGGACCGATACCGGTAGCATCCGCCAAGGCCAAGGATCCGCAGGCCCTTATACACGACAAGCTGATCCTCAATACAGTCGCAGCCTTCCGGCGGCCGTTTGGCATAGATAGTATCATGATTGCCGTGAACATACATCACCGGCACCCGGGCCATGGTGACAATGAAGGACAGATACTCGGGTTTCAGGTCACCGCAGGAGATGATCAGATCATATCCGTCCAGTCTGCCGGGGGTATAATAGTCATAAAGGGCAGGACACTCTTCGTCCGATAAAGCAAGAATCTTCACAGCGTTCCCTCCTTTTCCATAGGGATCTGATCCCTATAAATACCCAATTCCCGGACCATTGCCTGGGAGAAGGGCAGAACCGTATCAAATTCCGGTATAGAGCCCTCTACATTTTCGCACAGCCAATCCATATGCAGAAGCTCTTCCGGTGTCAGCGACCGGTTGCCCTCGTTGATGACTCTGCCGTCCTGGGCTACCAGCCGCCGGCGGAAGGGATCAATGGTGCCGTCCTGCAGTCCTTTGCGCAGGATATCGGCCAGAAGGGTCAGTCCCTCGGGCATTTGCTCGGACAGGGCCACATCAATCACGCCGCTGTCCATGCCCCACCAGTAGTTCACCGCCTTGCCTGTATCCTTACCCTGATCCCATGCACCGTTGAGTACTGACTGCACCACATGCTCATAGAACTTGCCCCACATCCAGCATGGAGAACCCAGATGCAGCAGGGAACCATCCTCCTCGATCAGATAGGTTCCGTAAGTTCCGAACTCCAGATGCTTCTGGTTGGAGGTAGGGATATCCCGGTTGGATACCACCCGGATCCCGGCTTTCAGGAAATCCGCTACCGGATCGCCTGCCTGACAGGACCAGCGCAGAACCACCTTTGCCCGGGGATTGGTCAGCTGGGCACCCAGAGCAAATGCGTTGATGGATGCAGGTACACCGAAGATGGGATAGGAGCCGATATATCCGATGGAATCGTTTTCGGACATGGCACCGGCAATGGCACCGGTAATAAACTTGCCTTCAAATACCCGGCTGTAATAAGTACGGACGCTGGAATAAGGGGCCGCTACGGAGCAGTTCAGAAACCGCACCTTGGGATGCTTCACCGCTGCCTTTAATGTGGGACGGCTCAGCTGGGGGGTGGTGGTAAATACGATCTGCGCACCTTCGGCCACCGCTCTGTCCAGCACCCGTTCTGCCAGTTCCGGGGTATCCGCATAAAAATAGCTGCGTACGGTAACCTGCCCCGCCAGTTCTTCCCGCAGGTATGCCGCGCCCTCTTCATGGCCGGCGATCCAGGGGCTGGTGTCTGCATCTCTCTGATGGACGAAAGCAACATTTACATGATCTGGCCTCAGGGGCAGCAGCATACTGAGAATGCTGCTTTTGCCCTCCGGAGCCGGCTCAGTGTCCACCTGCACCGGCTCCTCCTGGGAAATGGAGACCAGATCCTCCCACAGTCCGGCAACACTTCGCTTCAGGTCGCCGGCAGATAGCTGTCCCAGCTCCCGGAAGGGATACACCCGAAGCCACAGCAGCAGGGCTTCCTCCGGCAGCAGATCCAGCGATTCCCCCCGGCAGGCGGTAAACGCCTCCCGGAAATACTGGAAATAGGCCCGGAAGGTCTTCTGCTCCCGCTCCGTCCACGCTTCACCGGGCTCCTTTCCCAAATGAGCCAGCAGCTTTGCATAGTCTCCCGGCTGGCGGAACTGGATATCATAGATCCCGGCTGCCTTATAGAACTCCAGAAATTCATAGTAGGCTTTGATCTGGGGCTCTTCAGAGGGCGCGGGCAGGATCCGCTGTACGTTTCCGGGGATCTTGGGCGCGCCGAAGTACCGCAGCACGCTGACCCGCTTGTTTCCCTCCTGCACATAGAAATTGCCTAAATATTCGTAACACTCTATGGGATCCCGGATACCTTCGTCGGACAAGTGGGCCTTGCACAGATGCATCCACTTGACTGCAAACTCACTTTCCTCATGCAGCAGAGGTAGAAAACCGGCTGTAAAAGCGGTAATGCGCCCGGTGGATTTGGTTCCCACAATCCGGTCTGCCGGGATCTCAACCAGTCCCACATTTACCGTGGTTTCAGCAGAAATATCCTGAAGGATATCATCCAGCACCGCCGGTGTAACCGCTTTTCCTTTGGCTGCCAGCTCCTTCTGCTCCTTCATTCCCATTTTCAGGGCGCGGCCATATTCTTCCTTGGCTTGCGTCAGGCTCATTTTTCTGCTCCCCTCCTAAAATTCCGGCGTGTACGACATGGGGCTTTCCTGCCACACCGCCCGGCGGATTTTCAGATCCCGGTAGGCGGCTCTTGTGCAGTAGGCTTCAAAGCCGATTCTTCCGAATCTGCTTTGGTCGATGGGGTTGGGATCGGTGGCTTCGATGGCCAGCTGTCCGTCCACGATCACGAAAACATGGCCGCCCAGTGAGCCGCACTGCATATGGTAGGTGCGGCCCGGCTCAAAAGAAAACAGTCTGGTGCCGCAGTTGAGCTGATAATCCGGTGACTTTTCAAAGCCGATCTTTCCGTCCCACCAGCCGCCGATACCGGCTACATAGGCCAGCGCCCGGGTGTTGGTCTGCTCGTCCCAGCTGCCGGACCACATGCAGTTGATGTCATGGGTACAAGGCTCCGGTACCTTTGCGTAAAAGTCCAGACAGACCGGACCATAGAAGCTTTCTTTCAATAGTGCCATGGAGGCAAAATTTTTGCGGCTTTCTCCGATCAGCCAGCCGTCCTCCACATACCAGTTTCCGTCCCTTACTTCAAAATCCTGTGCAAAGACCGCTTCCGTAAAGGGCTTTTCGTACAGCACCGGCATGGTATCCGGATCAATGAGCTTGTGCATCAGCTTCATAGACTTGCCTCCCTGTGATTATTTATATAATTGTACCATACTTTCGGTGTAAAAAGCAAGGGTACATTCCGGCAGCAAAAAAGGCCTGTTGCAAGGGCACCGCTTCATAAGGAAGTAATGCCTGAAAAGGTGCATCTTTTCCAGCCATACTGCGTCAAAAATGCTCGCAATCCACAAAGAATTCCTGCGCTTTTTTCCTTGTCTGGCAGAAAAAACTGTACTTTTCAGGTGCTGCGCAGTTTTGAAGCGGTAACTTTTTCGATTAACAAATAACAAAATTACCGGAATACTGTCGTATTTCGGTAATTTTTTATGCAGTTAAGCGGAAAAGGGACCGTTCAAAACCATTACCTCCTTGTGAAGCGGTGCCCTTTGCGGCAGACTTTTTGTGCGTAATCTGT
>JAZNPV010000028.1:0-3583 GCA_045589835.1 Faecousia sp.
CTTGTTTTTCTTCTGTTTCCGGCCGGTCATGGTGATGAACATACTCATTTGCAGTTCCACCAGCGCCCGGTCAAACTGCGACTTGTCCTCTTTGCCGAAACCACCCAGCGCCTTGATCTCATGGAGCGCCACATAGCCATCCCGCACAATGTCATAGATCCGCTTTGCGGTATGGCTGATTCCACCCCGCTCGTAGGCTTCCTCGAAAGTCTCGCCATTTCTGCGGACAGCATAAAAATAGGGATACCAGTCCCTGGTGATAAAGCCGCTGGTCTTGAAGAACACCTTGGAATAGGCAATGTCT
This sequence comes from Faecousia sp., assembly GCA_045589835.1. Lineage (GTDB taxonomy): Bacteria > Bacillota > Clostridia > Oscillospirales > Oscillospiraceae > Faecousia. The sequence continues at coordinate 305 of JAZNPV010000028.1, forward strand.
GTCCGTTCTTCCAGCACCCGCATCCGCCATTCCCAAGGATCGACTTCCGGGTCGCCGCAATGCCACTTCACCGGGGTATCTAGCATATCCTGATTCAGCCAGTCGTAGTCGATCAGCGCAAAGATACCCTTGGCATTGCCGCCGCCCATGGAAAAGCCGCTTTTATTCAGCTCCCGGCAGAAATCTTCAAAATTTCGGATCATGGTATCACTTCTTTTTTCCTAATTCTATCATAACCATCCGCAGGCGAAAAGCCTTTTCTTTGTTTATAGCTCCACAATTTTGGTTGCTACATTCTCGCAGAATGCCTTGTCATGTTCCACGAACAGGATGGTTGGCTGATATTCAAGCAACAGCTCTTCGATTTGCATTCGGGAGATCACATCGATATAGTTCATGGGCTCGTCCCAGATGTGCAGATGCATGGGTTCGCAGATAGATCTTGCCAACAGCACCTTCTTCTTCTGCCCGGCACTGAGACTGGACATATCCTTTTCTATCTGGGCTTTCGGCACATCCAACTTTGCCAGCATAGCCAGGAACAAGCTTTCATCAATCCCGGCATTCCGGGCAAAGTCAGACAACTTTCCCCGCAAGCCGGAAGCATCCTGATTGACATAGGAAATCTTCAGCCCATTGCCCAGCCAAAGCTGACCGGTAAAAGGAATATCCTGACCGCAAAGGAGCTTGATGATACTGCTCTTGCCGCTGCCGTTGGGGCCTTGCAGTGCGATCCGATCACCCATCTGGATGGTGAAGCTGATATCTTCGCAAACAGCACCGTCCCCATAATCGATGGTCACGCCTTTCAATTCTGCCAACCGCTTCGTATGGAACGGTGTCTGGAAGATCTTCAAGGTGTCACTGCGCTCAATATTTCTCAGCAGCTTGGACTTTTCCTCAATAGCGGCGGTCTGCCGCTGTTCGATGGCTTTGGCACGAGCCATAGCCTTTTTCGCCTTTGCACCCTGCAGCGGTCGCCAGCCTTTCACATTATCCACTTCCATAGGATCTTTCCGAAGCTTTCTGCGTTCTGCGGTATCAGACCAATTCGCCTTCTCCCGGGCAGTTTCCTCCAATCGTGCGATTTCTTTCTTCAACTTCTCATTTTCCGCCCGCTCAAAGGCATCTTGGCGGCTCTTATTCTCCCACCATGTGGAGAAATTGCCCTTACAAATCTGGATATCCGACTTGTTGATGGACAGGATATGATCAGTGCACCTGTCCAGAAACGCCCGGTCATGGGACACCAGAATGAAGCCTTTTTTGTTATCGAGATACTTGCTCACCAGTTCACGGCCGCGGATATCCAAATGGTTGGTTGGCTCGTCGATCAGTAGGAAGTGGTTCTCCTTGGAAAACAGCACCGCCAGCTGCAGTTTGGTTTGTTCGCCGTTGCTCAGGGTTCCGTAAGGACGGTAAAGCACCGCATCATCCAGCTGCAGCTTTGCCATTTCCCGTGCCACACGCCAGTATTCGTAGTCCGGGTGCATGGCTTCCACCGCATCAATGGCGAGGATACCGAGGTCCTCCACCTTGTAAGGGAAATAGGAAAACGACACCGAAGCAGTGATGCTGCCCCGATACTCGTACTTCCCCAGCAGCAGGTTCAAAAAGGTGGTCTTGCCCCTGCCGTTTCTGCCGGTGAAACCCAGCTTCCAATCGGTATCAATTTGAAAGTTTACATTCTCAAAGATGTTTTCATAGCTTCCATCATAGGCAAAAGTTAAATTCGTTACATTAATCAATGACATAAAGTGCCCTCCAGATAATCAAAAATGGCCGCAGGAAGTCATCCTACAGCCATAAACGCACTCCCCTATGGGCACAGTAACGTCATTCAAGCCGAGAGAATCCGCACTTCCTGCATTTCGGGCACAGCAAAACCAAGCGACACAAATGCCGCTTTTGACTGTATGCCCAAATCATTAGCAAGAAGTAATGCGCATTCTCTCAACTCCAATCTTTGTGTTTTCCTTAGTATAGCAAATATTTTAGGGGGTTTCAAGACCTTTTTAACATGAAGAACCTCACCAAGTCATACAATGCTTGTATCACGAAACCGAGGTGGAACTATGAAACAACGGTCAATTCTTTGGCAGGCGGTTGGATTTGCGGCGGTTACCTTTGTCGGTACGATCCTGCACTTCTTGTACGATTGGACAGGAGGGAGCATCCTGGCTGCGCCCTTTTCCGGGGTAAATGAATCCACCTGGGAGCATATGAAGTTGCTGTTCTGGCCCCTGTTTCTTTTTGCGCTGGTTCAGCGGTTCTTTTTCAAAGATCAGAAAAACTACTGGTGCGTCAAGCTGGCGGAAATTCTGCTGGGGCTTGTACTGATCCCGGTGCTGTTTTACACCTATAACGGCGTACTCGGTAAATCCCCAGACTGGATCAACATCGCCATCTTCTATATCACCGCATTGCTGGTCTTTTTCTTTGAGTGGTGGGCGTTTAAGCGAGATTGGCTGCCATGCAAGCGCCCGTGGCTTGCCTTTGCTGTAATCTGCTTGATAGGCGTACTGTTCGTGGTGTTTACTTTCATGCCACCGCAGATTCCGCTATTCCAAGATCCGCTCACTGGGACTTATGGAGTTTGGCATTCGAAAACTTTTTGAAAAAGGACTTGCAATATCCGCACTTCCAAGGTAACATCACACAAACTTTTTAGGAGGTGTCATCTTGCAATCCTTTGCCGAAGCATTGAAAGCCTACACACGCGACCATCCCTTTGATACCGGGAACGGCGATGCTGAAACCGTTCTCGACCAGCTCTACCAAGCCTATGCCGAATCCCACGAATCCGATCCGCCGGAAATCAGCGAGGGCTTCAAAGAACTGGAGTGTTTTCTGGAATCCCTGCCCCTGGACGATAACAACGCCGTTTTTAACCTCTGTTGTCGCCTGTGTACAGCCTACGAGGAAAAGGCTTTCCGCCACGGCCTGATATATGGGGCACATTTGATGCAGGAATTGTTCATAGAGGAGCATGACTAGAACAATCAGCTCACATCCTAATACTATGCAAATCAACCATTTCCTTGGCTATCGCTAATTGTTTTACGTGTACTCCATTTTTCTGCCTTTTTGTTTTCCTTTCCATTATCACGAAGTAGTTCCTTGCTCAATCCTATCTGCATAATTTACATTATGAGAAGTTTGCTGATGGCAGCGTAAAATGCATCGAAGATGAGATCCCGTTTGAGCTGCCGGAAGGTTGGGAGTGGAGCAGGCTTTCTACTGTCCTATGTGCTATTGAAACAGGAAAGAGCTTTCAAT
>JAZNPV010000029.1:0-11787 GCA_045589835.1 Faecousia sp.
TATGATTACTTCGCCTGCGATATGATCGAGGCTGCTCACGGCCGTGCCCCTGCCACCGCTACCGGCATCAAGCGCTGCCGCCCCGACAACATCGTCTTCACCTACCAGGGTGACGGCGACCTGGCCTCCATCGGTATGGCCGAGACTGTCCACGCCGCTGCCAGAAATGAGAATATCACCATCATATTTGTCAACAACGCCATCTACGGCATGACCGGCGGCCAGATGGCCCCCACTTCCCTGCCTGGCCAGGTGACCCAGACCTCCCCCTACGGCCGTGACGTGAACCACTGCGGCTGGCCCATCAAGGTCTGCGAAATGCTCTCCACCCTGGAAGGCCCCGAGTACATCACCCGTGTGGCTGTGAACAACGTGAAGAACGTAAAGAACGCCAAGAAGGCCATCAAGAAGGCTTTCCAGAATCAGATGGAAGGCAAGGGCTTCTCTCTGGTGGAAGTGGTCTCCGCCTGTCCCACCAACTGGGGTATGACCCCCCAGCAGGCGCTGGAGTGGGTGGAAAGCGATATGCTGCCCTACTACCCCATCGGTGTCTACAAGGACAGATCCGCTGCAAAGGAGGAAGGCTGATATGAAAACCACCCAGATTCTGATTGCCGGCTTCGGCGGACAGGGCATTCTGTTTGCCGGTAAGTTCCTTGCATATAAAGGTCTGATGGAAGACCTGCAGGTCTCCTGGCTGCCCTCCTACGGCCCCGAAATGCGCGGCGGCACCGCCAACTGTAATGTGATTCTGTCCGAGACCCCCGTTGGCAGCCCCATCATCACCGAGCCGGACGTGCTGATCGCCATGAACCTGCCCTCCCTGCAGAAGTATGTGGACACGGTAGTTCCCGGCGGACAGATTTACGTGGATTCTTCCCTGATCGATGCCAAAGTGGAGCGCACTGATGTGGAAGTGTTCTACATTCCCGCCACCCAGATGGCAAAGGACGAGAGCATCGCTACCCTCGCCAACATGATCATCGTAGGCCACCTGCTGCAGAACAATCCGGAGCTTTCCTTTGAGGGCACCGACGCTGTGGTCAGCAAGCTAGTACCTGCCAAAAAGGCCGCGCTGGTAGAGCTGAACATGAAGGCCCTGCTGCTGGGAAAGGAATACGGCCTATGAAAGTCACCTGCATCCAGATGAACATGCTGCCCGGTCAGCCGGATGAAAACTTCCGGCTTGCCGCCCAGCTCATTGAAGAGGCTATGGCAGAAAAGCCCGATGTGCTGGTGCTGCCGGAAACATGGAATACCGGTTTCTTCCCCAAAGACAATTCCGAGACCCTGTGCGATCAGGACGGTAAGCGTGTCAAGGAGGAGATTGGCGCTTTGGCCGCCAAGTTCTCCGTGAACATCGTTGCCGGCAGCGTCACCAACTTCCGTGACGGCAAGGTCTACAACACCGCCTACATCTTTGACCGCACCGGTGCCTGCGTAGGCACCTACGACAAGACCCACCTGTTCACCCCCATGGGCGAGCATAAGTACTGCACCGCCGGAAGTCAGTTGTGCCGTTTCATGCTGGATGGCGTTTCCTGCGGCATCATCATCTGCTACGATGTGCGCTTCCCGGAGCTGATCCGCTCTCTGACCGTGCAAGGCCTGGACATGCTGTTCGTGGTATCCCAGTGGCCCAAGGTTCGTACGTTCCATCTGCGGAGCCTGACCACCGCAAGAGCCATCGAAAACCAGATGTTCGTAGTCTGCTGCAACTCCTGCGGCAGCTACAAGACCACCGTGTACGGCGGCAACTCCGCCATCATTGACCCCTGGGGCGAGACCCTTGCGCTAGCCGGTGAAGACCAGCAGCTGATCAGTGCAGAATGTGATCTGCAAGTTCTTGAAAATATCCGCAGCACCATCCCGGTATTCCGGGACAGAAGACCGGAGCTGTACAACATTTAAAGAAAGAAGGAAATTACCATGAATTACGAGATTCCTGTAATCAGAACCCAAAATCCCAAGCCCCGTCCTGCCGATGAGAGCCAGCTGGGCTTCGCCAAGTATTTCACCGACCACATGTTCGTCATGGAGTACGATGTGGGCAAGGGCTGGCACTCCTGGCGCGTAGAGCCCCACGCCCCCTTCCTGATTGAGCCTGCTTCCGCCGTGCTGCACTATGCCCAGATGATGTTTGAGGGCATGAAGGCCTACCGTAAGCCCGACGGCAGCATTCAGCTGTTCCGTCCCGACATGAACATCGCCCGTATGAAGAACACCTGCGAGCGTATGTGCATGCCCGAAGTGCCCGGCGACCTGTTCCTGGCCGGTCTGAAGGCTGTTATCGAAGCGGATAAGGACTGGATCCCCCACAGCAAGAACACCTCTCTGTACATCCGTCCGTTCCTGTTCGGTGACGAGGTCTCCTTCTCCGTGCTTCCCGCTCAGCACTACAAGTTCATGATTATTCTGAGTCCCACCGGTTCTTACTACGCAGCCAACGACAAGGGCCTGACCACCACCCGTATCTATGTGCAGGATAAGTACATCCGTGCCGCACAGGGCGGTACCGGCTACGCCAAGGTTGGCGGCAACTACGGCGGCGGTATGCGCGCTTCTCAGGACGCCATGAAGTACAACTGCAAGGACGTGCTGTGGCTGGACGCTGCCGAGCATAAGTACGTGGAAGAGATCGGCACCTCCAACGCCTTCTTTAAGATCAATGACGAGGTCATCACCGCGCCTCTGGATTCCGGCACCATTCTGCCCGGCATCACCCGCAACTCCGTCATCCAGCTGCTGCGCAAGTGGGGCGTTAAGGTCACCGAGCGCAAGCTGTCCATCGACGAAGTGGTAGCCGCCTCCAAGGACGGCAGCCTGAAGGAGATCTTCGCTTCCGGTACCGCTGCGGTCATCTCTCCCATCGGCTGGCTGAACATCAAGGGTGAGGACGTGCAGGTGGCTGACGGCAAGGTAGGCCCCACCGCTCAGAAGCTGTACGACAACCTGTACGGCATGCAAACCGGTGTCGTGGAAGACGACATGGGCTGGACCTATCCCCTGGGCTTCTAAGTTAATCACACGAATATACGCAAACACGGCAGGGCTAAGCCCTGCCGTGTTTTATTTGTTCCTTATGGGCCAGAACCGTTAAATCGGTCCTCCCGGCAGGTAATGATTTACCCATTCCGCTCTGCTGGCAAAGGTATATTCTTCCGTAAGATTACCGGCACTGTCATAGTAGGCTTCACCGCAGACATATACTCCGTCCCCGTCTACCGCGTATTTCATAATCACGTAGCTTCCATCCGTATGATAGGTTGTGCCTACACTCCGGTATCCGTTGGAATCGTAAGTTATGATTTCATATGCACCATCACTCCAATAAATTTCCTCTTTTACTTGTATGCCGTCTACATAGGTATGCAGGCGCTGTATGTCTCCTTCAACGGCAAACCAGCTTGTCATCACACCGTTCTCATATTTGTTCTCATGCACCAATTTGCCTGTATCCGGATCGTAAGTGTTGGAGAAAAGTATTATACCTTCCGTGTCATATTCGGTCTTACCTATCAGCTGGCCCATATCAGAATAAACGTATTCCGTGCTGCCGGATTCATGATACTGTTCATCTGTGATGAGACCATCCACACCTTGTGAGACTGTTCTGCAAACTTTCCCTGATTCATCATAATAATAATACTCGTCTATGCTGACGCCATCCACGCCTTGCACAAATCTTCTGTAAATTTTCTCTGATTCATCATAATACTCCTCTATTTTTCCACCCTCACCATATATCAACAACTTGATCAATTTCTCGTCTGAAGTGAACACTTTTTCATTATTAACCGCTCCGGTGACCCCGTCATAGTGAAAGACCGTATACCCATCCGCCCGGTAGTTCCACTCAGCATGATCTGAGCACCGGCCATCGGTATCGTATGTTTTTCTTTTTGTTGTTCTGCCATCAGCATCATACCATGTTTCCACCCGGCCACCATCCACATAGTATTCCAGCAGCATTTCCAAAACCTTATCCGCATTATAATGGCGCTCCAGACGTTCCCCGTTTGGAGAGGTGAATACCTCGATCAAGTTTCCATTCGCGTCATATTTTTGCGTATGCTCCGGTGTTTCCGGGTCTGCACTTGGGGGCGGCAGCGTGTTGTCTGCGCTCGGAGGCGGCAGCGTGTTATCTGTGCTTTGCGCGGGGATCACATCCAAGGTATTCCTGTAGGTAATATTTATCTGATTGGCGCTTGTGTAAGCCTCAAGGATATCCTCGATCTGCTGCCGGTAATCAAAGGAAGGAAAACTATGTTCGTGAACATAAGTACTTATGGACAGCTCACTGCCATCCTTCAAAAAGCCCTGCTGACGCAGGGTATCCAGCAGCTCCAGGATGCATGTATTTACCGACACACCCTGATAGTCCTTACCGCCCAGCACCTTTTCCGCGTCTGCATTGACTGCAACCACCTTTTGGATAATACCACCGTCCCCGGCATAGATCTCAAAGGACGGATTCACCGACAGCAATACCAAAGCGCTGCTGTTTTCCACCGTTTCTATTTTATCTATGATAACCTGTACCTGTGTTTCTTCCGGCGGTTGTTCTCCGCAAGCCAACAAGCTCATGCAAAGCAGCACCGGCAGCAATATGGCAAAAAGACGCTTCATTCAAAACCCCTCATGATTCCATTTTTTACCTATTATACTATACAGCGCGAATAAATGCTAGAATGAACTTTCCCCCACTTTTTATACAAAAGCGGACACCCCTCCCAGGCAATGCCATTAAGTTAAGAAAACCTGTCATTCCGAGGGCGCGTAAGCGCCCGTGGGAATCCCCATCTTAAGAAGGAAATTGCCACACCAGCGTGCGCGCTGGTTCGCAATGACCGCTAACTTAATGACATTGCCCCGGGAGGGGTGTCCCTTTTTCCGTTCCTATTATACGATCAAGTCGATAAACTCAAAGGTTCTGCAATCTACCAGTCCCCGATTGGTCAGACGGGTTTCCGGCAGGCAGGCAAGGGGGATCAGCGCCATGGTCATGAAGGGAGAAGGCAGTGTGCTTCCCATTTCTGCCCAAGTCTTTTCCATTTTCTCAATGGATGCGCTCATTTCCTCAATGGGCTTATCGCTCATCAGGCCTGCAATGGGCAGTTCAACCACACTGAGTACCTTGCCATCCAGAACCGCGACAAGACCGCCGCCACATTCGATCAGCGTATTGGCCGCCAGCGCCATATCCTCATCATTGCTGCCTACGACAAGCAGGTTATGTGCATCGTGGGCTACGGTCTGGGCTAGCGCACCACGCTTGATGCCGAAGCCCTTCGTGAAGCCCTTACCTACCGTGCCTGTCCGCTTGTGACGCTCAAACACCGCCACCTTCAGTACATCCTGTTCCGGGTCAGCCTCAATACCCCCATTGTGTACGGGAAGTGTCACAATCTTATCAAACGTGCCAACTCTTGCAGGAATGATCTCAATGGCGTGTACATTTGCGCTTTCTCCCTCACAGAGGATCCGGAAATCCGCCCCGGCGAGCTTGTCCAGATGCACGGAGTTGACTGCCTTTTCGGAATAGGTGTACGGAGCAAATTCTACGATAACCTTGCCATCCTTGGCTACAAGTTCTCCGTTGATGAACACATCCGTCACATGGCAGGCGTTCAGGTCATCAATCAGTACAAGGTCTGCGCACTTGGACGGAGTAACACTACCCATGTCGTCGTCAAGCTGGAAGCACTGGGCCACATTGATCGTAACCATCTGGATGGCAGTTACAGGATCAATACCTTCTTCGATTGCACGGCGAACAATATAGTCCAGATGTCCATGCTGGATCAGCGTATGAGGATGGGTGTCGTCGGAGATCAGGCAGGCATAGCGACTGTCCACCTTGTGTTCTGTCACAGCCTTTGCCACTTCCCGCAGGTCATGCCATGCAGAGCCCTCCCGGAGCATTGCGTACATGCCCAGCCGCATTTTTGCCAAGGCATCCTCCGCTCTGGTGGATTCGTGACAGCACCTAAGGCCGCTTGCGATATAGGCATTCAGTCCTGCTCCTGTTTCGGGAAGAGAATAGTGACCAGTGGGGATCTTGCCCGCCTTCAGCGTTTCTGCAACAATACCGTGGGTATGGGGATTGCCACCCAGAATGCCGGGGAAATTCATCATTTCACCAAGACCCACACAGCAATCGTAGTCCATGGTAACAGCCACATCTTCCGGGTCTATTTTGGCACCGGTATCCTCAAATCCACCTACCGCCGGAACGCAGGAGGGCGTAGTGAGCATGGTCTTCAAGGGAGTACGCTTTGCGTCCTCCATCATATAGTTCACACCGTCCAGTCCCAGCACATTACAGATCTCATGGGGATCGATAAATACACCGCTTGTACCGTGGGCAATAACTGCCTTTGCGTATTCCCCGACGGAAAGCATGGAAGATTCAATATGGATGTGTCCATCCATAAACGCCGGTGCAAGGTACTTGTTCTGCGCATCGATCACCACAGTGTTTTCGCCGATGCAATGCTCAGCATCGCCTACAAGCGCAATCCGTCCGTCTGCGACAGCGACAGATACATTCTCCATGATCTCATGGGTACAGACATTGATAAGGCGGGAATTTTTGATTACCAGATCCGCTTTTTCCGCGCCAGTTGCAACCTTTGCCAGCTTGATGGTACATTCCCAAAGGGGCTTTTTACAGAATTTGTTAATCATAATTTCCTCCTGCGCACTTTTGTAGTTACCTTATTGTACCACATACAGAAGAAAAATGACAGAGGCATTTTGCCCCTGTCACATATTTATCCCGTTAGCTAGACTTGCCACAAGGTTGTGCATCTCCCGCTCAGAGCGGACATTGTGGGCTTTGTTTAAGATGTCCTGCTTTTGTTCTTCCGATAAGTGGGCATAGCGGTTCATGGCGGCGGTGTTTTGCGCTAAAGCCATGCCAAATCCAATGGGTACTTTGTAAAAATCCATAATTGTTTCTCCTTTTGTATGATTTAATCTGCGCGTAGGGCGCTGGCTGTCTCCCGCCGCTGTAAAAAAACGGTTTTTTCGGCGGGACACAAGGCCCCGCCCTACAATTATGCTGCCGCATCCAGCATATTTTCAATAAAGATTCCATATCCCGTTGTTGGGTCATTGACCAGCACATGGGTGACGGCGCCTATTAATTTCCCGTCCTGGACAAGGGGACTTCCTGACACGCTGATGTCAAGTATAGGACAAAGTTTTTTACCCATATTTTTTTGCTGATCTGCTCGCTTTTATACGAAATGCTGCGAAATTTTGCATTCAAGCTCATTCAGGAAAGAAATCTATGTTTGTGAAGTGACCATATACAAGCAATAAGTGCATTAGAATCCGGCTTTCCTCAGTTCGTCCAACATACTTGTACGGCGGGGGTAGGTCAGTTTCCATTGTTCTGCTACTTCCTGTGCCTTAGCATTTCCTTCTGGGTATTTTTTCAGTTTCTTTAATACTTGGATAACAGACCAATAGGCTTTGCGGTTGGATGCCTGATCCATAGCCTGATGCAGATAGGTCTGGTAAACGGCTGCACAGCGCAGTGGGAATTTCATTTTCAGTAGATTTTCATACTGTTGTAAGTTATAAAGGTCCGTGTCAGCCTCGATGCGTTCCATCATTTCCTCATAAAATGCTTCCTGATATAGCAAGGGGTATATTTGATATTGCATTGTTTTGCTATCCAGTAACTTAGATCGCATATTCTTCCACTCGACAGGGGACAGGATTGATTTCATCTTCTCAACATGTTTCAAATCATCCTGCCGGAACATGAATAAATAGTACTCCAATTCTTTTCGCATAGCAGTGTAATCGCGGAGTATTTCATAAATCTCAATGAGCAGCTCACTGTATTTGGCTACCAACCCGATCTTATCGGAATCCAAAATCTTGCTTTCTTCCAGCAAGGCAATGGCGGTTATCCAATCACTGTTACGTTTAGCCTGTGCGATTTCAATTTCCCGAACGGCAGAAAGTTGGTGATGCCTCTGCAGATAAGCTTCCCGCTCCGTATGGGATGCACCTGCCCGTTCCATCCAGTGGATCCGATATGAGACCAAATCATTCAGACGATAATTGTGTTGCTTACTGTCTACGCATACTTGGATTTGTTGGTCCAAGAAACGCAGTAATTCCGGCACAATCTCTATGCTCCACGGAGCGATAAATATATATTCATCCAGAAACATCTGGGTCAAATCACCCTTTTGGTATTCCGTACAGAACCAGTGGTACATTTCCTTTTGCTTTTCTGCAGAAGCAATCTCCAAAATCTTGTTCCAATCTCCCATGCAAGAATTGGCAAGTACGGTCAGTCCACCATCGGAATCATCCAGATCTTGCTCCATTCCGGTTTGGAATACCAGGCAGACCAGTTCAAAGGCATCCATAACAAGTCCATTGTTCAGAAGATCAGGCACACGGTCATATAAATACTCTGCCAAGGAGCAGCAATAGTCATAGGCTTCCTCGTAATCGATATAACCATGTCGGTCTCCAGCCTCGTCGGTCATTGCTTGCAGGTCAAGCTGCCACTGCTGTTTTTGAGAATGGGGAAGCTGATTTGTCGCCGCAAGCAGAATCTTCTCCCAGACAAAAGAATTTTCTTGCGCAAACAGAACAAGAAGCTGCCGCATCTGTTCTGTGGAGAGCAATTCTACAATCTGCTCAAAGGCCGGTTCGGTTTCCTTTTTCGATGATCCCTCGTTGTTAGTATCTTCCAATGCGCACAGTAAGGCAGCAAGATGCTTACACGGAGTCCCATCCTCACCATAGGGACAATCGCAGGAAAAATCTTCAATGTGATTCGTTCTTTCATCTAAAGAAACCGACACATTATATATTTCTGTGCCCTCAATTTCTGCAGTCGCGCAGTTCCCGTGGTAGCGGATATCCAGAATGTGACCGTCACGATAATATGTTTGCCCACGCTGCCAGATGTGGGGTGGAAACAGTTCACTCCAATGATAATGTGCCATACAGATCCCTCATAAGTACATATTGCAAAGATGTTTTACGACATCTTTTAACTCGTCACTAAATTCTTGAATATCAGAAAACGTGATCACTCCGTCGTTTATCAGCGCAGCCAAATCAAAAGCCAAATTCTGCTTTCTCATCTGGATCACAACACCACGGCACGTTTTGTCTTGATTGATCCGCTTTTCCAACAACCAAAACTTCTCGGAAGGATTGCCATCTCCTGATAAAATGCTCATATATTCCTGGCTTAGCCGATCCATATAAGTTTCCTGCCATGATGCAATCTTTTGGCGGAACAAGGCCCAGTCCTGTTTTGAAAACTCCATAGTGATCCTCTCCCTTTGTGCATTCTCCTATTGCCAAAAGCAAATTATTTATCCTTATCACGGCGATTACACCCAGATATAATCCTCGAATCTCCAATTCTTTAGCAATTCTTCCTCAGCTACAATTGCTTCCCAAACCGGCAACAGGAAAGCTTTGATGCCAACCATCACAGTTGCGAACAATATGTCGGGGTTACCAAGTGTTTTAAGGAAGTAGCGCCATTTGGTTTGCATATCCGGATCATCTGCAAGTGCCAGAACACGGTCAAAACTGTCCTTTTCATAAGCGGTGCCACGGTTTTGGAGTGTTTCCTGGATCGCGGTTTGAAGCTTCAGACCGTCGAAGTCAAATGTGCGAGACAAATAGTAAATATCGTAAAAGTCTTTCATGCGGCCGGTCAGTTCAAAGCGTTGCAAGATCGCATCAAACTTTTCTGCAATGGTGCTTCCCAGAGAATAGGTTAGAATTTCGGGTTTATCGTAACCTTCCAGTTGGGTCTGGATATTTCGACGCTGTGCGTTGGGGACGATTACATCGCCAACCCCAATATCAACATTGAAAGGCACGCGCACGTTCTTTATGTAGCCAGTGATCTGCGTGCTGACGCCGTGATACTTGCGCTGCACTGCGATAGGCTCGGTCTTACCGGCCTTAAAAACCACAAAATCATTCCCGGTATCCACTGCCAAAATCTCCGCAATAATTTCATCCATGCGGGCAAGATTGTTATTCAGACCGCGCATAAGGAAATCCACATCCACAGTGGCACGGCTTTCAAAGTTGGTCAGCGTATAGATGAACAAACCACCCTTAAGAACAAAATTTTCCGCATACCTGGAGCCAGCCAGACGCCGCAGGAACTCTTCCTGGAAGAAGAGCTGCAGGCACTGTTGATAGCTGATACTGGAAGCCTTAGCCTTGTTTTTCAGTTTCGCAAGAACAGAAGCAGCAATATCTGCCATCACAGCCACACTCCTATCAAATCTTTTACGGCCTTCTTTACACGCAGAGGATCGGCATATTCCATCAGCTTGGGGATGTTCTTGTCAGGGTCATCAATGTATGTGCGAATTGCTTTATTGAAAATTTCTTTATCCATCTTATTGCGATATCGCAGGCAATCACAGATCACACGATCCTTGTCATATATCCGAACCTCATGCCCATCTACATTGCCTTTCGTAAGGCCCAGCTCCAGAACAGAAGGTTCTACATAGTAAGGCTTCACAAAGGGGTAGTCAATATTGAATCGAGATTTCCCGGAATCTTTGCTAATTGCCAGATGCCACTCACCGGGCGTGCGGTCGCTATACCCATAATAGCGCAGCGCTGTATCCATGCAGAGAATTGCATCAGGGAACAGGCGAATCACTGTGCCAGCTTCGCTGAAATCATCGGGACGCACCCACTGGTAATAACCGTACCGAACCTTCTCTACCAAACCTGCCTCGATAAGCTGTTGGACATTTCTATATCGGATCTTCTCTTGCTCCAGATCCTTCGTGCGCATCATGCCGCCATAGTTTTCAAATATATCCTTGTAATGTTGGATATCCATGAGCGCAACTCCTTTCTGACTTTTGAATGTTTTAATCAATCGAGCGGATAAACTCGTATACCTTAATTATAGCCAGTTATATAGAAGAAGTCAACATATCTTTTTGCGTTTTCGATTAATCGAGCGGACAAAGGCATGTTATCCGGGTTTTGTCTAAACATTCATGAACAAAGATTCTCGATGAAAATGATGCTTTCTCATCGGGAATATAATGTAGATTATTCTGTTTGTTTGAATACTTTCTTAATCGCTTCATAAATCCACGCTGTTGTGCGCTTTGCTTCCTCTAGTAAGGCAACCCGTTCCTCAACAGAGAGCGTCCGGCGGATTCTTTGAAGGTTTTCCTCATCTATATTCTCTTTGTCGAGGGCTTTGATTGCCTGGATTACAAGGGCGGTTTTGTGGGACATTCCGGATATTTCTTTTGCACTGCAATGTTTGAACTCGATTGTTATATTGCCAAAAGAAAAGCTGCGGTATGGTCCGTCGCTGACAAAGGACCAATGGGCTGGAACCTGTGTAGACAGACCAAGCATATTAAGCGCAGCAGCTCCGGAAGGTGCAATCGTCCAACCAAATTTTCTCGCTAAGGCCATAGCTACATGATACGGAGACGGTGCTTCATATTCCTGCAGTAGCTCGCTGTATGTCGGCTGATAGTATATGCCGCGCATAATACGCACGAGCTGTTGCGATTTCTCCAACCGGGATAGGCACTGACGAACCGTATTGATCGGTGCAATATGCGAAAAGTCAGATGCAACAAATACACCCTCTGGGTTCGCTTGGTTGATAATCTCTTTAATTTTTGCATTGCTAGTATCCATACTGCGCCCTCCTTGTAATGTAAATTATATTATTTTCATTACAAGTGGTCAAGATGCTATTTCTGCAATAATTGTATTAGCTCTTGG
>JAZNPV010000030.1:0-35870 GCA_045589835.1 Faecousia sp.
TAAAAAAACGAGTAATTGCAACGACTTTTTGGATTATGACATCATTGCTGACATCAAATTGCGGTTTGCGAGTAGGCTTTTAGCTTCTCGCTGGATTCTTGTTTCTTCTTGGTACGGAGGTGGGTGTAGATCGCCATAGTGGCTTCAATGTCTGCGTGTCCGAGTAGCTGCCCTGATACCTTCCGTCTTTGCGTAGGGTGAACATAGATGCATAGTTTATCCGTTTTGCCATTTGACATTCCTTTCCGGGGGGGTTACCCTAAAAGGG
Organism: Faecousia sp.; assembly: GCA_045589835.1. Lineage (GTDB taxonomy): Bacteria > Bacillota > Clostridia > Oscillospirales > Oscillospiraceae > Faecousia. Next base: position 269 of record JAZNPV010000030.1, read on the forward strand.
TAGACTGCCCCTATCGTAGTTGGTTGTGTGGCGTTCTGTATTGTCCCTTCCCGGGGGTAGGATACCGGGAAGGGGCGTTTTTTATTTACATCACTTTACATCGGAACGGCTGAACTTTACGGATTCACTAACGCTGCAAGTCAAGGTGTCCATATAGGAGATTTCAAAGAACTCCCAATCCATAGGAATCTGATACATTACATATGCATTCATGGTTTTGCCGGGATGAACAGCACCGCTCATTAGCATACGATCCCCGTATTTGCCGAGAACATTATGTGGGAGAACAGTTGTGTTATCTACATAAGCAGTGAAAGGCCCAAGGTTTCTGATGTCGTCGGATGTATTAGTTGCATCAATACACAGAATCAAAAACTGCTTTCCTTCTTCGGCATCAACATTGATGTTTAAGCCGGAATTCAAGGGTACAGAAGCTGAAAGCTCGGCGGAAACAATTGCAAATGAAAAGTTTTCTGCGACGAGAGTACCGGGGATGGAAATTGTTTCCGTTCCGGTTGTTTTTGTGGTTGTGCCGTCTGCTGCATTAGTAGTTGTAGGGTCAATAGGGACTTCACAGCCAACAAGCGCAGATAATAAGATTAACATAACCATAAGAAGACTTACAGATTTTTTCATAATATGCCTCCTAGAAATATAGTTCGGTTGCCAAGTTGCCATGCACATAGTAGCACACGGCTTTGCGGATGAATTCTTCCGTGACACCGAAGTGGTCGGCAAGATCCCAGATCTCGGTGTGACCATCAGCGATGGCCTCGTCCAGATCCGCAACGGGAATCAGATGCTTGATCGCCCATTTGTCAGCACGGTTTTCGTGCTTTTGGCGGCAGTCATAATTAGAATACTGGTTATAAAAGGCTCCGGTCAGGCAGTGCCCTAGTTCGTGGGACAGCTTGCAGCGCTCGTCAGTCTCACTGCGGAGCTTGCCGGGGTCAATGGCCACGAAACAGGTGCCATCCTCGTCCATGATGGACAGGGCCTCTCTGCTGAACAGTGCAAAGTGATCTACCACGATATTCTCTTGGTCTGCAAGGTGGTAGAGGCTTTGCACCGTTTTCATTTCTGATCCTTTTTCCTTTCTCGCACAAAGGCGGCATAGCGCCGGACATCTGCGAGGTCTTCATCGCTGACATCCTCGCAATCGCCCCACAGGGCAAATTTCAATTCGGCGTCACTGACGTAGCGCTCACCGGTTTCGGTGGGCGCTTTGTTGTTTCTTGAAAGATAATATGTTCCCTTAGGGATGCCAGACCTCGTACCGTATTGTTCAAGCAAAGCACTATACACATCACTTGGAATGTCGTGCTTACCTTCGCCTTGATCCAGAATCATTGAGACATAGGTCGGAAAATCAGGATGGTCTAGATCATATCCGAAAGCTTCTAAGCTACGGGAAAACCAAGCCTTGAATACAGTAGTTTGAGCCTCGATTCTTTTGCAGAGAGAAGCAGAAGGATCGCTAAGTACAGTACGAGCCTCAGCTTTTTTTGCTTCTCGATAAAGCGGCTCCCAACAAAATCCGAATTCATCAATGGCATATTCCCACTCGGGTTTTTCTCCGATTAACAAGCCGACAGAGACACCTAATGTCTTGGCAATTTTGGAAAGTGTATCTGTGGATAATCCTTGCTTTCTTCCTACTTTTAGATCGGAAAGAGATGCGCGACTTGCACCGGAGTCCTTGCACATAGATGTGATAGTCATTCCGTTGCTTTTACATAGCTTTTCAATGCGATAGTACAAATTAGACATAAGAAACATCCTTTTCTTGTACACTTCGCCTAAATTACGCAAAAGCATAATTCGCCTATTGACAATTACGCGAAAGCATAATAAAATACAGTCAACAGGACGCGAAAGCGTAAAAATTGTTGAGTGACAACTACAATATATTACACCTTTGCGTAAATGTCAATACCAAACAGAAAGGTTGGTGAATAAATGTGGGAAAAATCCCAAGGACTCAGTTTGGCAAGGATATTGAAACGCGGCTTGTTGCGATTGGAGAAAGTCACGAGTGGCTGATCGCCAAGGTCACTGCGGCGACGGGGTTGTATTTTGACCGCTCGTATCTGAACAAGATCAAGGTAGGTCAGTTAAATACCCCCAAGGTTGTCCAGGCAATCCGCGAGATTTTGGACATCCCCGACGCACCCACAGAATAAAGGAGGTGGAAGCAAATTGAAACGAACGGGGGTGTAAGAATGAAAGCAGCGTGCTATCCTACGCTGGCGACGGAAATGGCTAAACGGGGCATTGCGAAAAATCAGATATATCAGGCGATCGGTATCAGTTGCAAAACCTTTTATAACAAGCTCAATGGCATAACCCCGTTTACTTGGGATGAGGTGTCGGAGATCCGGAAACGCTTCTTTCCGGATATGTTATCGGACGATCTGTTCGCGAGAGAATAACAAAAGACCGACGGGAGCGCTATTCCCATCGGCTTTTGCCCAAATTTGTTTACCCTATGTGCTTTGCAGGTTTTCCCATCTGCAATAGCGCTACAGACTTCTTGAAACACCGTGTCACTTTCGCGGTTTCAGTTCCGCAAATGCCTTATTGCTGACAAGCTGCAAGGAGCACTTAATATGGTGGGGTGTATATCGGCACACCGTCCATGTGTTTTATAGCTCTTCTCTGAGCGCTCCTCCATATCAGTTGCTACATTTCGCGCCAGTTTTCAGGTGCTTTGGCAGCCACCATTGCGACCTCGCAGTAAGGGAGCAGGCAAATTCAAAAACTGGGACACTACGCACCAGCTCCTTTCTTTGCCTTTCGGCATACCGTTATTTTACATTGTGCGGCAAAAAATTACAATACCAAGTTACAAAAAGTCTCAGGTGAACAACAGGAAATAAAAACAGGAGGTGAAACCAGTGGCGCAGAAGAATGCCACACCAACCAAAGAGCAGACACAGACCATGGAACGGCACGGCCTGAAGGCGGTGCTGTGGGTTGTGGTCAAGGAACTGCAGCACAGCATGATCGTCAAGCACCGGATCACCGGAGAGTTCAAGGTGATCGACAAATGAGAAAGGAGGCAAGTATGCCTATCGTAGTTAGCAGACAAACCGGCCAAATAATTTCCGCACCGGAACTTACGCAGGAGCAGAAAGATGTTGCATGGGCTGCGATTGTGAAGGCTTATGCACAGAAGCATCCTGAAATCTTCAATACAGATAAAGAAGGAGATACATATGAAAACTGAAAAGACCAAATCACCAATGCGCCGTGTCCTTGTGACACTGACTTTTTACCTGTCTGTTATTCTGGCAGCGCTGATCCTGGGCGTGACCTATCAGATCGCGGGCTGGGTGGCACAGGTGGCCATCGCCCTGTCTCTGGGCCGGTTGGTGTTCCTGTTCGGATGGGGCGTAGCCCGTAACGGTAGGGGGTGGAGAGTATGACTCTGCTGGAAAAGAAGGTGAATGCCATCGCAAGAGCGCTTCTGTCTCATAACAGCCTGGAACAGGCGGCGGCACTGGAAGAGCTGGAACAGCTGGTGGAGGGCGATACGCCTGCAGGAACCGTTCCGGAAGAAGTTGAGCGCACGCTTATCAGGCTGGGCGTTCCGCAGCACATTGTTGGCTACCGGTACCTGCAGGATGCAATTGAAATGTGCGTAAAGGATGCGAATTCCATCTACATGATTACCAAGAATCTATATCCTCGGGTGGCAAGCATCCATGGCACAACAGCATCCAAAGTGGAACGGGCCATCCGGCACGCCGTGGACCTCAGTTTTGAACGCTGCGATTCGGAGTATTACGATGAAATCTTCGGAAGCACCATTTCTCCCAGCAAGGGAAAAGCGACGAACGGCGAGTTCATCGCCCGGATCTCCAGTGTTGTCCGGAAACGGATCAGAGGTACTTGATATGTACGGCCATATCTGTGAGCACTGCGGTGCCTATCTGGATCCCTGTGAGCAGTGCGATTGTGGAACACAAGAAAAAGCCGCCCCCGGTGTTGCGACCACCGAAGACGGCAAAGCCAAATATGACGATGCTATTGTAGCACCCTGTGGAGGAAAAATCAAGTGAGAATTATTGACGGCTTGGATCTGGGTATAGCTCTGGAAGAACGGCGTCAGACCGAGCATGACAGGCATCGGGATGCGTACCCTCTGTGCATCTGTTGCAAGCATAGTATTTTCGGCTGTGATACCTATCGTGTGATTGGTAGGCTGTACATCTGTGGAGACTGCGACAGCATCAGCGAAGTAGGGTACACAAACGATCTGGAGGTGTGAGTTGAATACAGCGGATTACATCAAGCATGAGGCAGACGAGATCGCCAGCCGTACTGGTCGGTACATACCGCCCTACCGGATGGCCAATCTTATGAAGACGGCCCAGAAAGTCACGGATCTACTGGTAAAGGCAGATATAGCCATGACCTATGAGGAGATCCAGATAGTCCTTGGAATCGTCCAGGGGGCCATCTGCAGGGCGACAGGAAGGGATGTGCAATGACGGAGGCGGAATACCGGGCGCAGCCGGCGGTCAGCCGCTCGGAACTGTGGAGGATCCACGAGAGTCCTCAGAAGTTCAAATACTTCAAGGAGCATCCCGAAACCCCGACACCGGCCCTGTTGTTCGGCCAGGCATTTCACAAGCTGGCGCTGGAGCCGGAAACTTTCTTTGGTGAATTCGTGGTGGCGCCGGAGGTGGACCGCCGTACCAAGGACGGCAAGGCCGCGTGGGCGGAATTTCTGGAGCGGGCAGAAAGCAAGACGGTTATCTCCGCAGATATGTATGAGCAAGCGGAGGCGATGTGCGAATCGCTTACTGCTGTTCCTTTTGCCCAGAAGCTTCTGAACGGCCTCAGGGAAGTCCCCTTCTTCTGGGTAGACAGCCACACCGGCGAGGAGTGCAAATGCCGTGTGGACTGTCTGAATACCCAGTATAGCCAGCCCATCGTGGTGGATGTGAAGTCTACCACGGATGCCAGCACGGATGCCTTTATCCGGGATGCCATCAAATATGGCTACGACTTTCAGGCGGCTATGTATTCCGACGGCGTGGAGCAGAATATCGGCCAGCGACCTCTGTTTGTGTTCATTGCCGTTGAGAAAACGCCACCCTATGCCGCCAACATCCTGCAGGCGGACGAGCTGCTTCTGCGCCGGGGAGAGAATCTTTTTCGGGAATACATTAGCATCTATCACGAATGCAGGCAGACCGGCAACTGGTACGGCTACCTCGGCAAAAACAATCAGATCAACAATTTGGCCTTGCCAGCATACCTGGCAAGGGAAGTAGAGTAAGGAGTTAATTATGAGTGAAGAAATCATGGAATACAGTCCCAAGCCTGCGCTGCCCAACATGCCCAGTAACGGCATCATGGCGCAGATGGACAATATCAACCAGGGCACCGTTGCCATTGAGGCCAGCAGAGCCATCGCGGAGGCACAGGGCAAACTGGTTATCGCAAAGCGATTCCCCCGTAACGAGGTGGAGGCTTACGCAAAGGCAATGGAGGCATGCCAGCGTCCCACCATGGCGGCAAAGGCCTTTTACAGTTTCCCCCGGGGCGGCCAGACGGTCGCAGGTCCCACCATTCGCTTTGCGGAAGAATTGGCCCGGTGCTGGGGCAATATCGACTACGGCATCAAGGAGCTGTCCCAGGATGACGGAAAGAGCGAGATGCAAGCCTATGCATGGGATTTGGAGACCAATGCCCAGAGCGTGCAGAACTTCACCAACCCCCACCAGCGGGAGCAGGGCAAGAAGATGGTTACCCTGACCAGTCAGCGGGATATCTACGAGAACAATGCTAACATGGCGACCCGGCGGCTGCGGTCCCGGATTTTGGCGATCCTGCCCTCCTGGTTTGTGGAGGATGCTATCGAGGAGTGCAAGAAGACCCTGGCTGGCCATAATGACACCCCGTTGATCGACCGGGTCAAGAAGATGGTGGTCCAGTTCGCCAAGATGGGCGTTACTCAGGAGCAGATCGAGAAGCGGCTAAAGCGGAAGATCGACACTATGAACGCCGACGATTTTACCACCTTCATTGGCATCTACAATGCCATCAAGCAGGGTGAGAGCAAGATTGCCGACTGGTTCGAAACGGATGCCGTGGCCAGCGAGCTGACCAACGAGCTGAATGGGGACGGCCTGCTGTAATAAGGATGTGATGGAATGCTCCAGCAAACAGACGAACTGAATAGAGTGGATCCGAAAACGGCGGAGCTGGGTGTTATTCCCGACTATGATTACTCGGCTGCGGACTTCTGTACCCCAGAGCCTTATGAGAAGCTGTACGAGCTTCATGCTTCGCCTTTCCTCTACGAAATGGCCAAGGCCAAGATGGAAGCGAACGCCAAAGATGTTGGCTTTAAGAGCTTCAAGGGTATGCTCCAGAAGTACAACAAGGCACAGCTGGATGCCAAACGGCGGAACATGATCCCGAATCAGACCGAGTTTGAGGATCAGGCGATCGAGCTGAACTGCGGCACATGGGAGTCTGTGGATTGGGGCATTTTCCGGGACCTGCCAAACGGCGGCCGGGAGTGTGCTTGCGCCCATCCTATCATGCCCATTAACCGGTTGATCAACATCGACACCGGTGAAGTGAAGCTAACCCTTGCGTTCAAGCCGCCGGGCAGGGACAAGAAATGGCGCACCACCATCGTGGACAAGTCTACGGTGTCCACTGCCCGGAACATCACGGCTCTTTCCAGCCAAGGCATCTCCGTTACCAGCAACAGCGCATCGGCCTTGGTGGACTATATCAACGATATGGAAAACCTGAATTACGACATCATCCCGGAGCAGAAGTCTATCGGCCGCCTGGGTTACATACCGGGGGAAGGGTTTTCTCCCTATGTGGAGGGTCTGGTATTCGATGGAGACGCATCCTTCCGCAACCTGTACAACGCGGTTGGGTCCGCTGGATCACAAACGGAGTGGATCCGGACGGCTATGGAGTGCCGGCGGCAGTCGGTAACGGCCCGAATCCTGCTTGCGGCTTCTTTCGCATCGCCAATTCTGTCTTTGGTTGATTCCCTGCCGTTCTTCGTGCACTTGTGGGGTGTAGATTCCGGCACCGGCAAGACGGTGGCCCTGATGTTGGCTGCGTCTGTTTGGGGCAATCCGGCTCTTGGCAGCTATGTTCAGACCTTCAACGGCACTCAGGTGGGACAGGAGCGCACTGCCGCCTTCCTCAACCACCTGCCGGTGTGCCTGGACGAACTGCAGCTGACAAAGGACAGCCGGGGAAAGACCAACTTTGATGTGTATCAGCTCGCTCAGGGTGTAGGCAGAGCCAGAGGAAAGCGGACCGGTGGCGTGGAAATGGCGGCCACATGGAGCTGCTGCTTCCTAACAACCGGAGAGTCGCCGCTGACCAGTATCTCTGCCGGTGCCGGCGCGGTAAACCGTGTCATTGACATTGAGTGTACATCCGGATCCGCGGTGCTGACGGATGGCCAACGGATCTCCGGCCTGCTGAAGCGGAACTACGGCTGGGCAGGGCGGTCATTCGTGGAACGGCTGTACAAGGATGAGAAGACCCAGGAGACCGTGCGCACGATCTATCAGGAGAACTTTCGGGAGCTTTGCGCCGGTGATTCCACGGAGAAGCAGGCCATGGCTGCCGCGGCGATCATCACGGCTGACTTCCTGGCATCCCGCTGGGTGTTTCAGGACAGCGTGGATGAGGCTGCGGAGCTGGTATTGGATGTGGAGGACATCCGGGATTTTCTGGCTTCCAAGGAGGCTGTGTCGGCCGGTAGGCGCGCCTACGACTGGCTTTGCGACTGGGTGGCATCCAATGTCAACCGGTTCAATACGGACGATGCACCGGCGACTGGCGAGGTGTACGGTGTTCTGGAAGGCGACACTGTATATATCATTCGAGGCGTATTCGACAAGATGGTGCAGGAAGCTGGATTCTCTACATCAGCAACCTTGAGCTACCTGAAGGCGAACCGACTTATTGAGACTAGGGAGCGCGGGTATACCAAAACAAAGCGCATTGGGCGCACGACACCTCAATGTATATGGCTGACCCTGCAAAATGAGGGCAATCGCATATCTGCCGAGGAGCTTTTACCCCTGTAGTCCCACCATTTGTGGGACAAGTCCCACAAATGTCCCACATTTTTCTTTTCGAAAATGTTTGCGAAACAATCTGGTGCAAGCAGAAAATGAACTGCTTGCGGTGCTAAAAGTTGGCTGTTTCTAAAGTGTGGGACTGTGGGACATGTGGGACGCAAAACACAACACATATATAAATATTAGCGATTTGTACGTAGGAGAATGGAAGCTTCTTTCTATAAAGGAAAGTGTGCATAAATGTCCCACAGTCCCACATCGAATTTCAATTAAATTTTTGGAGCGTATTTTAAAACTGAATATTGCTGTTTGGGACGCAATTATAAACTTTTTTAATTAAAAAAGTGTGTGACATAATGTCCCACAATCGTCCCACACAGTCCCACAAGGTAAAAATATGGAGTTACGAGACTATCAAAAAGAATGCATCGGCATTATTGAGGCAAAGCCGCCCGGGGCATACCTTTGCCAAATGCCAACCGGCTGCGGCAAGACCGCAACCTTCACCCACATCCCCCGGCATGGGGGCCGAATCCTTGTGCTTGCCCACCGTGAGGAATTGGTGCGGCAGCCTGCCCGGTACTACGACTGTCCGGTGGGGTTTGAAATCGCGGCGGAGCGCAGTCATGGGGAGGAGGTAGTGATCGCCAGCGTTCAGTCTTTGGTGAATCGGCTTGACCGATTCGCACCGGATGAATTTGAGAAGATCATTACCGACGAGGCACACCATGCGGCTGCCGGCACCTACCGGAAGATCTACGATCACTTTACCCCGGAGAAACACATCGGTTTCACCGCAACACCAAACCGGGGCGACAAGGCAAAGCTGGATGATGTATATTCCGAGATCATCTTCCAACGAGACCTGCGTTGGGCCATTGAGAATGGCTACCTCTGTGACATCCACTGTCTGCGGGTGAACATTGGCTTTGACTTGTCATCTGTCCATTCACGGAACGGTGACTATGCCCCAGGAGAGTTGGACGAGGCGATGGATGGCACCGCAGATGCCATCGCGGAGGCCTACCGGGAATATGCAAAGGGTGCGACATTGATCTTCGCAGTCAGCATTCACCAGGCGGAGGAGATCGCCAACCGGATCCCTGGAGCCGTGGTGGTAACGGGCAAGACGAAAGACCGGGCAAACATCATCGAGCGATTTACCCGGCGGGAGATTCCCTGCATTGTCAATGTGATGGTGTTCACCGAGGGCACCGATATTCCCTTGGTAGAGACGGTGATCATTGCCAGACCCACCCAGTCCGAGGCACTGTACACCCAGATGGTGGGTAGGGGCCTGCGCACCCATGCGGAGAAGGAGAAACTGATCCTGATCGACTGCGTGGGTGTAACCGGAAAGGCGAGTCTTTGCACCGCGCCGTCACTGCTGGGAATTGACCTGAAGAACGTGCCTGCCAGCAAGGCGGACGAGATCCAGGGTCCGCTTTTTGAATTGCCGCAGAAAGCGGTGGCAGCCAGTGACTGCCCGGAGAGCTGGATCCGGAATGTGCAGATCGTGGATCTATGGGCGAAGGGAATGTCCTACAACCTCCACGATGTGAACTGGTTCAAAATGCCCGATGGAGCATTGGTGTGTTCCCTGCCGAATCGCAGAAGCATCACCATTCCGTGCCCTGATCAGTTGGGCAGAGTGGTCTACTGCGGACAGTCGGTGCCGTATCAGCTGGCACTGGACAAGGCATACACCGAACTGTGCGATTTCCATGCAGAAGCCCGGCTGATCTGGGATATGAACGCTGTGAAGGCATGGGGCAAGAAGCCGGCGACGGGCAGCCAGCTGAAGATTATCCAGCGGAAATTCAAGAATTTTGATGTAACTGGGTTGGACAGGCTTCAAGCCAGTCAGATACTGAACCGGGTTTTCGGGGGAAGGAGAACATCATGAGCAAAACAAGAATCTATATCAGCTTGCCCCAGGATCGGGATGCTGTTGTGACCGTACTTGCCAGAAATGGCTATACGGTCCGTCAGGGCAAAGAGAAGAAGGGTAAGTCCTACGAAAAGTACGTGGAGTTTTGGAAGGAGGGAGAGGATGGCACGACTGAAAAAGTCGGGAGTGCCTCCTGAGAGTTGGGAGCAGCAGCAGGTCATTAGCTGGTCGCAACAGCCTTCTGTCCGGCATGAGTACCCGGAATTGGCCATGCTGTATCACATTCCCAACGAACGAGAAGATAAGGTCCAGGCGGCAATTTTGAAGGCCATGGGCGTCAAGAAAGGCGTACCGGATTTGCATCTGCCATTCGCTGTCGGGAAATTCCACGGCTTGTACATTGAGATGAAAGCGCTGGATGGTAAGCCTGAAGATGAACAGATCTGGTGGCTGGATCACCTGAAAGCGAATGGATATGCCTGTGCTGTCTGCTACGGCTGGCAGCAGGCTACGGAGGTTTTATTATGGTACCTGAATCTAAAGCAACCGGCGTGACGTTCCCTTATGAACGGCAAGCCATGAACGGCGAGGAGCTGCCAAAGGGCTTGGAGTACCCGGATCAAGTGTTGTTCATCCTTCTTCGGGGGCTGTATGACCAACTGAGGAAAGGAATCGTTGACAGAGGAACGGCGATTCGCGAGAAAAAGGAACTCATGAAGGAATACGAGGCCTATAAATTTGTGGACCAAATGGGTAAAGAGTGGGTTGAAGTTATCAAAGCCACAGAGATTGCCCGGGCCGATTACCGCAAGAACCGCACCCTTGAAAATGCGGATAAGCTGTTGATCGCTATCGAGGGCAGAGAGTTGGACACCGTCAATCGCCCAACTGCGGTGGGATGAGGAGTGCATATGAGCCAAATAGACATTTTTGACGAGATCATCGTGGACAACTTTGCCGGGGGTGGTGTGAGGTGGTCATATGAAAATCGGATTGATTGATGTAGACGGTCACAGCGGCTTCCCGAATCTGGCACTTATGCGGCTGTCTGCCTACCACAAAGCCCAGGGCGATACAGTGGATTGGTGGAACGGCTTTGAGGAGTATGACCGGGTGTATATGAGCAAGGTCTTTACCTTCTCACCGGACATGGATACTGTCATTCGTGCCAAAGAGATCATCCGCGGCGGTACCGGCTACAAGGACTATGGCAGCCTGCCGCTGGAAATTGAAGCCACATATCCGGACTATTCCATCTACCCGAATTGGAAACCGGCAATCGGATTTCTGACCAGAGGCTGTATTCGAAACTGCCCATGGTGCATTGTTCCAAAGAAAGAGGGCAAGATTCGCCCTGCTGCTACCTGGCAGGAAATCAAGCGCCCCGACAGCCGGGAAATTGTATTCATGGACAACAACGTTCTGGCTTGCGATCACGGCCTACAGCAGATCGAGGATATGGGGGGAAAGCCTATCTGGGTGGATTTCAACCAAGGGCTTGATGCCCGGTTGATTACTCCGGAGGTTGCAAAGCTGTTGGCGCAGCTCCATTGGATTCGTTTTGTCCGGATGTCCTGTGATACAGAAGCCATGCTGCCGGTAGTGATCCAAGCAGCTGAGAACATGACTGGCGCTGGGATTTCCAGAAGCCGATTCTGGTGCTATGTGTTGGTGCAGGATATTAAACAGGCTCACAAAATCTGCTTGACACTAGATTTTTATGGGATTACTCCTTTTGCTCAGCCATACCGGGATTATGACGGTGGAGAGCCGACGGAAGAACAGAAACACTTTGCCAGGTGGGTGAACTGCAAGCAGTTGTTCAAATCTTGTTCCTGGGCAGAGTATGACAGGAGGCGGTGATATGAACTACAACGAATTTTTACATACCAAAGTGGAAGTGGCACCGGTGAGTGGCTTTGAGGTCCGTCCGGAGGACATCAACCCGGCATTGAAGCCGCACCAGAGAGATGCGGTCATGTGGGCGGTCAAAGGTGGCCGCAGGGCGCTGTTTGAGTCTTTCGGCCTGGGGAAGACCGTGCAGGAGCTGGAGTGGTGCCGACTTGTGCAGGAGCATGAGCAGCGGCCGGTGATCATTGTGTTGCCACTGGGTGTCCGTCAGGAGTTTACCAGAGATGCACAGCAGCTGCTCGGTATGGAAGCACCGGTGTATGTGCGCACCATGGCTGAGGTCATGGCCACCCCGGCGAAGATCTATATGACCAACTATGAGCGTGTCCGTGATGGCGACATCGACCCTCACTACTTTGCCGGTGCCGCACTGGATGAAGCATCGGTGCTCCGCTCCTATGGCTCCAAGACATTCCAGACCTTCATGGATCTGTTTAAGGGGTTGAAGTATAAGCTGGTGGCTACCGCTACACCTTCACCCAACCGATACAAGGAACTGATCCATTACGCTGGGTACCTGGAGGTCATGGATACCGGGCAGGCATTGACAAGGTTTTTCCAGCGGGACAGCACAAAGGCGAATAACCTTACCCTGTACCCACACAAAGAGGAAGAATTCTGGCTGTGGGTCAGCAGTTGGGCGCTATTCCTCAGCAGCCCTGCCGACTTGGGATATGATGCCACCGGCTATGATCTGCCGCCGCTGGATGTGAGGATTCACATGATCAACACCCGCATCGGCGATGTGGTGGATCCTGATGGACAGGTCAAGATGATGCGTGATGCTGCGGTCAGCCTTCAGGACGCAGCAAATGAAAAGAACGAATCTGTTATGGCCAGAGTAGAAAAGGCAAAAGAGATCGTGGGCAGTGACCCGGAGGCGCACTTCCTGTTGTGGCATGACCTGGAGATCGAGCGGAGGGCTATCCTGAAAGAGATTCCCGGTACCGTCGATATCTATGGCAGTATGGACTATGACGAACGGGAACGACGCGTGATTGATTTCTCCGAAGGTCGAACCCGTCTGTTTGCCACCAAGAAGAGTCTGTCCGGCTCCGGATGTAACTTCCAGCGGCACTGCCACCGGGCGATCTTCGTGGGCATTGACTACGAATTCAATGATTTTATTCAGGCGATCCACCGCATTTACCGATTCCTGCAATCTGAGCAGGTGATCATCGATGTGATCTTCACCGAAGCGGAGGAACAGATCTGGCGAGTACTTCTGGAGAAATGGGAAAACCACAATAAGCTGCAGAAGAATATGCGCCGGATCGTGCAGGAATATGGCTTGCTGGACCAGATCCAGGCGGAACGGATGGCCAGATCGATAGGAGTGAACAGAGTGGAAATGCGAGGTCAAAACTGGACCTATGTGAACAACGATTGCGTGGAAGAGGCCCGCAGGATAGCAGACAACTCTGTGGGCCTGATCCACACCTCCATCCCTTTCAGCAACCATTATGAGTACACCCCAAGCTATAACGACTTTGGACATAACGAGAACACCGAGCGATTCTTTGAACAGATGGACTATCTGACACCGGAGCTGCTGAGAATCCTTCAGCCCGGCCGCGTGGCAGCTATCCATGTCAAGGACCGGGTGTTGTTTGGTAATGTCACCGGCTACGGTATGCCCTCTATGGAACCGTTCCATGCTCAGTGCATCCAGCACTACATGAAGCACGGCTTTATCTATTTCGGCATGATCACGGTGACCACAGATGTGGTCCGGGAGAACAATCAGACCTACCGTCTGGGCTGGACAGAGCAGTGCAAGGACGGCACCAAGATGGGAGTTGGTTGCCCAGAATACATTCTGCTATTCCGGAAACTGCCTACCGATTGTTCTCATGCTTATGCCGATGTTCGTGTGGAGAAGACCAAAGAAGATTATCCCCTGAGCCAGTGGCAGCTGGATGCTCATGCCTTCTGGCGATCTTCCGGTGACCGGAACCTGCTGCCGGAGGAGTTAGCAAGGCTGAAAATGAGCGACCGGATGCGCCGCTTCCGGGATTTCAGTAAGGCGCATATCTACGACTACGACAAGCATGTGGCGCTGTCCTACGCCATGGAGCAGAAGGATGCCATATCCAAAGAGTTTATGACGGTACCGCCGGCTTCCATCCATCCGGATGTGTGGGACGATATCAGCCGCATGAAGACCCTAAACACCACCCAGAGTCAGAGAAGAAAGCAGCTGCATGTCTGCCCACTTCAGCTGGACATTGTGGAGCGGGTGATCAACCGCTATTCCAACCCCAATGATGTAGTATTTGACCCATTTGGCGGTCTGGCCACGGTTCCGATGGTGGCTGTCCGGATGGGGCGCTATGGTTGGGGATGTGAACTGAATACCGGCTATTATGCCGACGGCGTGGCGTATCTCCGTGGTGAGGAAACGGAAATCGAGCAACCTAGCCTGTTTGATCTTCTGGAGCAGGAGGTGTCCTGAAATGGCAAAGAAGAAACAAAGTAAGAATAAGGGCGTTATGGGGAGATCTGACATCCCCTACGCCCAGCGGCTGAAGATGCAGCAAAATCACAGCATTGCCAGCGGCCGGAACCATTCTGCACAAATCGTGATGTTTTGCACCAGTGTTGCGCTTCACGAAATAGAGGGCATCGGCTATAAGCGGCTGACCAACTATTCGCTCTACTACAAGACGGTTATTGACGAATTCTACGAGGATATCGATGTGGGCATGGCCCACGCAAAGCGCCGCATGGAACAGATGGGTATGCCGATCTCCGGAGAATTCTACAAAGTTGAGGTCAAAGGACTCACCAAACGAGAGCAGCAAATCCATGACCACTCCTTACACGCATCGCAAGTGGCTCAGATCTGCAACGCAATTGCAATGAATGACTTCTTCGGCTTCGGCCGTGATCGGCAGTTCCGGATTTCCGAGAGGGTATCTGAACTGACTAACCGCTACGCCAAAGAAGGAGAGAATTTTCTCCTGGAAGAAATGGGGAAGATCGGATTTTCGATTGTCGATGGAAAAGTGACCGCCTATGCAGACGAAGACGGGAGGGCAGTGATGCCCAGCAAAGCAAGAAAGGAAGGATGGGCGTGATGGTACCTGAAAATCCCCCTCTGGGTGTGGGGCCGCATTGGTATGTTTACCCGCAGCGGATCATCGATTTGCTGGAAGCGGCGTCGCGATATGCCAAATACTCTCTGAGTCATACCGCAACCAGAACAGTAGCAGAAGATTACAGAATGATATCGCAATGGGCTAAGGAAATTGAACGGCTGTCTGACCTTATGGTTGAATTGGAGGAAAGGAAATGCAAAACGAAAAGCGGCTTGACTTGATTGACCGCCAAGCATTGGGAATTGGACGGTGTAACCCCGATGCGTTTCCGTTACAGAACAGAGCTTATTGCGCTGGGTGGAATGGCGTTATAAGCCTTTTGGAGCAAGCACCCACAGTGGATGCCGTGGAAGTGGTGCATGGGTACTGGATTGAAAGACCACTAGACAACTTCCGCAAGTATGAGGTGAAGTGTTCGGAATGTGGGTTTATAGGTATTTCAAATTATGACCAGTATCTTGAGCCGATTGACTTCTACTTTTGTCCCAGATGTGGCGCACAAATGGACGGATTGGATGGTGATGGGAATGGCTGAAAACTACAAGCACCTATATGAGCAAACAAAGAAGATGCTCGCCATGTACCAAGATGAACTGATACCGGGATTCCGTAAGCAGATCGAGGAACTAGAAGCGAAAAGTAAGTGGATTCCTGTGACGGAGCGGTTGCCGGAGAAAGAAGGTCGGTATCTATGTGTTGTGCGAATTGGCTATAAATCCGGGGCTGTCTATGTCAAAGTAATGAACGGAGATAGGCACGGATTCAGTCTTGAACACATTTACAACGATGATGTAACCCACTGGATGCCCCTGCCAGAGCCACCGAAAGGAGAATGACCATGGTTGACAAACTGATTATGCTTCTCATAGGCTTGGCCGTCGGCTTTGCGATCGGCTTTTTGGTCTGTGCCGTGCTGATGTTAGAGAGGGTGAAGAAATGAACTGCCCGAAATGCGGAAGTTATAATCTGGTAGTCTGTGACAGCAGACCGCGCATGCAAAGCATCAGAAGGAGAAGGCACTGCAATGACTGTGGACACCGATTCAATACGATCGAGGTAAGCATAGCGGATTTTGAAGCGCGGGACGCTGTTGCGGGTGTGATCAAAGGGAATACCGCGGAGCTGATCGTTGCGGCAGAAGAGCGTGAAAAGGAGAGTGATAGCGATGGAATACTGGAAATACAAGGCAATCGATAAGCTGAAGGATTATACGGCGCAAAAGGCATCCTTGAGCAATATACCGGAAGAGATTGCCCGGCTGGAATCCGAGGCCTACAGCATCAAAAGCGCAACAGGTGATGGCACACCCGTGAAAGGCGGAGGCAGCGGCAGGGAAGACCGGCTATTGTCCAATATCGTCAAGCGCGGCGAATTGGCCATGATGCTGGATCGGGCGAAGAAGTCCGTGGGCACCACCGAGCGCGGTCTTGCGGTTTTGTCGGATGATGAGCGCCGCCTTCTGGACCGGATGTACATCATCCAAGAGAAGGGTGCCGTTAAGCGACTCATGGATGAGTATGGGTTACTGGAGGAGAGCAGCTTGTACCGGCGCATCAACAAGGCGCTGATCCACTTCACGGTGGCCATGTACGGCGCCACAGAAAGTTAAAACGCCACTTTTACGCCAGTGACAAACCGTAAATACTGTGGTATGGTATTACAAGCAGAATAGCGACAAGAGCCTTGGGAGCAATCTCAGGGCTCTTTTTATTGGGCTCTGGCACAGGATATGCCGGAGGGTGGGTTTGGGGCACAAAAGGTGAGAGAGGTGGTGACGAGTGGGCCGTGATGAAGGCTATAAGAATCTTATTCCCTACAATCAACGAAGCGAGGACGAAGCAAGGTCAAACGGCCAAAAAGGCGGCATCGAATCGGGCAAGGCTCGTCGCCGCAAACGGAGCCTAAAAGAAGCTGCTGATCTGTATCTGGCAAAGGAGCCGACAGATACCCGCGTATGGAATTCTTTGTCGATGGCCGGCATTGATCCAGAGGATATAGATAACCAGATGGCTGTTGTGGTTGGCCTGTCTCAGAAGGCTATGACCGGTGATGCCAAGGCTGCCAAAATTTTGGTGGATATATTGGGGAAAGAGGATAGTCAGGAGAAAGAGGAAAAGCCCTATGAGCTGCCGGCTCGCGTCTTAGGTAAGGCATTTTCGGATATCAATCGGAACATTGAACCGAATATCGCCTATGTGTTTGAGGGCGGTCGAGGCAGCCTAAAGTCCTCCTTCTGTAGTTTTAAGACTATAGAGCTTTTGAAGAACAACCCAGAGATTCATGCGTGCATTACCCGCCAGGTCGCGGCCACATTGAAAGATTCTGTGTATGCGCAGATGAAGTGGGCAATCAGCGAGCTGGGATTGGACGATGAATTCGACTGCAAGGTTTCTCCGCTGGAGATCCGCTATAAGAAGACCGGGCAGACGATCTACTTCCGGGGACTGGATGACGAGACAAAGCTGAAAGGCATAAAGGTGCCTTTTGGTTACATTGGCATTCTGTGGAAAGAAGAAAAGGATCAGATGCGCGGCGAGGAGCAGGAGAGATCTGTCAATCAGTCGGTCTTGCGTGGTGGCGATATCACTTACGACTTTTCCAGCTATAATCCTCCAAAGAGCAAAAGCGCATGGGTCAACAAATCGAAACTGGTGCCAAACCCCAAGAGGGTGATCCATTACTCCACATATCAGGAAGCCCCTGCGGAATGGCTGGGTCAGAAATTTATAGACGATGCGGAACATCTCAAAGAGGTAAACCCGGCAGCCTATGATCATGAATATCTCGGGGTGCCCAATGGTGACGGCGGCAGCGTGTTCGAGTACCTGGAAGTTCGCGAAATCACTGATGCAGAAATCGAGGCAATGGACAGGATTCACCAGGGTGTTGACTTTGGCTGGTATCCGGATCAGTATGCTTTTCTGCGAACGCACTATGATGCCGCTCGTGAGAAGATCTACCTGATCGATGAGCTCTATGTTAACAAGTGGAAGAATGACAGGACAGGCAAATGGATCCTCGACAAGGGATATGGCGATTTCAATATCATCTGCGACAGCGCGGAACCGAAATCCATTGGCGATTACCGCGATATGGATTTGCCTGCGCGCGGAGCCAAAAAAGGTCCTGGGTCTGTGGAATATGGCTTTAAGTGGCTGCAGTCCAGGACAATAGTTATCGATCCGAAGCGGACACCGAATGCCTACAAGGAGATCGTAGAGTACGAATACGAGAGGGATAAAGACGGCAATGTGATCAGCGGTTATCCCGACGCAAACGACCACGCAATATCCGCTTTGCGCTATGCATATGAACCGGTATTCAACAGAAGGGGGAGCAGAGCATGATCAAGATAAAACAGTGGCTAATCAACAGATTCCTGCCGGCTTGGGCCAAAGAGACGCTGCTAAAAGAATATGAGAAGCTGCTCCGAGAGAATGCCGCATTAAAAGCAAGGCTCAAAGAGCAGGACGCCTATATCGACGGCATCGAGATGGGCATCAAGAGTCAGCGGCGTATTATTATCAATAACGGGGAGGTAACCAAGTGAGTATCTTCAGCGCAATTTTCAACAGATCTGTGGCGAGCTATGAGGAAGCCTTCCAGGCTTCAGATATTACATCCGAGCAGATGCGGACTGCCATTTCCGAGTGGTTCGACCTTTATTTTCAGAAAACACCTACTGAGCTGGAGGATCCCTGCCAGCAGATCCCCTACACAATCGTTCACAAACTGACCAAAACTGCCTTCTCCGAGTACAAAGCTACCGGGAAGGATGATTTTGTGCAGCGAGCTCTTACTGCGCTGAATCAAAAGCGCAAGAAGGCTATGCAGATGAGCCTGATCGGCGGCGAAAGCTACCTTAAGCCGATTCCCACTGATAATGGTTTCCGGTTCGGCGTCATTAACCGACTCAACATGATGGTGTTTGGGCGAGACACCGAGGGCAACGCCACCGACATCGGCACGTTTGAGCATTCCGTACGAAATACAAACTACTATTCCTTGCTGGAGCGCCGCACAGTGGACCCGAAAGGTTATTTGACTATTCGGAACATGCTGTACTGCTCCGACACAAGGGATACGCTGGGCAAAAGAGTACCGCTATCTTCGCACCCTGCCTATGCTGAGCTGCTGGAGGAGTATGTGTTCTCTTTGCCCGTCGGGTCTATCGGTATGGCTCGGCTGCGGACGCCAATGGAGAACTGCGTAGACGGTACCGAGGATGCGGTTTCGGTGTATGCGCCTGCGGTCGGCCTGATCCGCAACATCAACCGGAATGAAGCCCAGCTGAACGGTGAATTTGATCGCGGCGAAAGCCGGATCGTGACCAGTGCTGACATGCTGCGTAAAAGAGTGGACACGGCAATAGGAGTTCAAACGCTTACCCTCAAAGACCACGTGTTCGTTGGTTTGGAGGAAGATCCGGAAACCGTCGGCATCAACATTTTCTCGCCGGCGTTGCGTGAACAGTCTTTCCTCACACGGAAGCAAGACTATCTGCGTAGTGCGGAGAGCATCATAGGTTTGAAACGCGGATTGCTGTCTGAGGTGGAGGCCACAGAGCGGACTGCAAAGGAGATCACATCTTCCGAGGGCGATTATAACCTGACAATTATCGACTTCCAGCAGGCGTGGGAAGAGGCTGTGCGGGAAACCGTACGGCTGTGTGGTGTGCTGGGGCAGATGTACCATGTGTCTGGTGCCCACGAGGTCAAGGGCGATGACGCTGTTACCTTCGATTGGGGCAACGGCATCCTCTTCGATGAGGAAAAGACGTGGACCGACATGAAGGACCAGGTCGCTAAAGGCCTGCTGAAGCCGGAGATCGCTGTTGGCTGGCGGTACGGTATGCCTACTGATACGCCTGAAGATCTTCAGAAGGTCCGGGAGCGCTATATGCCCGAGATCGAAGCATTGGAATGAGGTGATCACCCATGCTGACACCGGAGCAGATCTCTGCGTTGCGTGATATGTCCGGTCAGTTAACGGATCCGATCGTGGAGTTCCTAATTGCGGACATTGCGGACCGGGTCTCCGAGGCGGGGCAGCTCACCAGTACCGCGGCTTATGAGGTCTGGAAGGCGCAGAAGCTGGGGGTATCGCAGAGACAGCTAAAGAAGGAGCTGCGGAAAAGATTGAAGGTGTCGCACCGGCAGCTCCGGCAACTGCTTACTCAGGCTGCGGAAACAGGCTATAACTTTGATATCAAGAGGTTTCCTCGTGTGCAGGCTTTTGATTTTTCGGAGAATGACAGCCTACAACAGATTCTTGACGCTGCTATCAAACAGGCCCAAGAGGATTTTACCAATCTAACCCAGACAATGGGCTTTGTAGGACCCGACGGCACCGCTTTGGAGCTAACAGATGCTTATCGGCGCGCATGTGACTTCGCCTTCGAGAAAATTGCTCTCGGCGCGCAGGACTATAACTCGGCGGTTAGAGATGCGACCAGAGGTCTAATGGAAAAAGGGATCCTCGCACTCGATTATGTTTCCGGTGTGCACACCTCCCTGGAAGCGGCTGTTCGTCGGAATATGATGGGCGGTCTTGGTATCATGGTGGAGCAGATCACTCAGCAAAACCATGATATGCTCGGCTGTGACGGTTGGGAGATCTCCGCACATGCGGGTAGTGCTCCGGACCATGAACCTATCCAGGGCAAGCAGTACAGTGACGAGGATTACACCCGGTTGAATAACAGCCTTGTGCGCCGGATCGGCACACTGAACTGCGGACACTCAGCTATGCCGGTAATCCTCGGCGCGAACGAACCGCAGTATACCGATGCAGAGTTGGAGGAATTCCGACAGCAGAATGAAGCCGGTGTAACTGTTGACGGTAAGCACTACACCCTCTACGAAGCTGCTCAGCGTCAGCGCAAGCTCGAGAGATCTATCCGCAAGCGGAAACACCGGATCCTTATTGACGAGCATCTGGGGGATAAAGACGCCCTGCAGGCGGACCAGATAAAACTCGTCCGGCTTAGGGAGGAATACAATAGGTTCTCCAAAGCAGCTGATCTGCCGAAGCAGTTTGAGCGGATGGAAGCTGCCGGTTTCACCTGGAAGCAGGGTAAGGCGGCGGAGGTAACAGAAAATAGGTTCCACGAAACGGTAGAGCGAATTGGTAGATCTGTCGGTGCCAAGGCGAAGAATTACAAGGTTTACAATCCCGTTACCGGGGATGAGGTTCCTTTGACCGAGGGTACGCGTATCACGCAGCCTAAGAACCATGTTATGGCCGGCAAAGGAAGAGAGCGGCAGATTGATGAGCTGCAACTTTTACTTGACAAGTACGGCGGTGACCCCTTAGAATGGACTAAGGAAAAAGGCTTTGGCTATGTAGATGACGAGTTTGGTGAAAGCCACCTGGTTGAACTGCATTGGTACCAGGAGCCTACGACCGGCAAGGTCAAAATGAAGATAAAAATACAGCCAGATGGGAGGATATATCTTGACGAAGAGTAAAGCTAAGTACATAGGCCCTGATGATACCGAGTACAAGAACGGTGAAGTGTACACGGTTTACCCAATCAAGGAAATCTCCGACGGCAGTATTATCGCGGCAGAGAATTCCCACGGAGAGGCTTATGCAATGCCCGCAAAGCTATTTGAGATAATCAACACCTAAACCACCAACCGATCTGACTGGTGGTTTTTCTATGCCCAAAAGGAGCGCTATATGATTGAACTGTATTTTGTCATAAAGGTAATTTGTATGATTATTGGGTTGATCGCCATGATAGCTTGCATAGCCTATAATCTGTGGAAATGGTTCCGCTAACTGAATATCTGTTGATCGAAGCACTGTGCGTGGGCATGGTGCTTTTTTCATACCATTTTTGCCCCGACCGGGCGTAATAAGGTCAACCGCAGGGGATGCAACCCCCGTTACCAAAGCATAGTGGAAGAAAGGAAGCATATGAAACGTGAATTTTTGCAGAATCTCAAGGTAGGTGACCAGCCGCTGAGCAAAGAGGTCATCGATGCCATTATGGCTGAGAACGGCCGTGACA
The DNA here is from genome assembly GCA_045589835.1 of Faecousia sp. Classification (GTDB taxonomy): domain Bacteria; phylum Bacillota; class Clostridia; order Oscillospirales; family Oscillospiraceae; genus Faecousia. The sequence goes on from JAZNPV010000030.1 coordinate 22,274, forward strand.
TCGAGGCAGCCAAGAAGCCCTTTGCGGATTACGATCACATCAAGACCCAGTTGGACGAGGCTCAGAATACCATTCAGGGTTTCAAGGATCAGGACATCGAAGGTGTCCGTAAGTCCGCCAAGGACTGGGAGGAGAAGTACAACCAGGCCGTGAAGGATCACGAAGCCAAACTGGCTGATATGGCTTTCGACCGTAAGCTCGAGGATGCCATCACCAGTGCCAAGGGCAAGAATGCAAAGGCAATCAAGGCCCTGCTGGATGTCGACACCTTGAAGGCAAGCAAAAACCAGGATGCAGACATCAAGGCCGCCATGGATGCTCTGCAGAAGGACAGCGGCTATCTGTTCGGAGATTTGGGTAATCCTCCTCCGTACTCTCCCGGTGCCGGTACCGGCGGCGTCGGTGGCACTGTCGACGGTGTAACCGCGGCTTTTGCCAAGCTGAATCCCGGTCTCAAAATCTAATTTTCGAAAGGAAGTATGAACAATGGCACATGAACAGCAGGCTAGATATTCCAATCTGGTCGACGCCAAGCTCCGCTCCACTCTGGTGAAAAAGGATGGCGTCATTTTCAACACCCGTTACGAAGGCAACCCCACTGCGGGTGTTGTCAAGATCCCTGTCCGTGATACTGAGGTCGCTGTATCTGACTACAGCAAGACCAACGGCGCTGGCGCCACTCATGGCGATACCGCGTATGTTGACCTGGTCATCGACAAGGATAAGGCTATCAACGAGGTGATCGACGGTTACGACGCAGCATCCGTTCCCGACAACCTGGTTGCTGACCGGATTGACTCCGGCACCTATTCCATGGCACTGCAGATGGAGCAGGATAGTACCGACGTTCTGGAGGCGAATGCTACTCCCACCGGTGGCACCGAGGCTCTGTCCGCAGAAAACATCTACGACAAGCTGGTAGATTTCCGTACCGCACTGACCAAGGCTCGTGTCCCCAATGATGGCAAGCGCTGGGCGCTGATGAGCCCCGATGCCTACGGTCTGGCTCTGAAGAATGAGAACTTCATCCACGCCACTGATCTGGGTGATGCCGTTCTGCAGACCGGTGCGCTGGGCAAGATCGCCGGCTTCCTGGTCTTCGAGGATGCCACCCTGTCTGCTACTACCGACTTCATCACTGGTCACCCCGACTGGTGCTCCCGCGTCGGCGAATGGCAGGTTCCCGTGCATGTGCAGGATCTGAACGGATCCGGCAAGTACATTGGCGCATCCGCGGTTCAGGGTCGTAAGGTGTACGGCCACAAGGTCACCAAGAAGCAGACTCTGCTGATCAAGAAGAACGCCTGATAAGTGAGGAGGTGCCCCTATGGTTGAGTTTTCCTTCTACCGGGATGCCTACCGGGGCTCTTCTATCCCGGAAACAGACTGGGCGCTCTTTGAGGTGAGAGCAGCTGAGCAGCTTGCCCGCTTCATGCGGATCTATACCGTCACAGCTCCGGACAAAAATGCTGAAGCCATGGCCATCTGCGCCATGGCGGACGCTCTCGCATACTTTACTGCAGCACAGAACGGCACCGGCGGCGCAGTGGCATCCGCATCGATCGGATCCGTTTCTGTTAGTTATGCCGGTGCGTCCTCTGTGGTCGACCTGAGCCCCAAGGCACAGGCAAAGGAGCTTTACCGGTGTGCATGTCAGTACCTGGAGATCTGTCGGGGGGTGGGATGATGCTGTTTCGGCGAAATTCCATCCCCCTCGATTACAGCAGGCTGTGCAATCAGACTATCACCGTCTATCACAAGAATGGCGATAAGTTCACGCAGGCCACCTACCACAATGCCTTTTTAGACTTCCGCAAGAATCAAACGGTTGACAGGACCGGAAGCAAGGAATCCAATTCCTTTCTTCTGGTCATTCCCGGCGCCGTACAGGCGGTTTTTGTAGGGGACAAGGTGCTGCTGGGCAAAGGTCCCGAAATCGTCAATCAAGAGGCGTGGCGGGATTTCATCCCGCCAAGAGTGCCCGGGCTGGTAGTAGTCGATTATGTGGATCCGAAATACTGGAACGGCCAGCTGGTGCATACGGAGGCCGGCGGATGAAAGTAAAGGTTTATCTGCCAACGGGTAAACAGCTGATTCGGAAGAAGGGACTTGACGCAAGTGGACATGTGCAAATGTTCCACACACAAAATGTCCTGAAGCGGATCAAGCGGTATATGCCGTATCGGACAGGCAAGACATACAAGATCACAGTTGCCCAGACCAACATTGCCAAGCCGGAGATCGTGACGGATGTGCCGTACGGCAAGTATTTGTTCTATGGCAAGGTCATGATCGACCCGAAGCTTGGCGTTGCGGGCTTTATGACTCCGGAAGGGTGGAGATCCCGGAAGTACAGCACAAAGGTGCTTACCGGAAGAGATCTCCAGTATACCCGGACGAAGAATCCGCAGGCCGGTCCGCACTGGGACCGCACACTCTCAGCCTGCGAGGGCAAGGCAATGGCTGCTGATCTGCAGCGCTATATGAACAGGAGGTAATGCCGATGTCTGATCTTGAGAGGATTCGGCAATGGGTGTCCTCGTATCCCGGTGCTGACCGGATACAGGGCATGAAGGTGGATTACTTCTCCCAGAATTCGGACAATAGCAGCATTGATCCCTCCGGATTGGTGGAGGTATCCAGAACTGAGGATGTCCTCGGCAATGTAACCGTGGAGAATCAGTACAATTTTGCGCTGTATTTTGTGTTCCTCAAGGATCCCGGAGATGATCGGGGAGCTACAGACAATGCAGCATGGCTCATGGATTTCCAGCGGTGGGTCCAGGAGCAGAGCATCCGGAAGCAGATCCCTATGTTTGGGGATGATCCGGCGCGCGAAACTGCGAGGGCGCAGAACGGCGCGCTTTACGCCGCTGATGAGGAAGGGACAGCCATCTACTCGGTGCAGCTGTCCATCAATTTTATCAAATTTTACGAGGTGAGTTAACAATGGCCAAAATTGAACGTAAGTACCTGGCGCACTTCATCAATACCACGGCTCCTGCTGAGGCCGGCGGGGAAGCAGCCGCGGCTGTGTATGAGCGTCTGGGTAAGGATCTGGAGGAATACTCTCCCGAACTGTCCGCCGAGGTCAATACCTCGAAGAACATTCTGGGTGAAACCAGTATCGTGATCTCCAGCTACGAAAAGACCGCATCTGTCGAGCCTTTCTACGCAGAGAAGGACTCCAATCTGTTCACCCGTCTGCAGACCATCATCGACGAAGGCTTGGTGCTGGACGCACTGAAGACCGATGTCGTAGAGGTCAAGCTGTGGGAGGCTGCGGAAGGCTCTGCCTACCCCGCAATCAAGGAAGAGGCTTACATCGAGGTCACCAGCTACGGCGGCGATACCACCGGCTATCAGATCCCCTTCACCCTGCATTACACCGGTGTGAAGACCAAGGGTACCTTTAATCCCAGTACCAAGACTTTCACCGCCACCAACGCGTAAGGTAAACAGATACCCGCCCATAGCAGTGGGCGGGTCATTTCATGGGAGGACAATATGGAAAAACTGATTTTTGACAGTGGTATTCGTGAATTCCAAATCAACAATAACGGTGTGCTGCGGTTCAATCCCGCGGACCCGAATGTATACGCCCGACTCATGGAGTCCGGAGAGAAGATCAAGGCAGTGGAAGACCGGTTGCTCACTAAAGCAAAAGAACTCATTCCGGATGGCGCAGAGGAAACCAACGGAGCTGTTGTTCTGCGTCTGATGAATGAGGCTGACAAGGAAATCAAGGATATCCTTGCGTATATCTTCGGCTCGGAGAACGACTTTGACGAGATATTCGCCGGGGTCAGTTTGATGGCTGTGGGCGATAATGGCGAGCGGGTGCTGACCAACTTTCTGAATGCGATTATGCCGATTGTCGAGAGTGGTGCCGAAAAGTGCGCCAAGCAGCAGATCGGCAGCGCCGTCAAGAAGGCACAGGACAACCGTGCGCAGCGTAGGGCTGCGGCAAAGAAATGACACCGTGGATCCTGCCGGAATCGGCTGAGATTGGCGGCATCACATACCAGCTGAATACCGATTATCGGGATATACTGGAGATTATGCAGTACCTTAACGATCCGGATCAACCGGAGTGCTTGCGTTGGCGGATTGCAGTGGCGCTGTTCTATGAAGGTGAAATACCAGAAGTACATCTGCAGGAGGCCGTGGAATATCTCGCTAATTTTATTGCGTGCGGTGAAATGGACGCAAAACCCGGGCCGAAGCTGTTGGACTGGGAGCAGGACGCGCAGGCCATTGTTGCTGACGTCAATAAGGTCGTCGGCACGGAAATCCGGTCCATGCCCTATATGCATTGGTGGACATTCCTTTCCTACTTTCAAGCTATCGGCGAAGGCCAGCTCAGCACTTTGGTGTCGATCCGGGATAAACTGCGCCGCGGTAAGAATCTGGAAAAGTGGGAGCAGGAGTATTATCGGAAGAACAGTGATCGAGTCAACCTTCGCAAGCGGTATTCCGCAGAGGAGTTGGCAGAGCAGGAGCGGCTGAAAAAGCTACTTGGAGACTGATATGGAAAAGGAGAAAGTTATATGTCCCTATTGCGGATATCGAATGCCCATAGAGAAAAGACCGAATGCGGTTGCCCGTGGGTTGTTTGTAAAGTGCAAGGGGCGTAATTGCGGGAAAGTGTTTGAGATTAACATTCCCGAAAAGAAAGATTAAGCAATTACCGGGTAGTGCCACAGTGCCGACGGATTAAGAGGTGAGATTCGTTGGCAAATAATAGTGATGGCAAGGTAGTAATTAGCACGAAACTTGACAATAGTGCTCTCCCGAAGGGAATCGGGCAGGTGAAGGGGATGCTGGGCGGTCTTGACGGCGTAGTCAAGAAGCTTGGCGGCGCCATTGCAACCGCATTCTCAGCTAAGGTTGTTGCCGATTTTGCCAAGGAGTGTCTGGACTTGGGATCCGACCTGCAGGAGGTCCAGAATGTGGTTGATGTTACCTTCACTACGATGAATGAGCAGGTGAATGAGTTCGCCAGAAACGCAGCCAAAACAGCCGGCCTGTCGGAGACGATGGCGAAGAAGTACGCCGGTACTTTCGGCGCCATGGCAAAGTCTTTTAAATTCACAGAAGCAGAAGCTTATGAGATGTCCACGGCCTTGACGCAAATGTCGGGGGATGTGGCGTCTTTTTACAATCTCTCCCAGGATGAGGCATATACAAAGCTGAAATCCGTCTTTACCGGCGAGACAGAGTCACTGAAGGATCTCGGCGTGGTTATGACGCAGACGGCGCTGGACTCCTACGCTCTGGCTAACGGCTTTGGAAAGACCACAAGCCAAATGACGGAGCAGGAAAAGGTTGCGCTCCGATACCGCTTTGTTATGGATCATCTGGCAGGTGCGTCCGGCGACTTTCTCCGGACATCCGACTCCTGGGCGAACCAAACCAGGCTACTTACTCTGCAGTTTGATCAGCTGAAGGCAACCCTTGGGCAGGGCCTCATCAATGTATTAACCCCGGTTATCAAGTTTATCAATACACTGATCGCCAAATTCCAGGTTTTTGCCGATAAGTTTCTGGAGTTCACAAACACTGTATTTGGAAATGCCGGCGGTGCATCTTCTGGAATGACAGAAGCAGCGGAGAGCGCAGAAACACTTGGTGACAGTGTTGAAGAAGCCGGCAAAAAAGCAAAAAAATACCTTGCGCCTTTTGACGAGATAGCAAAAATTGCAAATGACGGCACAGTTGGCTCTGCTTTAGGTTCTTCGGATGAGTCTTTTCTTGTTGGAGGCGGCAGTACTACCGAAATCGGCGGAACTGTAAAAGACAATATTTCTCCTGTTCTGGATCAGATTGCGCAAAAGATTCGAGATTTTATCGCACCTATTCAGAACATGGATTTCGGGCCGCTTAAGCAGTCTCTCTCTAAGCTTGGCGGTTCGTTTGAGAATCTTGGTGGAAAAATTGTGGACGGCCTCGGTTGGGCATGGCAAAACATAATTGCTCCTCTTGGGGAATGGGTTATTGAAGAGGCCGCACCGTGGACTGTTGACTTGCTTGCCGAGTCCTTTGACGGCCTTAGTGACGTCGCAGGAAACCTGGGAGATATATTTGTAACGCTGTGGGAAAAAGCAGGACCCGTGCTAGATGAGCTGAAAGAAGCTGGCGGAGTCACACTGGATGCAATTCGCGAAGAGATCTTGCTAACCATAGAAAAGCTGGATGCTCTAACAGCTGCGCTTAGCGATGCCCTGAAAGGCGATTGGGATGCTGCAGAAAGTGAGATTTCACGGTATCTCGAATCCGTAAGAAAATCGTTTGAGAATTTCACCAATTGGTGGAATGAAATGATGAAGTTCGATTGGTTTGAGTGGCTTATCAACTTACTGGCTAAAGGCTTTGAAGGCGTTATGTATAGCGGCAGTGGCAGCAGTGGATTTGCTATGCCTGCATTTACTTCGTTCTCAACCCCAATTCCACACCTTGCCCAAGGCGCAGTCATTCCTCCCAACCGAGAGTTCTTAGCTGTGCTTGGCGATCAGCGGCACGGCACCAACGTCGAAGCCCCTCTGTCGACGATCCAGGAGGCTGTCGCTGCGGTTATGGCAGATTACGAGGCATCCAATCTCGCCGGGCACGAAGCCACTGTAGAGGTTCTGCAGCAGCTCTTGGTTGCTGTTCTCGGCATTGAGGTGGGGGACACCACCATCGGACAGGCAGCCAACCGCTACAACCAGAAGATGGCCGTTATCAAAGGAGGCCTGTAATGCGCAAGTATGACTTTGAATTTCTCATTGACGGACAGCCTATTTTGGTGCCGGATGAGGATGTGACGATCAGCTACGAAGATCTGGACTCGGAGGAGTCCGGACGGGACGAGAGCGGCGTTATGCACCGCATCGTAATGCGGGAGGGCGTGAAGAAGATTCCGCTCTCCTACGCCTTTCTGGACCGCGAGGAATACCGGTACATGGAATCTCTGTTTAAGGGGAAACCCAGCTTTCAGGTAGACTGTCGGGATGAAAACGGAGATGCGATGAAATTCACCGCATACCGCTCCAAGCACAGTATCACGGTCAGCAACGTCAGGACCGGCCTCCACAAGAATTACAGCTTCAGCATCATTGAATGCTAGGAGGGAAACCTATGCTGAAAACAATCATCATTCTGCCGGATGGGACGGAAGTCTCCTCCGGCAGTAATTCTGCAAATGCCATCCAGAGCGTTACGCTGACGGAATGCGTCAACAGCGGTACGGATCTGACCCTTGGTTCCACCTGCGCCAATGCCTTGGAAGCGACGCTGATCACTCCCGGTGGAGATCTTGCCATTGATGCCGGTTCCTATGTTACGGTGCTGAAGCAGGACGGCGATCATGCGCCGGTCCCGGTCGGCGTGTTCCGCCTGGAGAAGCCCACCAAAGCATCGGCAAACACCATGAAGCTTACCGGCTATGACCGCGTGGCGGAGCTGGACAAGGATCTGACGGACTGGCTGAATGGTCTGGAAGGGTGGCCATATTCACTGACCACTTTTGCCGGTATGGTGTGTGCGGCCTGCGGCTTGACCTTTAAGATCACCGCTGTGCCGAATGGGGATTTCCCCGTTCATCAATTCAGCCGCGCTTCCGTCACCGGCCGGCAGCTGATGCGTTGGCTCGGTGAGATCTGCTGCCGCTTCTGCCGGGCGGATGCCGAAGGCAATATCGAATTTGCCTGGTACACGGATTCCGGAAAGACGGTCACTGCTGCCGGCGAAAGCTATTACTTCCAGAACAGCCTTTCCTATGAAGGCTATCGGACGGCGGCTATCGATGCTGTGCAGATCCGCTTGGCCAACAGTGCGGACGGCGCGCTGTGGCCGGCTGCTGAGGATGAAGGTGCCAACAGCTACATCATCACGGACAATGCGATCCTGAATGCCAAGATCACCGAAGATCTGGAGCCGTACCTGCAGGTGATCCGTGAAGAACTGACGGCGGTGCAATACACGCCCTGCAAGATCTCACTGCCCGCCAGCCTGGACATTCGTGCCGGCAACACCGTGAACATCGTCGATAAAAACGGTGTGCAGATCACCGCCTATGTCATGACCAAGACCCAGACGGGGCAGAAGGATACACTGGAGTGTACCGGCAGCCACCGGAGGGACAGCACCGGTGCCGCAAACAGCCAGTCTGCGACCGCAAATGCAGCGTCTGCGGCAAAAAATGCATTCAGTGGGATGACGCAGGAGCAGGTGTTTAACAAGCTGACCAATAATGGGAACATCCAAGGGCTTTTCGTTCAGGACAATGTGTGGGTGTTCAACGCTGCGGTCGGTAAGGTCGCAAACCTAATTGCAGATATGATAATTGCCGGGGTGTTGCGGTCAAAGGATGGCGGTGTATACATCGACCTGGACAACGGAGTAGGCAATTTGCCCCGCGGCACCTCAGCGAGATTGTCCACGTGGGACGATGAAATGGCCGGCTGGACACGGGACATCGACGAAGTGATTGACGAGTTTGTAACTGTCGAGCTGGAAAAGATGCAGTACAACACGATAAGAGATTTTGCGGCAAGGCTGGATAGCAATTCCCGTTATCCCGAGGGTGTTAAGCTATCGATATACAAATTCCGGAAATCGTCCGGCGTGCCATTTGCTTCTGTGTCCTTTGAGTGGTCGGATGGATCGAGAAGCCATAAAACAGCAACTGGATCCGACGGCACATCTGTGTGGCAGATCAGCGAAATGGAATGGCTGTAACATGAGAGAAGGAGGCAACAATGCAAACGATCAATCTTGATTTATCTACAAAAAACATCGTTCCTCTGCTGCATGCCAAGCAGGGGGATGTAGGCAGAAAGTTCACGGCTGTCATTACCGACGCCGGGGAACCCTGCGATCTGGCAGACGCCGCGTTTTCTGTCTGGTATACGGGAACCAGCGGAGAGGGCAATTATACGGATATCGGAGATAACAGCGCTTTTTCCGTGGACGGAAATACCGTGACCGTGGAGCTGATCACCCAGATGCTGACGAACACAGGAAGCGGCGTTCTGTGTCTGGTGATGAGCACCGCAGAGGGCGGACAGCTCGGCACCTGGAACATTCCCTACCATGTGGAGGGCGTTCCCGGATCTGAAAGCGAAGAAGCGCAGCAGTATTATACCGCGTTTCAGCGTGCTGTGGCGGATCTGCCGTATCCGGATGCGTCCCTGTCAGTGGCGGGAAAAGCGGCGGATGCGGCGGCCGTCGGAGCGGCCTTGGGCGGGAAAGCCCCGGCCGGGTATGGCTTGGGCGGATCCGCAGTGAAACCGCCGAATAACAGTTTGAATGAAGCAGTGCTGTGCGGATGGTATGTTTGCTCTCCGGAATACACAGGGGCACCCACCGGACATCAAAATATTGGGTACGGCATGGTTTTTGTATCCAGCAGAGGCTCGGCGATAACGCAAGAGTATTTTAGTGAACCCAGTACCAATATTCCGGGTTCGCCGTTAAAGCTGGTGCGAGAAAGATACGCAAACGGAACCTGGACGGAATGGGAATGGGTCAATCCGCCTATGACAACCGGGGTTGAATACCGGACCACCGAACGGTGGAACGGAAAAGCGGTATATACCACACTGGTTGACTGTGGGAGTTTTCCCAGCAGCAGCACAAAAACGGTCGCTCACGGGCTGAGCATTTCACAAATTGTGAGATGTGTCGGAACAAATTCAGATTATTTTGGAATCGTGCTTCCCTATACAGACCCTGGAAGTGATACTTTGGTAGCTGGCGTGTCAGCACACCATACAAGTATATTTGTAAAATGTGCTGTATCCTCGTGGACAAGCTACCGCTGTCTTGTCCAGCTTTGGTACACCAAGAATTAAGGAGGAATAAACCATGTCTATCAAAACTGCAAAAGAACTGGCTGTCGCTGCGAAGAAGGCAGCGACAGAGCACAAGACACTGTACATTCTGGGGTGCTTCGGCGCACCCATGAATGCCGGCAACAAGGACTACTATTCCGGAAACTATGCCTACAACCGCAAGCCGGAGCGCACTGCCAAGATCAAAGCGGCCACGGCTGATACCTTTGGTTTCGACTGTGTGTGCTTTATCAAGGGTCTGCTGTGGGGCTGGAACGGTGACGCATCCCACCCCTATGGCGGGGCTGTGTACCAGAGCAATGGCGTACCGGACATCGACGAAGGGAGCATGCTGGAAGCCTGCTCCGATGTATCCACCGACTTCTCCAGGATCCAGGTCGGCGAAGTGGTATGGATCCCCGGGCACATCGGCATCTACATTGGTGACGGGCTGGCAGTAGAATGCACCTACCGTTGGGAGGATGGGGTACAGATCACCGCAGTACATAACATCGGCACCAAGAACGGCTACAACGGCCGCAGCTGGACCAAGCACGGCAAGCTGCCCTATGTGACCTATGAGGAAGAGGCGACGGAAGCGGAGAATATCAAGCCGGACTACACTCTGGGCCTGCGCTACCTACGGAAAGGCTGCCAGGGCGAGGATGTCCGGGCATTACAGCATCTGCTCATCTGCAACGGCTGCAGCTGCGGCAAGTGGGGCGCGGACGGCGACTTCGGCAACGGAACCGACAAGGCGGTGCGGGAATACCAGGAGAAGAACGACCTGACCGTGGACGGCATCGCAGGGCGTGACACCATGGGCGCCCTGCTGGGCCTGTAAAGGGGGACGGGATGTGGAAGTAATACTTTGCATCATAGGCGGTGGCTGCGGCGCGGCCATCGTCTCCGGTGCCTTTGCATTCGCCCAGTTCCTCATCAACCGGCGGGACAAGCGCAGCGGCAAGGATGACTGCCAGAATAAGGCGCTGCGGTATCTGATGCTGTACATCATCCAGGAGCGTGCCAAACAGCATATCAAGGAGGGATGTATCTCACTGGATGACCGCAGATCCCTGCACCACTGGCACACACTGTATCACGACGGTCTGGGCGGCAACGGCGACGCCGATGCACTGATGAAACAGGTGGACGCGCTGCCCCTGGATACGGAACACTTTTAGGAGGTACATTATGAAGAAACTGTTTATTTCCCAGCCCATGCGCGGCAAGACGGATGCGGAGATTTTAGCTGAGCGCGAAAAGGCTATCACATCCGCAGAAAAGCACCTCGGCGAAAAGGTGGAGGTTATCGATTCGTTCTTCCAGGACGCACCGGCAGAAGCGAAACCCCTTTGGTTTCTGGGAAAATCTCTGGAGCTGCTGTCCACCGCCGATGTTGCGTATTTCGCCAAGGGTTGGGAAAATGCCCGTGGCTGCCGAATCGAGAACACCTGCGCCATCGAATATGGCATCACCGTAATTGAAAATTATGCGGACTAAGGAGGACTCTATGGAAAGAGTAAAAAATAACCTGGCAGCTCTGCTGAAGGTAAAGACCATTGTCACCCTTCTGCTGACTATCGTCTTCTGCGTCTTGGCGCTGACCGGTGTGATCTCCGGCGCTGACTTTCTCACTGTGTTTACAGTGGTGATCTCCTTCTACTTTGGCACCCAGAGTGAGAAGATCAAGGCGACTGCCAATGCGGATACGCAGTAAATAACAACACCCCTCTCCGGATCAACCGGGGAGGGGTGTTTTGCGTTGAAAATATAAAAATCCCTCCTGCGAACAGGAGGGACTGTTTATCTTGCCACGGTGATGCGGATATAGCCGCCTGTGACAATAACTGTTGGTACACCGGAAGGGACTCGAACTCTTGTTGTCAGTTCGGAGGGTTCCGTGAGGTCGATTTCACCGTCGGGGTCAGTATCGAGGATGGTCCAGATGTCGATGTGGTCGGCGGCGACTTCTACCCGGTAGACGATGGAGAGCAGGGCAGAGGGGTCGGCATCCGGTGCATGGAGGATGTGATCCAGAATCTCACGGAGCCGGTGCTCCGGCAGGGCAGAGGCATCCACATTTGTTTTCAGGATCCGCATCTCCCGCTCTACGGCGGCTTTTTGCGTTTCGAGGTCTGTGATCCTGTCCTTCAGCGCGGGGCTTGCAAGGCCGCCCAGAACCGCATCAAGGGCATTGCCTAACTTGACGGAGATCTCCCGCTCTTGGATGATCAGCGACTGCAGGCGGGTGACGGCACCGCTCTGGATCTCCTGCGATTGTTCGCGCAGGATGCGGATTAGATCACCGATGTTGCTGGGGGTGGCAAACACCTTCCGCAAAGCATCAGCCACGATGCGCTCTAACTCGTCTACGGCGATGGGTGCAGCATCGCAGGTGTGCAGCCGCTTTTTACCAGTACAGCGATAGTAATAATACTTCTGCTGGGAGATACTGACGGTCATGGCGGCTTTGCATTCCGCACAGAACACTTTCCCTCGGAGAGGATATTCTCGGTTCTGAGGCGGTCTGCCGCCCTGCTGGCGCTTTCGTAGATTCAATTTCTGTTGCACCCTCTCAAATAGATCTTTATCCACGATAGGCGGAATTGCATCCTCGACGCGGATCGCATTGGTGTCATCCTTAATGTGTGTGTTGCGGGTACCGTCCTCACGGTAGGGCATGGCGCCATAGGTAAGTACACCGATATATTTCTCGTTGTGCAGCAGATCGTGGAGGCTGTTGGATCCGAATGTGTTGCCCCGCTTGGTGCGGATGCCGTCGGCATTTAGACCCTCAATGATCTGGCGGTAGGACTTGCCTGCGGCATATTCTGCAAAGATCCGCCGTACAGTGGCGGCTTCTTCCTCACAGATCGCCAGCCGCCCATCCTTCACAACATAGCCAAGAGCTGGCATACCGCCGGTATGCTGACCGTTTCGGGCCATGAAGCGCATCTTTTCCATGACCTTCTGCCTGGTTTGGAGCGCCCAGATCTGATTGAACAGAGCCATGCTGCCTTCGGTGAGAAAGTTGGTGGGATCGCGCAGGTCCTTGCCGATCATCGGCTGGGTCACGCACACCACCCGGACGCCCATGGCGGTCAGCTCGTCCCGGAAAGCGAACCATGCGGTCATTTTGCGGAACATCCGGGACTGATCGTAGATGACCACGGTATCAGCAAACCCCTGCCGGAGCTGTTGCATCATAGCTTCATACTGGGGGCGGGTATCCTTCATGCCGGAGGTGGCTTCGTCGGCGAACACGCCAAGGATTGGGATACCGTTTTGCCGGCACCACTCGGTGCATTTCTCAACCTGCACTTCAATGCTGTCGGGGTTTTGATTATCTGTGGAATACCGGGCATTGATGAATGCGCCGTGTTGTCGTTTGAGTGCCATATTTCCTCCTTGCTTTTTGGGAGGGGATATGCTACCATAAATGGGCAGACTTCCCCTATCGTGACTGGTTGTGTGTGGTTTCTGCATTGTCCCTTCCCGGGGGTAGGAGCCTGGGAAGGGGCGTTTTTTTATTTACATCACTTTACATCGGAACGGCTGAACCTTACGGATTCACTAACGCTGCAAGTCAAGGTGTCCATATAAGAGATTTCAAAGAACTCCCAATCCATAGGGACCTGATACATTACATACACATTCATAGTTTTGCCGGGATGAACAGCACCGCTCATTAGCATACGATCCCCGTATTTGCCGAGAACATTATGTGGGAGAACAGTTGTGTTATCTACATAAGCAGTGAAAGGCCCAAGGTTTCTGAT
>JAZNPV010000031.1:0-2868 GCA_045589835.1 Faecousia sp.
CCTGATCTACTTAAGCAATGAACACCGGATCAAGTCTTTCTTCAGACCGATTCGGAAGTAACTTTGAATTATCCCTCAACTGCGTTGAGTTTCATAAAAACACCAGCCTCTTTCAAAAGCAGAAAGAGGCTGATTCCAAAATGGAGGATTTATCTATGATGAATTTGAAGGCAAATCCTTTTTATTTGAATGACGAACAAATCAAGTGGGTAGAGGATACCCTTGCGTCTATGACGCTGGAAGAAAAGGCAGGTCAGGTCTTCTGCCCCATGGGCTTTACGGATGATCCCGGTGCCCTGCGGCATATGATTTGCGATATCGGTGTCGGCGGTATGATGTACCGGATGGGCCCTGCGGCTTACATTCAGAACACCCATCGCACCATTCAGAGTATGGCCAAGATTCCTCTGCTGCTGGCAGCCAATACGGAAGCAGGCGGCAATGGACTTGCATTGGAGGGTACCGGCTTCGGCGCACCCATGGCAGTTGCGGCAACAGACGATCCGGAAAATGGCTATCGGATGGGCTATGTTTCCTGTGCCGAGGGCGCGGCTCTGGGTTTGAACTGGTCCTTTGCTCCCATTGTGGATATCGATAAGGATTTCCACAATCCCATTACCAACACCAGAACCTTCGGTTCTGACGCGGACAAGGTAATTGCTTTTGCCAGCCGCTATATGGACGGCGCGGATAAAAATGATGTGGCTGTTGCCATTAAGCATTTCCCCGGTGACGGTGTGGACGAGCGTGACCAACATATCCTGACAAGTATCAACAGCTTAGGCTGTGAGGAATGGATGGAAAGCTACGGTAAGGTCTACAAAACTCTCATCGACAAGAGTGCAAAGACCGTCATGGTAGGCCACATTGCTCAGCCTGCCTGGGTGAAGAAGCTGAATCCGGAGGCAAGTAGAAAGGAACAGCTTCTGCCGGCATCTCTGAGCAAACCCTTGTTGACGGGACTTCTCCGGGAAACTCTGGGCTTCAACGGCCTGATCTCTACCGATGCCACGCCCATGGTTGGCTTTACCAGTGCCATGCCGAGATCGGAAGCTATTCCGGCGGTCATTGCCGCAGGCGCGGATGTGATCCTGTTCAACAAGAGCCTGGATGAGGACTACGGCTTCCTGCTGGAAGGATTGAAAACAGGCAAGGTCACGGAAGTGCGGCTGAACGAGGCTGTCACCAGAATTCTTGCAACCAAAGCCAGCCTGCATCTGCCGGAAAAGCAGGCCCAGGGCAAGCTGATTCCCGACACAGATGCACTCTCCGTTGTAGGCTGTGAGAAGCACAGAGCATGGGCGCAGGAAGTAGCGGACAAGGCAATTACTCTGGTTCGCGATGAGCAGAAGCTTCTGCCCATTACTCCAAAAAAGTACCGCCGTGTATACCTGAATGTGATTCAGAAGAGCAATGATCCTGCTGATCCTCTGGTTCAGCAGTGGAAGGCGCTCTTCGAAAAGGAAGGCTTTGAAGTAACGGTTCGCGACCGCCGTACCACCATCGTACCGGCTGACTTTATGGATCCCAATCTGCCGCCGGAGAAGGGTATGCTGCTGCACGAGATGTACCGCAGTATCGGGGAAATGAAGCAGAGCTATGATCTGTATGTCTACATCTGCAATATGCAGAATGCGTCCAACAATACCACTCTGCGCTTGAACTGGAACGTTGCCTTTGGTCTGGGTGATGATGCGCCCTGGCTCACCAGCGAAATTCCCGTCATGATGATCTCTACGGCCTATCCTTACCACCTGTTTGACGCTCCGATGATTGAAACCTATATCAATGCCTATAGCAGTGAAGGTATTTTCTGCGAAGCGGTTATGGAGAAGATCATGGGCAGAAGTGAGTTCAAGGGCATCAGCCCATGCGACCCCTTCTGCGGAAAGGACTATATCTGATATGAAAGCAATTATCTTTGATTTGGATGGCGTGATCTGCCACACCGATGAATACCACTATCTGGCATGGAAAGCCATGGCGGATTCCATGAACATTCCCTTTGACCGTCAGGTAAATAACCGTCTGCGGGGTGTTTCTCGGATGGCAAGTCTGGAGATCATTCTGGAGCAGTATACCGGAGCGCTGTCTCAGGCGGAAAAGGAAGAACTGGCTGAGCAGAAGAACGAACTGTACAAGGAATCTCTGAAGAACATGAGCCCTGCGGACTTGTCAGAGGAAGTGAAGACCACGCTGGACGCGCTGCGTCAGCGGGGCTATAAACTGGCCATCGGTTCTTCTTCCAAGAATGCCCGGTTCATCCTGCAGCAGCTGGGACTGGGAAGCTTCTTCGATGCCATTTCCGACGGCAACAACATCACCCATTCCAAGCCCGATCCCGAGGTTTTCGTCAAGGCTGTCCAGATGCTGTGTATTGCGCCGGAAGAATGCCTTGTGGTAGAGGATGCGGTATCCGGTGCCATCGCCGGTAAGGCGGGTGGTATGAAAGTTGCTTGCGTGGGCGACGCATCTGCCGAAAAGGCCGGTGACTATAATCTGACTTCTTTTGCGGAACTTCTGGAGATTGCGCAGTAAGAAAGGAATTTGATTTATGAAGCGAAATGAACGCTTTTTGGAGATTGCCGAGAGTTTGAAGCCATTTTTGTTCGAAAGAAAGGTGGGAGTTCTGGAAACTGTCGGCGGTGAGGACTACCGCACCCGGAAGCTGCAGAAGGGCGATGCGGTAACGTTGGATTTCGGTACCCATCTGGTGGGCCATGTGACATTAAAATTCGGTTATCGGGGTTCTCATCCCGATGCTCCGGCCTGGCTGCGGCTGAAGTTTGCCGAGCGGGAATGCGAACTGTCGGAAAACGCCGAAAACTACCAAGTCGGATCGGAGCCATGTCGTTCTGTGAGCCAAGG
>JAZNPV010000032.1:0-14397 GCA_045589835.1 Faecousia sp.
AGCCGTGCAGGCCGTGACTACCTGCAAACCGGCTTTTATACCGAGGTATTCTTCCGGCAGCATGGGGTTCATTTTATTGCCATCGCAAACAGTGTGGATAGTGAAGATCAGAACAGCAATGAGTTTGCGCCGTTTCTGAATATCATGAACGAGTGGTATCTGCGAGATCAGTCCCGGAAGGTGTCTGCTGCCTATCGTATCAAGGGAAACTCCGGAAAGCACACTTCCACTCATGCCATCTATGGTTACAAGAAAGATCCGGAGGACAAAGACCGCTGGATCATTGACGAAGAAGCTGCCTCCGTGGTGCGGCGCATCTTCCAACTGAGCATTGAAGGCCACGGCGGTTATGAAATCGCACAGATGCTGACCCGGGAGAAGGTGGAGTCTCCCAGCTATTATCTTGCCAGCCGTGGCATCGGCCTGTTCAAAAACCGCAAGGATATGACCCGTTCTTATGACTGGTACGGCAATTCTGTCAATGTCCTTCTCTCCAAGCCGGAGTATATGGGGCATACCGTGAATTTCCGTACCTCCAAGAAATCCTATAAGGACAAGCGGATCATGAATCCACCGGAGGACTGGCTGATCTTTGAGAATACCCACGAAGCTATCGTCGATCCGGAAACATGGCGGCTTGCCCAGCGCACACGCAGAACTGTTCACCGGATCGACACCATAGGAGAAGCCAATCCGCTGACTGGCATTCTCTACTGCGCCGACTGCGGTGCCAAGCTGTATAACCACCGAAGCGTGAAAAACAATAAGAATGGCACACAGACTCCCGTGGATTTTTACAACTGCGCCAGCTACACGCTGACCTTGCAGCGGGAAACCAAGAAGTGCTGCTCCCACAGCATTACCACAAAAGCGATCCGGGCAATCATTCTGGAAACCATTCAGACGGTCAGCACCTATGCCATCAGCAACGAAGCTGAATTTATGGAAAAGGTACTGGAGGCATCTCGGCTGAAGCAGGAATCGGAAGCCAAGGGATTGAAGCGAAAAATCAACCGTGCAAAAAAGCGCTCTGCCGAACTGGACACTCTGATCAAGACCTTGTATGAATCCTATGCCATGGGAAAGATCACGGAAAAGCGTTTTGAGATGTTGTCCGCCAATTACGAAAAGGAGCAGGCAGAGTTGGAAGAAGTTATCGCTTCCGATATTGCGGAACTGGAAGTGTTTACCACGGACAAGGACCGGGCGCAGCAGTTTCTTTCCATCGCCAAGCGGTACACGGACTTCTCTCAACTAACCACTCCCATGATCAACGAATTTGTTGATAAGATTCTTGTTCATGCGCCGGAGAAGATTGACGGCGAGCGGACAATGGAGATCGAGATCTATCTGAAATTCATCGGCAAGTTTGATATCCCTATGCCGGAGCCTACCCCGGAGGAACTGGCCGCTGAAGAAAAAGCACGGAAGAAGCGGGCAGCAGAACGAGCCAAGTATGAACGCCGGAAAGAACGGAAGCGCCAGCAAAAGCTGGAAGCGGATCGACAAGCGCAGGCAGCGGAGAATGCCGATGCACCGGAAGAACAAACAGCATAATTTACACCGATGGGCGGTTTGCTTCAAATGCAGGCCGCCCTTTTTCTATGCAAAAAACAAGGAGATTTATTATGGCAGATATTGAAAAAGAATTGTTGCAGGCGAAGCACCGCTTGGAGGAAGCCCAGGCCAGAGATCGGGCAAAGGAACGCAAGTCCCGGACACGGCGGCTAATCCAGGAGGGTGCGATTTTGGAGAAAGCATTACCGCAGACGACCTGGATGACATTGGAACAATTGGAGGAATTTTTATGGGAAGCATTCAAAGCAGTACGATGATTTTTTGCGCTCTGGGAAACCGGGGCGCTTCTTTTTTTATCCCGAAGGGCGCACTTACTCACCACCTCGTCGGAACAAACTCCATATCACTCGCTCTGCCTTTTGGGGCAGAGCTCACTCATTGCGTTGTTCCTCCTCTCCCCAAAAAGTCTTGCGACTTTCCGGGGCCCCTTTCGGCGGTGGTATTTCCTACGGAAGCCGTGCGCTCTCCGAGTGGGATGCGGCTTCTGCGGAAGCCTAATGGACAATGTCACATCACCAAGGCGCTGCTGTCATTGTCCACGCAGTTGGTATGCGGTAAACGCTTACAGAATACCGTCACTTTAACTGACGGTATTCCACCAACTGCCCGCACAAACCTGCCACAGCACAAGGCACTCCCTTCGGTTGCGGCAGCTTTGTCTGCGGTTATGACTAGCACTATTGCTGATAGTCATTTTCTCTTTCAAAAAGAGAAACAGAAACTTAACGAAAGGATTGGTACGAACGAATGGCGATCTATCATTTGGAAGCCAAGATCATAAGCCGGGGCGCAGGACGATCCGCCTGCGCCGCTTCTGCCTATCTAAGCTGCTCCCAAATTCTCAATGACTATGACGGTATCCAACACGACTACACCCGCAAATCCGGCCTTGTCTGGCAAGCGGTATTCTTACCGAAATATGCGCCGCAGGAGTGGTCTGACCGGGCCGTGCTCTGGAATGCCGTGGAAGCAAACGAGAAAACCAAGGACAGCAGACTGGCAAGAGAGTTTGTGGTGGCGCTACCCATTGAACTTGGGAAATATCAATGGACAGCACTGCTGACAGAATATATCCAAAACAATTTTGTGGCAGAGGGTATGTGTGCCGATGTGGCGATCCACGACACAGACGGTCACAATCCCCATGCCCATATCATGCTGACGGTGCGCCCGTTGGATGAACAGGGCAAGTGGCAGTATAAAACAGAGAAAGAATATCTCTGTGTTCGGGATGGTGAGGAACGGGGCTTCACCGCAGCCGAGTTCAAGGCAGCACAAGCCGATGGTTGGGAGAAACAGTACCAGTACAAGGTTGGTAGAAAAAAGGTGTATATGGCTCCCTCTGCCGCCGAAGCGCAGGGACTGGTCCGGGCATCCAAACACCCGAAAAGCACCAAGTACGGCAGGCAGAATCCCATCGCTGAGAAATGGAACAGTGATGAACAGATCCTTGTATGGCGCAAGGCATGGGCAGATACTGCCAATGCCCATTTGGAACGGGCCGGTGCCGATGCCCGGATCGACCACCGCAGCCATACAGAACGGGGCCTGGACGAGCAGCCGACCATCCACGAAGGTGTAACCGCCCGTGCGCTGGAAAAGAAGGGCATCATTGCTGACCGCTGCGAGATCAACCGGCAGATCAAGGCGGACAACGCTCTGCTCCGGGAACTGAAGGCCACCGTCAAAAAGTTGATGCAGGCTGTGAAAAATACGCTGCCTGTTATGGCAGAAAAACTGGAAACCCTGCGGCAGAATATGATCATCTACAGCTACCAGCTTCTGCATATTGCTACTGGCAAAAGTAAAATGAATAAGCGGTTGAGTGTCCTTCGCCCCGAACTGGAACGCTATCTCAGATTGGCAAAACAGATAAAGGATAAAACCAAACAACGCAATCTCCTACTGGATGAGCGCAAGGCTGTTCCTGTGTGGAATATTGCCAAGCGGCAGGATTTGGCGAAGCAAATTACAATGCTTTCTGAGGACATTGAAGAACTGCGTTCTGAAAAAGCAATGCTGCTACACTCCCTGGACTGCGCCGACGATGCAGCCATGGGCGATGTGAGGAAAGATATCGCCGCTATGGAAGCGGCGCTGAAAAGGCTGGACGAGCAGGAAAGCAAATATTCTGCCGAACTGGAAGCTGTCTTGCAGCAGTACCGGGAACTGGAAGCGCAGGCAGCAGAATTTGATGCAGAGGAACTGACCGATGCACGGCTACAACTTCGTCCGAATATGGATCGCTCCACGGTTTCCAGAATCCAAACCGCTTATGATGCGCAGTACAGTCCCCTCATCATGGCAGAAGCCAGGACAGATATTTCCAAAATGCTGGATGAAAACGAAGAACCTCGCTCTGTCCGAAAGCGGCTTCGCAAGCAGCAAGAACAAACTGCATCCCGCAAAAAAGAAAACGACCGGGATCGGTAAAATATTATGGGCAGTACCAAATCAAAGGTACTGCCCATTTTTCTTGTTTCCATCTTATAAGCCGAATTTTGTGGTCCGAGTCCCGCCTATGCAACGTTAAATAGCCATGAAAGTATACGATTGCAGGACTTTTTCTCATTGGCCCATAATAGGATAGCACCATAAACGGATTTGCAGATGATTGGGAAATTCTATATTGTGATTATCCATTTGCTTCTCTGAGTGCTCTTTCCTTTGTCAGATCTTCGGTAGTGATGGGGCGGTCTTTGTAGTAGAATAGCTTGTCCTGCTCGTTGATCTCCCGAATTACCTTACAGGGGTTTCCTGCAGCAACCACATTGGCAGGAATATCCTTTGTTACCACACTGCCTGCGCCGATAACGGTGTTTTTTCCAATGGTGATACCGGGGCAGATAATGGAGCCTGCACCGATCCAGCAGTTATCTTCAATAGTAACGCTGTCACAATACATATATTCCCGCATTTCCGGGTTGATGGGGTGACCAACGGTTGCAATTGTAACGGCAGGACCAAACATGACCCGGTCACCGATACGGATTTCACCATCGTCGATAAAATTGCAGTTGACGTTAATGTAGCAGAATTTTCCCAGCTTGATGTGGGTACCGTAGCAAAAATGGAAGGGAGGTTCGATCCATGCCATAGGAGGTTCCCCCAAGATCTGTGTTAGCAACCTCATTCGTTCCTCGATTTTTTCGGGATCGGAGTTGTTGAACAGAAACTGGAGCTTTTTCGCACGGGTACGTTCTTCCGGCAATCCTTCGCACATATCGGTAAACAGCTTTCCCTGTGCGATCCGTTCTCTCATTGTCATAGGATTTCCTCCTTTGCGGAACCCTTCCGTTCCTCAGCGAATAATTCCGGTAAGTATTTATAGAGGGAAAGCGCAATGCCATCTTCGTCATTACTTGCGGTTATCTCATCTGCGATTTGTTTTACTTCGTCTGCGGCATTTCCCATGGCGACGCCGATACCGGCATAACGCAGCATGGAAATGTCGTTCTGCGCGTCACCAAATGCGATCATTTCTTCCGGCTTGAATCCCAACGGTGTCAGCGCAGCATGGAGTGCCATAGCCTTGTCCACATTCTTTGCGGTGAATTCATAGTAAATGGGAGCTGTAAACATTGCGTTCAACCGGTCTGTGAAAGGCTCAGAAATTTTCTGGCAGTTGGCCTTCAGATATTCCGGCTGACCGTAGAGCAGAATCTTGTTCACTTCGAAATCAACGAATTCAGCCAGATCCCTTACTTCACATAGAAGATATCCGTTACCTCGGGATTCATACTGCAGAATATTTACGGTCTGTGGCAGCTGCAGATCGTGATTGAATACATCTGTCACATACATATATTCTCCCTTTGTGACTGTAGGTACCACATCAAACTGCTTCACATGCTCTAATACCGCCTTTACGTCAGCAATGGGAAGTGACTGGTTAAACAGCACCTCTTTCGTTTGGCAGTTGATTACCTTTCCACCGTTATAGCAGACAAAGAGACCGCCGTGGCTGGTCATTTTCAGTTCCTCCGCCCAACGGTAAAGTCCCTGATCTGGCCGTCCGCTGCACAACGCCAGTGTAATGCCGTGATCCTGGGCTTTCAACAAACATTCTTTCGTCAGGGTGGAGATTTGCTTTTGGCTGTTTGTCAGAGTCCCGTCAATGTCCAATAAAATAACGCGAATATTTGTAGCATGGGTTTGGTGAGTCATGGTGTCTCCTCCTCTATGAGATTTTGCGTATTTCTTTTATTGTCTAATTTTTCTGAATGAGTGCTTGCCAGAAAAATGGTAATGTATTATTATAATAACATATTTATATTTTCGGTGCACCCCTCTGAAGCACTTTTTTGGTATTCTTAAAAGTGTACAGACAGTGTTTTTGGGAAAACAAGGCGCTGGCTAATTCTACGGAGAAGAAAGGCAATACACATGATTCGGTTAGCTGTATTTGATATAGACAGAACTCTTATACCACCAGAAACGGGTAAGCTAGCAGAGGAAACACGGTTGGCATTGCAGGAACTGAGAGAACGCGGTGTTGCTACTGCTATTGCTAGTGGACGACAGTTGCAGCAAATTCCAAATGATTTGCGGAAAATAGGATTCGACTACTTTATTCTGTCTAATGGAACATACATTACACGTAGCGATGGTGCAGTTTTGCATCATGAGTCGATTGATGTAGATACTGTCCGACAACTTGCGGAAGACATACAAAATAGAGAACTTCCAATGGAGATTCGATACATCAGAGGTTTTTGCCGGGTTGATCCTATGCGGCGGATTGAAGACTTTATTGCACAATTCTGGAACCAACCCTTTCATACGGAGATCCCCGACCGGGAAACCATCATACCGAAGCCAGGTGAAGCACCTATTTCCTGTGCAGCCATCATACCCCCGGAGGAACATACCTGGTTTGAACAAACTTATCCTCAATTAGATTTTCTCCCGGTTTTCGGAATGCCTCTTTGTGATATAAACAAATCGGGAGTCAGCAAGGCGACGGGACTGGAGAATATCTGCAAGCGGATGGGAATCAGTCTCGCGGAAACCATTGCTTTCGGTGATGACCGGAATGATTTGGAGATGATCCAAGCTGCGGGTATCGGTGTTGCAATGGGTGAGGCCACCGAGGATGTGCGGGCGACGGCAGATTATCTGACAGATTTTAGCGGGAATCTGGGTGTCGTCAAAGGACTTCGGCATTTTCAACTAATTTAATGACAAAAATTGTGGAATGCGTCAAAAATGAATTTTTTCTGAATTTATTGTTGCAAAACAAAAAACAAAGTGCTATCATGCTATTGTAGATAAGGATGGTTACTGCTCTGGCAGGCTATACTTTTAACTGAATAGAATGTAGCACTTGCGGATAGTGATTACAAATGTGAGCTATACCTGCATAGGGATATTATAACCATAGTATCCTTATGCAGTTTTTTCATACCATTTTGGGCTGTATAGAGAGGATGTAGACGGATGATTAAGATACAGAGAGTATTCAATAACAACGTCGTAATGTTTATCGATGAGGATGGCAAGGAAGTTGTTGCTATGGGCAAGGGAATCGGCTTTCAGAAGAAAGCGGAGGATCTGCTGGACGAATCCAAGGTAGACAAGTATTTTCATATGCAGGATGAGAATGCCAGCCGTAAGTTCCAGCAGTTTTCTGATGTAATTCCAATGGAATACATCCAGCTGGCAGATGATGAGATCCAGTATGCTCGCATTACACTGGGTAAGAAATTCAGTGATTCTCTCTGTGTATCTTTGAGCGATCATATCTACAATGCAGTCAACCGCTTTTTGAATGGCGTTTCTCTAAAAAATCCCATACTCTGGGAAATCAGACGCTTCTATGAGCCGGAATTTGAAATTGGTCTTCATGTCCTGAAGATGGTTGAGGAACGGTTCAAAATAAGGCTTCCGGAGGACGAGGCGGCTTTTATCACCATCCACTTTGTAGATGCGTCGCTGGATAACAGTTCTATCGAGAATGTATATGCCATCACGAAGGTGATCCAGGACATCAACAATATCGTCCGTTATTTCTTCCGGATGGAATTTGATGAGAAATCTATCCATTATTACCGTTTCATCACCCACATCCGCTTTTTCGCCCAGCGTCTGATTACAAATTCTACTTATAAAGACGATGGTGACGATAGCTTGTTCGAGCTGCTGAAGAAAAAATATAAGAATTCCTACAAGTGCGTTCTGAAAATCGAAGAGTACATTCAAAACAATTTCCACCATGGCCTGAGTACGGATGAAAAGCTGTACCTGATGGTGCATATTGAACGCACGGTATACAACCCCCAAAACGACTGAGATCCCGCAATCCCTTTGTGCAATGATCAGAGATGGTGACATTGAGTTGGCTATACTGCCATGTCCGTTCGCGGCGGATGTGGGACTGATTGTTCTATACAATTACTTATCAAAAATTTTAGGAGGAAACCGAAATGGGTAAATACGAAAACTTAGCCAAGAGCATCGTTGCCAATGTCGGCGGCAAGGACAACATTGTTTCCCTCGGCCACTGTGTCACCAGACTGCGCTTCGTGCTGAAGGACGAAGCCAAGGCCAATGACGAGGTCCTGAAGAACATGGACGGCGTCGTTACCGTTATGAAGGCCGGCGGCCAGTATCAGGTGGTCATCGGCAACCATGTTCCCGATGTTTTCAAGGACGTCACTGCCGTTGCCGGCATCAAGGCAGGTGCCGAGGCAGAAGCTCCCAAGATGAGCTTGGGCGAAAAGTTCCTGGACATGATCTCCGGCATCTTCACTCCCGCTATTGCGATCCTGTGCGCCTGCGGTATCATTCAGGGCATCCTGTCCCTGTGCACCATGGCCGGTATTCTGAACGCTGAGGGCGGCCTGTACCAGCTGCTGTACGCTGCCGGTCAGTCCATGTTCTATTTCTTCCCCGTGTTCATGGGCTACACCACCTTCAAGAAGATGGGCGGCAACCCCTTCCTGGGCATTGCTCTGGGCGCAGGCCTGCTGTATCCCGCTATTCAGGGTGTTGACCTGAACGTTTTCGGCTTCGTGGTCAATGCTTCCTACTCCAGCACCGTTATGCCCACCGTTCTGCTGTGCCTGGTGGCCGCTCCCTTTGAGAAGTGGCTGAACAAGGTCATTCCCGATGTGGTCAAGACCTTCGTTACCCCCGTTATCGTCATGATGGTCTGCCTGCCCCTGGGCTTCTGTGTCATCGGACCCGTCGCCAACCTGCTGGCTGCAGGCATCAGCACTGGCTTCAACGCTGTTTATAACCTGAGTTCCATCATTGCTGGTGCCCTGATCGGCGGCCTGTGGCAGGTCCTGGTTATGTTCGGTGTCCACCATGTTCTGATCATGACCTTTGTTATGGGCCTGATCGGCGGCGTGCCCCAGCCCATGATGGCCTGCGTGGGCGTCTGCTCCTTTGTTCAGACCGGCGCTGTCATCGGCATCTGGCTGAAGACCAAGAATCAAAAGCTGAAGAATGTTGCTCTGCCTGCCTGGATCTCCGGCATCTTCGGCGTTACCGAGCCCGCTATCTACGGTGTCACCCTGCCCCACGGCAAGCAGTATCTGTACACCTGCCTGGTTTCCGCAGTCATGGGTATGGTCATGGCGATCTTTGGCGGCAGCTGCTACACTATGGGCGGCATGGGCGTCTTCGGTATCCCCGGCATGATTAACCCTGCCAACCCCGCAGGTTCCCTGATCACCACTGTGCTGGTTCTGGTCGCCTCCGTGGCTGCCGGCTTCGCTGTGGCCTTCATCACCTTTAAGGATGCCGGTACCGAGGCTCCCAAGTCCGAAAAAAAAAACAATGATTTGAGCGTCAAGAAGGAAGTCATGGCCAGCCCCCTGAACGGTAAGGCCATCCCCCTGAGCGAAGTCCAGGACGAGGCTTTCTCTACCGAGATGCTGGGCAAGGGCGTTGCCATCGAGCCCGCTGACGGCCACATTTATGCTCCCTGCGACGCTACCGTTTCCATGCTGTTCTCCACCAAGCACGCTGTGGGCCTGGTCTGCGACAGCGGCGCGGAGCTGCTGATCCACATTGGCATGGATACCGTAAAGCTGGAGGGCAAGCACTTCACCACCCATGTGGATCAGGGAGACAAGGTCAAGAAGGGCCAGCTGCTGATCACCTTCGACATGGATGCCATCCGCGCTGAGGGCTATCCTCTGGTGACCCCCATCATTGTATCCAACACCGACGATTACCTGGATGTGGTGCCCATGAAGCAGGGTGCAATCAAGAAGGAAGAAGAGCTGCTGACTCTGATCCACTAAGGAGGCAACTATGAGCAAATTTCCCAAAGAATTTCTGTGGGGCGGTGCTACCGCTGCCAACCAGTTTGAAGGCGGCTTCAACGAAGGCGGCAAGGCTCCGACCATGATCGATGTGACCACCTCCGGCAGCCACCGGAATCCCAGAAAGATCACCTGGGTCAAGCCCGAGACCGACGAAACCGGTTATGTGGAGATGAACTTCGGCGGTGTCATGGAGTTCCCCGAGGGCGCCGTGCCTGCCGTTCTGGATGGATATTACTATCCCTCCCACAAGGCTACCGACTTCTATCATCACTATAAGGAAGACATTGCCCTGATGGCAGAAATGGGCTTCCGTACCTTCCGCATGAGCATCTCCTGGCCCCGGATCTTCCCTGTTCTGGATGCCGAGACCCCCAACGAGGAGGGCCTGAAGTTCTATGACGATGTGTTCGATGAACTGCGTAAGTACAACATCGAGCCCCTGGTCACCCTGTCCCACTTCGAGATCCCTGTGGAGCTGGTCACCAAGTACGGCGGCTGGCAGAACCGGGAGGTCATCGACCTGTTCGTCAAGTTCACTACCACGGTTCTGAATCGCTATAAGGGCAAGGTCAAGTACTGGCTGACCTTCAACGAGATCAACATGATGGAGTTCATGCAGGCCTCCACCATCGGCGTTCTTCAGCCTACCCCCCAGAATGTGGCACAGTCTGCTCTGCACCAGTTCCTGGCCAGCTCTCTGACGGTCAAGGCCGCCCATGAGATCGATCCTGAGAACATGGTGGGCATGATGCTGGCTTATCAGCCCCTGTACGCCGAGACCTGCGATCCCGCAGACCAGCTGTTCGTCCAGAAGAAGGCTCAGGAGCAGTTCCTGTTCTACAGCGATGTGCAGATGCGGGGCAAGTACCCCAACTACAAGCTGAAGGAGTACGAGCGCAAGGGTGTTGTGCTGGAGACACAGCACGGCGATATGGAGACCCTAGAGAAGTATCCCTGTGACTTCATGAGCTTCTCCTGCTATGGTTCCTCTGTATTCACCACCCATGGCGATCCCAGCAGCCAAGCTATGGGCGGCGGCAATGCCATCCACGGCAAGAAGAATCCCTACCTCTCCGCCAACGAATGGGGCTGGGAGACCGACCCCCAGGTGCTGCGCATCGCCCTGAACAGCCTATTCGACCGGTATCAGAAACCCCTGTTCATTGTGGAGAACGGCATCGGCTGGGCAGATAAGCTGGAAGCTGACGGCACCGTCCACGATGTGGAGCGTATCGACTACCTGAAGGCCAACATCCAGTCCATGAAGGACGCTGTCCTGCTGGACGGCATTCCCCTGCTGGGTTACACCATGTGGGGCTGCATCGACCTGGTTTCCGCCGGCACCGGCGAAATGAAGAAGCGCTACGGCTTCGTCTATGTTGACATGGACGACCAGGGCAACGGTTCTCTGAAGCGCTATAAGAAGGACTCCTTCTACTGGTACAAGCAGATGATCGCCACCGATGGCGAGGATCTGGATTAAACTATCCCCTATACTCCTTATTTCTCTTTTTTGCCGAAGCCTCCTGCTTTTTGCAGGAGGCTTTGCGCATAATAATGCAAATCATAAGTGAACAGATTCTGCCTGCAACCATCAAATTCCTATGTGGGGTCCAGTTCGTATAGCTTCCTGCCTGGCATTATCTTTACGATTTTCTGAATATGGGGCGGTCAAACGAATGCCGATCCTATGCTTGTCAATCTCAAATCACAGATCTCTGTTGCTATCATTATTGCTAGCTGACAAAGATCAGAATACTCTGCATCTTTGCTTTTTTCAGCTTGTCGTAGTATAAAAGTAAAAAATATCCTTGACAAACCGCGTCCCACTCCAGTGGACTGTTGCTTCCCCCCAGCTCGATGGCGGCAACTCCATAATCTGCACCACTGGTGCAGATGAAAACGAATCTCCCCACTCGGACAATCTCCCCAAGGAATTATGGATATGGAGACTTCTTTTTTCGGACAGCGTATCTATATTCTTTCGGTAAGTCAATTCCGTTTTCTGGCAGTTTCTTCCCGTTAGCAACACTATGTTTAAAACCGGCTGATTTCACATGAAATCAGCCGGTTTCATTATTCTGTGAGGAAATCCAGCAGAAACTCGTTGAATCCCTTTTCCTCTTCATAAACACCGTGGCCCCACTGCTCATACATCCGCAGCCGGGCATCCGGAATCATTGCCGCGATTTCCCGGGATGCATCTCCGCCCAAAGCCAGATCCTTTTCGCCTCCAATGACAAGGGTTCTCGCCCGGATTTTCTGGAGGCAGCCGAATGCGTCATGGGTCAGGCAGGCCTCTGCCTGGACAAAGAAACGGTCATAGGATTTGGGTTTCGTCAGCATTCCCGTGATGGGCACCAGCCAGCGGGTTTTCCGGTAATAACCGTCAGAATAGATCCTGCGCAGATTGCTGTCCATCAATGCACCATGGTCGCCCCTTTTGGCCAAATCAACCCATTCCTCCACGGATTCGGTCAGAATCGGATTGGGTCTGGCACAAGTAACTGCCAGAATCAGTTTCCCAACCTTTTCCGGGTAATCAATCGCCAGATGCTGCGCAATCATACCGCCCATGGATACACCAACGATGTCCGCTTTTACGATGCCCAGAAGTTCCATGGCCTCCGCCTGGTCCCGAGCCATGTCCCGGGTGGTGTAACCTTTGGGCAAAGGTGACTTTCGGCTAAAGGCATATACTGTAAAACGCTTTGCAAATACCCGATACATCAGCGCCATGGGCAGGGCTGTCCCCTTCACAGTCTGCAGGCCGTCTCCCAAACCGGGGAGGATGATCAGTGTCCTTTCTCCGGTTCCAAAGCGGATGTAGTCCATTTCGGCATCGCCTATTTTTACGGTACCGTTTTTTGCATGATAAAACATAATATGTTTCCCTCCTTCCCCGTGTATGATGGTTAATCATTTATTTTCACAGGAGCAAAGACCATTCTCCAAAATGGAATGTGCCACTTCCATGACATAACAATGCCTTTTCTTTTAGTAACCGAAATGCATCTGTTATACATACGATCATTTCGCGCTTGATGTTCAAATCGTGATGGCCCGGGAATAGATTCTCCACAGGCAAGCGCGCAATTCTCTCCAATGACTCCAGATAACGCAGTGGGTCTGTAGACGGATAATTGGCATACAGTGTGCCCTTGTATACCAAATCACCACAGAATAAATAGCTCTTCTGTTCTTCCCAAAAGCAAAGATGCCCAGGAGAATGTCCCGGAGTATGCAGGACTTTAACACTTCTTCCCCCCAGGTTAATGGTGTCGCCGTCTTTCAGCAATAAGCCCGGCTCTCCCTGAAAGATTTCATAACTGTCAATATCAAAGTCTTCAGGCAATACGCAGCGGTCGGACAACATTTTCTTCACCGCCTGTCCCGGCAGCGGGAAGAAGCCTTTCAACCAACTCAATTCTGCTTCGTGGGCATAATAGCCGGGGAAGTATTTATGTCCGCCAATATGATCCCAATGAACATGGGTAGCAACGGCTGTAACAGGCCTATCGGTTAGTTTTCGAACCTGCTCACGAATGTTGCATACTCCCAAGCCGGTATCGATCAGCAACGCCCGCTCACTGCCAATCAGCAGATAGCAGTGTGTTTCTTCCCAGTGCTGATATTCGCTAATGATGTATGTATTTTCATCCACCTGGTCAATGGTGAACCAATCCTTCGTTATCATCATTTTATCCTCTGCCATCAATATCTGCGGCTAAAGCATTGCCGCTCATCGTTGATATCATACACTTTGATCCGGTTGTCCGCGATATACCGCCTCTGATAGTTTAAGTACAAATCCCTGGCGCTGTAATAGCATGTCCCCATCGGATTTCCATAGAGCTTCGCTAGTTCCTCGACTGTGGGAATCACGGAGTAATAATCATCATGCAGCTTTTCCAGATAGGCAACCGTCTCTTCAAAGGGCATCTGCTCAAAATGACCGATATTGTCCCGGGTAATTGTCAGCGTCAATGCCCGTTTTCCAACCACCGGGAAGCCGGCTCTCAGCCATTCTCCCTCTGTCTTGAATCGATCCGTGTTCAGTCTGCTTTTCACCTTTTCACTGAGAGTTTGATAATCCTCCGCGCAGAACCGAACCGGATCCAGCAGTTTTCCCCTGCCTTCACTGTGGGGAATAAAACAAACGATTCTTCTTGTGCGGTACTTCTCCAGCGCTTCCATCAGTTCATCCAATTGGGCTGCGTTTTCATGGGTGATGGGAATGCTGACCGTAACGTCCAGCCCGATTTGGTTCGCCTGCTTCAGTGTTCGCATCATCAGCCGGTAATCGCCGGAGCGGGCCGCAAAGCGATCATGGTAGTGTTCCGTGCCATAGAAGGTCAAATCAATGAGCTTGATTCCATGTTCCTGCAGTCCCTTCAGCAGAGTTGCAAGTTCCTTATCACTGCGGAACTTCATCCCGTCGAACTGCAGAAACTCCCCGGCAGGTGAACCGATGCTTCTGCAAAAATCCACTGCATCCAGTAAATCCGGATGCTCCATGGAATACCCGAAAAAGTCGGAT
>JAZNPV010000033.1:0-2381 GCA_045589835.1 Faecousia sp.
GTGTTCTGCCGCAGACGTTCTTTGTTTTCTTCCGACATTGCCTCATAATTGGGTGTACGGACAAACAGTGCGGTAAAGGTGCCGCCGAAGGCATTTGCCATTGTTGCAGCTGTACGAATGATTCGGGCATTGGATGGAGCAGAAGAAAGGCCTACAAGAATGTGTTCCGCCATAGGCAGTCCTCCGATCTTGTTTTCTTTCATTCTACCACATCCTCCGGATATCTACAACTGTCATCGTAAGTAAAAGTCGGTTCATTGCTGGGCCTGCGTTCTAAAAACTTATCAAGCTTGCGAAGTAAGTAGAACAGATATACCTGACCGCCTATAAAACTCAGCACTGCCAGTATGATCCAAATAACATTCATGATTGCGATCTTAAATCCGGAAGCATCTCTGGATATCCTTGAATCTGCCCATTACCATCAGGGATTTCCCTTCGCACAGCAAGGTATCCGGTGTGATAAAGGAATCCAGCTTGCTTCCACACTTTGTTCCAAGAATATTGATATTAAACTTTTTACGGATATCCAACTGACCGACAGTCTTACCCATCCAGCTCTGGGGGATCGTCACTTCAAAGATCGCGTTCTCGCTGTCCAGTTCGATGTAATCCAGCACGTGATCGGCACTGTACCGGATGGCAGCCCATCTTGCCAGCTGCTTTTCCGGGTAAACTACTTCGTCCGCGCCATTTCTCAAGAGGAACTTTTCCTGCACATCCGTAGCGGCCCTGGACACCACCATTTTTGCGCCCAGCTCCTTCAGCAGGCTGGTCGTCTGCAGGCTGTTTTGGAAGTTATTGCCGATGCCTACGATACAGACATCGTAGTTATCTACGCCCAGGCCGCGCAGGAATGCTTCATTGGTACTGTCACCGATCTGGGCATTGGTCACATAGGGGAGGATCTCCTGTACCAGCTCCTCCTTGTGGTCTACTGCCATGACCTGATGGTTCAGCTCCCGGAGCTTCATTGCGATGTGTTTACCGAAACGGCCCAGGCCGATTAAAAGAATGGATTTCATAGAGATTCCTCCTTATCCCACAGTAATTTTTTCCAAAGGTAATTTGGAGAGCGTGTTTTTATTGGCAGACAGGGTGGCGAAGATCAGAGTCAATCCACCAATCCGTCCTAAGAACATCAGGCTGATGAGGATCAGCTTGGAAACAAGATGCAGTCCCGGTGTGATGCCCAGCGTCAGACCAACCGTACCGATAGCCGATGCAGTCTCAAACAGGCAGGTTAGAATGGGCAGGTTCTCCACACGGCTGATGATCATACCGCCCAGCAGGAACAAAGATATGTACATCAGAAAGACCGTGACCGCATTCTTTACAGTTTCGTCAGAGATGCGCCGGCCGAAGAAGCGTCCGTTTTCCCGTCTACGGAAGATGGCAATGGCGCAGGCAATCAGCACCGCTGCAGTGGTGGTCTTCATACCGCCTGCGGTGGAGCCGGGGCTGCCGCCAATAAGCATCAGACCAATGGTCAGAGTCTGTCCGGTCTCGCTGAGGGCTGTCAGATCTGCGGTATTAAAGCCTGCTGTTCTTGGCGTCACTGCCTGGAACAAGGACATCAGGATACGTTTCCCCATCGGCTCTGCAGTAAACTCGAAAAAGAAGAAATACAGTGCCGGGACGAGCAGCAGGATTCCGGTGGTAGCCAGGATCACCTTGCTCTGCATCCGATACCGCTGTATGCGGATGCCGTTCTGGCGAATATCCTGCCAGGTCAGGAAACCGATACCGCCGATCACGATGAGAAGCATCACGGTGATATTCACCACCGGATGGGCAGCATAAGCAGTTAACGAGGAATAGGGACTGTTTGTTCCCATCAGGTCAAAGCCTGCGTTGCAGAATGCAGAGATGGAATGAAATACTGCCAACCAAATGCCTTTCAGTCCGAATTCCGGGATAAACACCGTCATCAGCACCAATGCACCCAGAAGTTCAAAGAGGAAAATGCCCTTTAGGATAAAACCGGTGAAGCGGACGATGCCACCTACCTGGGGTGCAGAAATGGCATCCTGCATGGTGCTGCGCTGCATTAAGGAGATCTTCTTGCCGGAGGCCATGGTAATCGCTGCGGCAACGGTGATCACACCCATACCGCCGATCTGGATCAGCAGTAAAATCACCGTTTGCCCGAAGACAGACCAGTAGGTCGCCGTATCTTGAACAATAAGACCTGTCACGCAAACTGCGGAAGTGGATGTAAACAGAGCATCCAAAAAGGATGCGCTTTGACCGCTGTCGGTAGCGACCGGCAGAAGCAACAGCAGTGTCCCCACAAGGATCACACCGGCAAAGCCGAAGAGGATGATCTGGGACGAGCTGAGCTTTCGTTTATGTAAAACCGCCCACATGGCGATACCTCC
>JAZNPV010000034.1:0-28089 GCA_045589835.1 Faecousia sp.
GGAACGGCGAGCATTGGCAGAAAGGAAAAAGCCTGCAATCAGAAGCAAAATCCAACATTTCTGCCCGCATTCCTCATCAGTCTCGCTTCGCTCGACAGCTTCTCCCCGGGAGAAGCCATTGACGTGTAAACGCCAGTGCAAAAGCTCGACAAACTGAAATTTGCAATAAGTGCAGAAAAAGCCCGAAGGCTGCGTTTCACAGCCTTCGGTAGATAAATTACTGCAAGCTGCGGAATTTGGGACTCATGATGTGGTATGCGTTGCAAAGATTCAGAGGTGCTTCCTCGGCGGTCTGCATATAAGCAGCCAGATCCGTAAACATCTGCATGAAGATACTGTGGGTACGCATGGCCAGTGCCTTGCAGAAGAAGGCTTCCTTGGCCTTTTCACAGTGAGCCATCAGCTCCAGTCTGCCCTGACGGCGCTCCAGAGCCAGAGGCGCAGCCTCTCTGAGCTTACCTGCGTTGCACAGATCGTACATCTGCAAAATAGCGATCCAGTCCTCGCACAGGCACAGAATGTTGTGACATTCGTAAGCCATCCGGCTTGCCATTTCCATGTCACACTGGGGATCTTTGCTCAGGTCAAGGAAGATATCCATAGCTTCCTTGCACAGGGAGGAACAGGTGTAGAGCATACGCTCCATGTCATAACGCAGGGGCAGCACATTCTCGGCCAGTGTCTCACCCAGGAAGTCACGGGGATACTGCTTTCCGGTACTTACATAGGAGTGATAATAATAGGAAAGCTGGGTGAACAGCACGCCGGGAGCGGAAATGACCACCTGCTGGGGATCCTTGGTTCTGTGACGGCGGTTTTCCAGCACCCAGTCCAGCACGGTGAAGGCCCGGCGGGCCTCCCGGTAGCGGCTGCCGAAGTGGCGGTAAACGTGGCGGTTGGTGATTTGCTCCAGAGTGCCGGTCTGCTCGTAGCCCCATGCGAAGTCGGCAATGCTGTCATGGATGCGGTCATAGCTGCGGTCCCACATGGCGTAGGCGATGATGCCTTCACCGCCATCCCGGTGATTCATTTCTGCCAGATAGGAAACGTTGGCCATGCAGTTAGTCAGCATGATCCAGATGTAGTAGCCGTTCCAGGGCTTGACGATGCTACGGATCTTCAGCTCCGGATGAATGTTGTCAAAGTCCAATGTGTCCTTGAAGGCCAGATAAGTCCACCAGTCCATCTGCAGCACATCCCGCAGACCGGCTTCGTCAACCTTGGCAAGGAACTTATCCATCAGCCAGCCGAAGGTGGTCTGGCTGGTGCCGGCCAGCATATCGCAGTAGACCTGAATGGTCTTCATGCCCCGGCTCTTCAGATACTTCATCAGCTTAATGGTGTGGTCGATAAAGCGGTCGGTCTTTTCCTGTGTGCGGCACTTTTCGCACTTGCACCAGGGGGAGCGGACCTTGAAGATATCCTTGGCATTTCTGGCCTTGGCATCGGCGATCTCGTCCATACCGATATTGATGGTATCAACGCCGTTGGGCAACAGATACTCGTCGATGATCTGGTCATAGATGGAGTACAGCAGCTCGTAGGTGGCATCGTTGGAGGTGCAGAAGCCGTGGAGGGTGGGTTCGCCGTTTTCCTCCTTGGCGGAGGTTTCGGGCAGCTGGGCAGGCAGGAAGGAGTTGTGGCCCAGAGAGTTCCACACAGGGATCACGGTAATGCCCCGCTCCTTGCCGTAAGCCACCATTTCGCCGAACAGATCGTCCCGGAAGATGGGGGGCAGGGTCTCGTAGTCGATCCAGCGGCCCTCGGCGGGAGAGTAGTATTTGACGGTCATAGGGGTGCTCAGGTCGGGATGCTTTCTCAGGGGGATGTACATGTACTCGCTGACCTTGCCGTCAAACTGGACGGACCAGCAGCCGTACAGAACAACCTGAACAGCGTTCATCTTCTTGGCAGCAACATCGTCCAGCATGCCCAGCCAGTCCTCCCGCTCCATCATGTTGGAGCCGTAGCGGGACTCAATCAGCAGGCCACGGTACTTGTTGTCGGGCCAGTCCAGCACTTCCAGTGCGGGCAGGGTCATAATGCCGTTTTCCCAGCGGCACAGCTGCAGCAGGGTCACAACGCCGTAGTACAGGCCGGATGCGCCGAAACCGGTGACAGTGATGCCGTCGGCATTGACCTTCAGACAATAGCCTTCTTCGGGGATGGTAGCCTCGGCAGGGGCCTGACCCAGCTCCAGCTTAACGGCGATGCCGTCATCTGCAAAGCAGTCGGGGCTGCAGTTACCAATCAAATAAGCACGCAGCTGCTCGGTGGCGGTTTTAATGGGGCCAGACTCAGCCTCCGGTGCGCAGAAAGCAAATTTGCTGGATGCCAGCAGAGTCAGCGGTACGCCATCAGTCAGCTGTGCTTTTTTGGGCACCGGCAAAATGCGGTCAAATAATTCCATGTGAAGTCCTCCCAGACTTTAGATATGTAGCTTGAATGTAGCGGTATTGCTATCAATTATTAATGGCAGTTTTAAGGAAACTGGATGATTTAATCAGTCGCAGATGTTCTGATTTTCCCGGTAGCCCCTCCAGACGGTCTCGAAGAAGCCGCCGCCCTGGGGCATGGGCCGCACAGGCCGGTAAGAAACGGTGCAGTCATTGCCGTCGTAGCAGATCTGCTGTACCGTGCCGTCCTGCCTGTGGTCGGTGGGGGTAAAGCGGAACAGCTCGTCCAGACCCTCCCGAAGCTGACCATGAGGATCGTAGTACAGGGCAGAGCCACGGGTGGTGAAGCCCTGCCGGGCATAGTCCAGCAGTGCGGACAGGATCACCTGCTGGCAGATCAGCACATCCCGCAGCCGGTAGGCGTGGGCAAGGCCACGGTCAGCACCGGTAGAGGTCTGCAGAGCAGCCAGATCGGCCTTGGTCTCTTCGATAGCGGCACTGATCTCATCAGCCCGGCGGATAGCACCGCCGGAGGCGCTCATACGAGCCAGAGCCTTACCCAGCATCCGGGCAGCGCCGCCCTTGTTGGCCTGCAGGCTTTCCTTCAGCGCGGTGTGCTTCTGCACATAGGGAGCGGCAGCCTGCGCGAAAGCATCTTCAGCCATGGGGTCACCGGTACGCCGTGCGGCAATATACTGGGCAGCACGCAGAGAACCCACCTGACCGGCGTTCAAAGCAGAGCCACCGGGACGGTAAATGCCGTGGGTACCTGCAGCCTCGCCGCAGACGAACAGACCCTCCAGAGAGCTGCGCCACCAGCTGTCAACAGCGGCGCCGCCGTTGTTGTGCTGGGCGCACAGGGCGATCTCCAGCATTTCGGTGTGCAGATCCACGCCCTTCTGGGCATACAGGTCAATGGCGGGCTGGTTCATGTGGGCCAGACGGTCGATGGGCGTGCCGAAGCAGGCATCGGCCTTTTCAAGGTATTCCCGTGCCTCGTCGGACAGGGAAGCGTAGTCGATCTGCTCCGCGCCGAAGGGATTGGCGCGGTAGTCCAAAAATACCCGGCGTCCCCGCAGCACGGCTTCCTTGTAGACCAGCAGGTCAATGATGGAGGAGCCGTCCAGCACCTTGCGGCTGTCAAAGGGCCACTGATAGCCCTTCAAGAATACCATAGACAGGCACTCGGACAGGTCGGAGAAGTATTCAGACAGGAATTCATATTCGTTGCCCTCCTTGTCCACGGAGACAAAGCGGGGCAGAACCTGCATGTAGGTACCGGAAACATTCCAGCGGGGGGCGATGGAGGCGAGGCCGTACTGCCATTCGGTCAGGTTCTGGCCCACGATGCCGGACTCAAACAGAACGCCGCTGGCGCCGTTGTGACAGGTGGGGTACACGCTGCTGCCGTAGATACCGCCGGGGCCGCCGGTGGCAAAGACAATGTTCTTGCAGTTATAGAGGGTGAAATCTTCAGTTTCGGTGTTCAGAGCCAGCAGACCCACGGCCTTATCACCCTCACGGATAATGGAGACCACCAGCTGGTTATCATAAATGGGGATACCGGCAGCCTCGGCCTGCAGCTTTTCGGTCATCTCCTTGGAGGTCAGAGGGCCTACGGAGGTGGCGCGGGCGCAGGGGTCATGGTCGGTCTTGTAGCCCACGAACTCGCCGTACTGGTTGGTGGGGAAGGGAACACCGATCTCACACAGGTGCAGAAAGGAACGGGCGGACAGGGCAGCTTCTACCAGTGCGTTGTCACCGTCCACACAGCCGCCCGCAAACAGGTCGGAAGCCATGGCGGCTACGCTGTCCCGGGCATCGCCGGCCAGACCCAGCTTGTAGTAGGTCTGCTTATCGGAGCCGGTGTTGCGGCTGGTACCCATGTTGACACCCTCCGTCACAATGGCTACGGAATCCACGCCGAACTGACGCAGACGGACAGCGGCGTTGAAGCCTGCCGCGCCGGAGCCTACCACGCAGGTATTTAAGGAAATAACTTGCATACGATCCTCCCTTACAGGCGGCGGATATGGAAGCCGCCGTCCACGTTCAGAGACTGTCCGGTAATATAGGGCAGTGCGCCGGAACACAGGGCATAGACGGATGCTGCGATATCTGCGGGCTGACCCCAGCGCTTGATGGGCAGCAGACCGCCGTCAATCAGACGGTCATACTTTTCTTGGACAGCAGCAGTCATGCCGGTGGCGATGATGCCGGGGCGGATCTCGTTAACAGGAATGCCGTACTCAGCCAGACGGTCGGCAAACAGGGTGGTGATCATGGAGACACCTGCCTTGGAAATGCAGTACTCACCGCGGCTGACGGAGCTGGTGTAGGCGGACATGGAGGAAATGTTGCAGATGTAGCCGCGGATGCCGTCTTCCGCGGGATTTTCGATCATCTTATTGGCAACAGCCTGGGTCAGGAACAGGGTAGCCTTGGTGTTGATACCCATGACCCAGTCGTAGCTTTCTTCGGTCATTTCCAGAATATCTGCACGAATCTTGGGGGCGACACCGGCCACATTGACCAGAGCG
Source organism: Faecousia sp. (assembly GCA_045589835.1). Taxonomy (GTDB): domain Bacteria; phylum Bacillota; class Clostridia; order Oscillospirales; family Oscillospiraceae; genus Faecousia. The sequence continues at coordinate 4,937 of JAZNPV010000034.1, forward strand.
CCGATCACATGACCCTGGTTAAGAGCCAGTTCCAGAAAAGCCTGCCGGTCCTGGGCACTGCTCAGATCGCCCTTTATGTAGGCAAAACGCTCAGTGCCGAAGGTTTCCGCAGCGGCAGCAGGGTCGGCCATATCCAGACCGGCTACGAACCAGCCGTTATCCAGGAACTTCTGTGTGGTTGCCCGGCCGATACCGCCCATGCAACCGGTGATCATTGCAAGTTTCATAATCATTCTCCTTTTATACTTTTGCTAAGAATTCTTTGTAAATGTCTGTATATACTTTATCCCGAATTACGCAGCCGGGGGTGGAGCCGCCGCGCATGACCTGACTGCACTTGGAGCAGGCCACACAAAGAGTAGCCGTATCCAATTTGCCTTCTGTCAAAATCTGCTTTGCGAAGTTGGGGTTAGCGAAGGTGAGCCGTCCGTAGCCGGCGAAAGCGAAGCCGCCTTCCTGTATGTAAGCTGCAGCCACATTGGGAGATACAGCACCCAGATAGCTCAAAGCGGAACAGATCATCTGGATCTCCGGTACGGCCTGCTGGAGCTGGCGGATGCCGTTCAGCATAAGGGCCACGCCCTCCAGAGGATGTTCCTCAGGTTCGTAGCCGCCTTTCGTAAAGGGACGGTTCACATGGGGATTCACATAGGGGTTACCCATGGTGATATTTACCAGCTTCACACCCATTGCGGCCAGTTCCTTCAAAAGGGCGATGGGTTCGGCCCAATCCGGTTCCAGAGAGCCGTCCTTTTTGACACCCCAGCCGTAGGGGTAGGGGAAGCCATCGTAGGCGTTCAGACGGCTGGATACGATAAAGTCTCTGGGGCAGGCGGCGATGGCACCGGCAACGGACTCCCGCAGCAGCCGGGTCCGGTTTTCGAAGCTGCCGCCGTAACGACTGTTTTCCCGGGTGAAGGCGGAGAGCAGTTCGCTGTCCAGGTAGCCGTGGCAGCATTTGATATCTACACCGTCGAAGCCTGCCTTGGCGGCCAGCACAGCGCCACGGATCAAGTCCTCTTTGATCTGATCCAGCATCTCGTCGGTAGCAATCCGGTCAGCAGCCAGAGGCGTGTCCTTCTCAAACAGGGGGTTGTTCCGGGCTACGATGGGCTCCGGGAAACCGTGGGGTTTGCTGTAGCGGCCGGAATGGGTATCCTGCATGATAATGAGAGGTGCGTAGCCGTTGGCACGGATAGCGGTCTGACGGATCTCATCCAGCAGGGAGCGGAAAGCCTCAATATTATCCTCCCGCAGCCAGAGCTGGCGGGGATTGGCTCTGCCGTCCTCCCGGCAGGCGGTGGCCTCAAACCAGATCATACCTGCGCCGCCTTCGGCAAACCGCAGATAGCGCCGGCGGGTCAGTTCGTCCGGTTCGCCGGTGGCAGTACCGTCGCAGCCCTCCATAGCCTGACAGACCAGACGGTTGGGCACGGTATGGCCGCAAACATCAGCCGGACGGCCTAAAACAGAGACATCCTCAGAATAAGGAAGCGGAACCGCAAGGGTCTGATTCTGCTCCCGGAATTCGTTTTCAGAAATGTATACTTTCCTTTTCATAGTGTGGTCACACTCCTTTTTATAAAGAATAAAACAAAATTTGGAAAAACGCTATGCAACTGTTGTCCTCTTTTGTGTAAATCTTGCTTTTTATTACAGGGGTGTTATATTTTGTTATGTAGATTTTGCTGCAAAAAGCGCATTGTGGCAAAATTTACATAGCCATAACCCATTTGCATCTTTTATAATAACTGTCAAGAGGTGAAAGCTATGGATTCCATGCTGATCGAAATGGCGGCATATTCTGACGATGTCTGTGACTATGCTTTGCATGCCCACAACTGCTATGAAATCATTTATTTAAAAAGAGGAACACTGCGGCTGCAGGTGGACCGCAGGCAGTATCAGGTACAGGGACCCTCTCTGATTTTTTTAAATAAGCTGGAGCAGCATTCCCTGCAGGTGGTGGGCGACATATATGAGCGTTATTACCTGTGTATATCGCCGGTCAGTGCCGGCAATCTGATTCGGGAGTATACGCTTCTGACACTGCTTTCCAACCGGCCCAAGGATTTCAGTCATATACTGGATGTGGCATCTCTGCAGGTGGAGGTGGAGCGGATCTTTAACGCCTGTATTGACGAGCAGGCCCAGATCATGCCCTATACCAACCAGCGGCAGGCTGCGCTGCTGACCGATCTGCTGGTGCAGATCTACCGTCAGAAGCCCACGCTTTTTACGGCAGAGAGCAATAAGAGCATATCCACGATCTGGAGCATCCAGTGCCGGTTTGAGCGGGAATATGCGGAAAAGATCAATCTGTCCTCTCTGGCGGAGGAATATCACATGAGTGTCAGCTACCTGTCCCATCTGTTCAAGCGGATCACCGGCTACTCGGTTATGGAGTATCTGACCATGTGCCGGCTGTCGGTGGCAAAAAAGCTGCTCAGCGAAACGAATATGTCGGTAACGGATGTGGTGTTTGCTACCGGTTTTTCCGACAGCAGCAATTTCTCCCGGGTGTTTAAGCGGGAGATCGGCTGTTCACCCATGGAATATAAACGACTGGAAAAGGAGCAAATGATATGAAAAGTATCCTGTTAGGAAACGGCAATACATGGAGGGTGTATCCGGCCAAACGGCTGGATGCGCTGGAAGCAGAAGCAGGTCTGGACCGGCAGCTGTATTCCAGAGAGGATGTGCTGAACAATCCTGCCTGTGCAGCGGATGCAGAATTTATCTTCTCCACCTGGGGCATGCCCAAATTCACGGAGGAAGAGATCGCCCGGTATTTCCCCAAGCTGAAGGCCATCTTTTACAGCGCCGGTACGGTGCAGGCCTTTGCCCGGCCCTTCTTAAAGCAGGGCGTGCGGATTTTTTCCGCATGGGGTGCCAATGCAGTGCCTGTGGCTGAGTATACGGTGGCGCAGATTTTGCTCGCCAACAAAGGCTTTTATCACGCCTGCCGCCGCAGCACGGATCCGGAATCCCGGGCCGCGGGTCAGCGTTATCATGTGGGTATGCCCGGCAACTATGAAACGAAAGTCGGTCTGATTGGTGCCGGCATGATCGGCAAGCTGGTGCTGCAGATGCTGAAGCCCTACGATCTGGACGTAATGATCAGCTCCACCTCCATGACTGAGGAAAAGGCCGCATCCTACGGTGCCAGAAAGGCTACCACCGAGGAGATATTCAGCCAGTGCCAAACCATTTCCAACCATGTGGCAGACCTGCCCGCAACCAAGGGCCTGTTCAATAAGGATCTGTTCAGGCTGATGAAGCCCACGGCTACCTTTATCAACACCGGCCGGGGCGCACAGGTGGTGGAGGAGGATCTGATCGCCGTACTGCGGGAGAATCCGGACATGACTGCCGTTCTGGATGTGACCTATCCGGAGCCGCCGGAGGCGGGCAGCCCCCTGTATACCCTGCCCAATGTGTATCTGACGCCCCATATCGCCGGTTCTTCCGGCAACGAGGTACAGCGCATGAGCGCCTACATGCTGGATGAGTTCCGCCGGTTCACTTCCGGGCAGCCCTGCTTGTGGGAAGTGACGGAAAAAATGCTGGAAACCATGGCATAGGAGGAAAATCTATGACATACCGTACAGGACTGGTATCCATCTCCTTCCGGAAATATTCCGTGGAGGAACTGATCGAAGCATCTCTGGCAGCCGGAATCACCGCCATTGAGTGGGGCAGTGATGTCCATGTGCCGGCAGGCGATGTGGAGACGGCAAAGAAAACAGCCGAACTTTGCGAAAAGGCGAATATTACCCTCCCTCAATACGGCTCTTACTATTATCTGACCTATGATCCGGAAAGCTTTGCCGGTGTGCTGGAGTGCGCCCGGGCGCTGGGTACACCGCTGATCCGTGTCTGGGGCGGTAAGACCCCCAGCGATCAGCTGACCGTGGAGAAGTATGATGAGCTGGTGGCCGATGCCCGCCGGATCTGTGACATGGCAAAGGACAGGATCATCTGTTTGGAGTGCCATAAGAACTCTGTGACCGATGAGTACCACACCGCACTGCAATTTTTGAAGGATGTGGACAGAGAGAACCTGAAGATGTTCTGGCAGCCCCACCAGTTCCGGAATCTGTCCTATAATCTGGACGCGTTGCAGGCTCTGCTGCCCTACATCCACAGCGTCCATGTATTCTCATGGGATCGGGAGAAGATGTATCCCCTTGCCTGGGGACAGGATGCATGGCTGCAGTATCTGGACATTTTAAAGAAGGCCGGTATCGAAAATTACATGTTGGAATTCATGCATGACCACCGTCTGGAGTCCTTAAACGAAACCGCAAACACCTTAACAAAATGGTTGGAGGGATAACTATGGAACGCAGAAATATCGATCCGTTAATTGAGCAAATCAAGAAGTGTGTGGACCGGCACTATCTGGGCACCCCCGGTGCCTACACCCGCTACACCGTAGGCGAGAGAGTGGACGGCAAGATTAATGAATACGGCGTTGCAGACGCAGCAAACATTCTGTATACTATCAATGATTTCCGGCAGGCACAGGCCGACCGGGAGCATTGGATCAAGATCCTGCAGGGTATGCAGGATCCGGAAACTGGTATGTATCATGAGCCCACCCATCACACCATCCACACCACCGCCCACTGCATGGCGGCGCTGGAGCTGTTTGACGAGAAGCCCCTGTACCCGGCTACTTACCTTTCCGACTGCCTGACCAAGGAAGGCCTGTACCATAAGCTGCAGACCGAGATCGATTTCGAGCAGCATCCCTGGCGGGATTCCCACATCGGTGCCGGCCTGTTCGTGGCACTGACAATGACCGATATGGTGGATGCCCAGTGGAAGGACTGGTACTTTGACTGGTTCTGGGAGTACTGCAGCCCTGTCCACGGCTTTGCTTTCTACGGCAAGGAGATCAAGGCAGACGCATTCCGCTACATGGGCGGCGGCTTCCACTACCTGTTTAACCACGAGGCAGAGCACCGTCCCACCCGCTATCCGGAAAAGATTATTGACTGGTGCATCCCCATGCTCCGCAATCATGAGAAGTACGGTAGAGCATTCATGAGCGTTATGGGCTTCCTGGAAGTGGATCTGGTATACTCTGTGGCCCGTGCCATGCGTCAGACTCCCCACCGGTTCTATGAGGCCAAGGAAGCGCTGGAGATTTTTGCGGAAAAGTATCTGGATATGTGGTTCTCTCTGGACTACGAAAACAATGTGACCTTTAACGATCTGCATGCTATGTTTGGCAGCGTTTGCTGTCTGGCCGAACTCCAGTCCGCACTGCCCGGCAAGCTGATCAGCTCCAAGCCCCTGCGTCTGGTATTGGATCGCAGACCCTTTATCTAACAAGTGGATTATATGAAAAAACATAAGATATTTTTAAATCACCCCGCCATCCAGTGGGAAGCTGCTTATCCTGCCGGCTGTGGCAAGATGGGATCTATGGTTTACGGTGATCCCAACACGGAGTGTTGGCAGCTCAATGAGGAGCGGATCTGGTCAAACGGCAATGTTTCTGCCGCACCGGAGAATTATTTGGAGCGCTTTCTTCATGTTCGGGAACTGCTGAAGCAGGGTAAGCCTGCTGAGGCTGATGCCTGGGCCAAGGAAAATATGATGGATGTGTTCACCAATGTGGACAACTATGAGACTGCCGGCGAGGTACTTCTGGATCTGCCGGAGGGCAATGTAGGCATGTACCGACGTCAGTTGGAATTGGAGGATGGTATAGCCACTACCACTTACCGCAAGAGATGCGAAGCCATTGATGCGCGCTACCATGAGGCTGCTTTTACCCACGAAAGTTTTGGTTCCTACCCGGATCAGCTGCTGGTTATGCGTGTATCCTGCAGTGGCAAATTTCCCTGCGGCATCCGCTACATTCGGAAAAATCGGCCGGATCCCATCTATTCTACAGACATAGTGGACAGCGGGAGGGAGCATCTGACTTCACGGGTCTATACCGAAGAAGGTATCCGGGCGCAGGGTGTTACTGCCTGCGGTAAGCATGCTTTTACCGTGGCAATTAAGCTGCAGACGGACGGTGAAGTCACGGCACTGGAGGATAAACTGCAGGTGACGGGTGCTTCCCACATCACCTTATATACAGCCATCAGGACAGACGGTGAGCCGGTTTTCCCGGCGGAACTGGACTATGAGGACATTAAAGCCCGGCATATCGCTGATATGAATGCCATTATGGGCAGAAGTGTCATCGAATTTCCGGAGAATCCTCTGCTGGAGGCGATCCCCACCGACGGCCGTCTGGCCCGGATTCGTGCCGGGGGCGATGATCCCGGAATGGTGGAAACTTATTTTGCTTTTAATAAATATCTGTTGATCTCCAGCAGTCGGGGCGATTCTCTGCCCGCTAACCTGCAGGGCATCTGGAACCATAGGATCCAGCCCCCCTGGCAGTGCGACTATCATCTAAACATCAATCTGCAAATGAATTACTGGCATGCAGAAACGGCAGGTCTAACGGAATGTCTGGAACCTCTGTTCAATTACATGAACCAGAATCTGCTGGAATCCGGTAAGCGCACTGCCCGGGAGTATTATCATCTGGAGGGCAGCGTGAGTCACTTACTGTCCGACATCTACGGTTATACCCAGGTGGCCAGCAGCTTCTGCGGTATGTGGCAGTACGGAAGCGCGTGGCTGTGCCGCCATATGAAAGAGCATTGGCTCTATACCGGGGATCGGGATTTCCTTGAAAATACAGCCTATGAATTTGTGAGGGAAACCACAAGATTCCTGCTGGGCATGATGTTTGAGCATAACGGCATGCTGCTGACAGGCCCTTCCAATTCTCCCGAGAACCGCTACTTTACAGACGGTCCCGGCTCCCCCGAGGCGAAATTCTGCCTGTCGCCTACCATGGATGTACAGATCATTCATGAGCTGCTGAGCTTCTATGTGGAAGTGGAGGCCCTTTTAAACAGGGATCCCGAATTGGCCCGGCAGGCCAAAGAAGCTCTGCCCAAGCTGCCCCCTATGAAGGTGGGTAAGCACGGCCAGTTGATGGAGTGGATGGAGGATTATGACGAGCCGGAGGTTATCCACCGTCATCTTTCCCATCTGTATGCTTTGTACCCGGCCTGGGATATCAACGAGGATACACCGGAGCTGTTGGAGGCATGCCGGGTCACCATGAAGCGCAGAATGGGCGACGAGGTGAAGCCTTATATGTGCGGAGGTATTGGCTGGAGCTGTGCATGGGCCATGAATATTTACGCACGCTTGGCAGAAGGGGAGCAGGCTTACAGTATGCTTACCAGAATTCTGAGCCTGTTCACCAAGGAAAATCTGCTGAATGACTATACCCCCATGCGGCGGATCATTCAGATCGAAAGTAATTTCGGTGCAGCCGCAGGTATCATGGAAATGCTGCTGCAGAGCCACAATGGCTGTATCAAGCTGTTGCCCGCTCTGCCGGAGGCACTCTGCGAAGGCAGCTTTACCGGTCTGAAGGCCAGAGGCGGCCTGACTGTATCTGCGGATTGGAAAGACGGCAAGGTCACAAAGCTGATTCTGCAGGCCAAGAACGATGCCGCGTTTACGCTGGCAGTCAACGGACAGAAAACGGAGCTGTCTATGGCTGCAGGCGAAGAACGGCAGATCATTTAATGAAACTTCACAGTTGCCGCGACTTTCATGGCCGTAACTGTATTTTGGTACAACCAAAACGGAACAGGACGCTTTCAAAAGCGTCCTGTTTTTTATATAAAAATATCCCCGAACAAGAACCTGCGTTCCTGCTCGGGGGATTTTTATGGGATTACAGCATCAGCCAAACGGGGTTTTCGATGTAGTGCTTGATAGTCTCCAGGAACTTGGCGGCGGGAGCGCCGTCCAGTACCTGATGATCGTAGGTCAGGCACAGGTTCATCATGGGACGGATCACCATCTGGCCGTTTTCGACAACCACCCGGTCAGCCATCCGGCCAACGGCCAGAATACAGGTTTCGGGGGGATTCAGCACAGCGGTGAAGGAGTCGATCTCGAACATACCCAGATTGGAGATGGTGAAGGTGCCGCCGGACATGTCCTCGCCCTTCAAAGCACCCTGACGGGCCTTGTTGATAAGGGCGCGGCTGTTCTGGGCGATCTGAGGCAGGGACAGAATGTCTGCATCCTTTACAACGGGAACCACGAGGCCCTTTTCCGTATCAGCGGCAAAGCCTACATTGGCGTAGTTGTGCATGTGCAGGCCGTCGTCCATCAGATAGGCGTTGGCCATAGGATGCTCGATCAGTGCCTTGGCGCAGGCGCAGATCAGAATATCCACATAGGATACCTTGATGCCGTCCTTTTCCAGACGGGCATTGACCTGCTTGCGGAAGTCGATCAGCTTGGTCACATCCACATCCACCCGGTGATTGGTCTGGGCAGCGTTGCTCAGGCTCTGACGCATACGGCGGGCAGTGACCTTACGCACACCGGTCAAAGGCTTGATAGTCTCGGTAGGTACACGGACAGCAGCGGCGGGGGCGACTGCGGGAGCGGCAGCCATGTAATCCAGCACATCCTGCTCCAGAATACGGCCATCCTCGCCGGAACCGGCGATGGCACCCAAATCCACACCCTCTTTGTCTGCCAGACGGCGGGCTCTGGGCGAGGAGCGGATCCGTCCACCGGGGGTCAGCGCGGCAACGGCCGGCTGGGCGGCAGCGACCTTCTTGGGTGCGGCGGCAGCGGGGGCTTCCGCCACGGGAGCAGGAGCAGCAGGGGCTGCAGGTGCGGCAGGCGCAGCGGGTGCGTCAGCGGCAGAGGCGTCGGGGATGGGATCACCGGCGTTGCCGATAAAAGCAATGGGAGTGCCGCAGGGAACAGCTTCCCACTCGGGCACGTACTGCTTCAGCACGATACCGTCGGCGGGGGATTCCACTTCCACAGCGGACTTGTCAGTTTCGATCTCAGCAAGGGCTTCGCCCTTCTTAACGGCGTCGCCTTCCTTCTTGATCCAGTTGGTGACGGTGCCCTCTTCCATATCCATACCCAGCTTGGGCATCCGGAAGAAGGTGCCGTTTCCGGTGTAACCGGCAGCGGCGGGTGCCTGTGCGGGTGCTTCGGCGGCGGGTGCTTCGGCGGGAGCGTCGGCAGCAGAAGCATCGGGAATAGCTTCGCCTTCCTTACCGATATAGGCAATGGGGGTGCCGCAGGGAACAGCCTCCCACTCGGGCACATACTGCTTCAGCAGGATGCCGTCGGCAGGTGCTTCCACTTCCACGGCGGACTTATCGGTCTCGATCTCGGCAATGGCTTCGCCCTTCTTGACGGCGTCGCCTTCCTTCTTGATCCAGTTGGTGACAGTGCCCTCTTCCATATCCATACCCAGCTTGGGCATCCGGAAGAAGGTGCCGCTGACAGCCGGTGCGGCAGCTGGTGCTGAAGGAGCAGGTGCCGCTGCTGCGGGAGCGGCAGCAGGCTGCTCGGGAGCATTTGCGTCGGGAATGGCTTCGCCGGGATTGCCAATGACGGCAATGGGGGTGCCGCAGGGAACGGCTTCCCATTCGGGCACGTACTGCTTCAGCACAATACCGTCGGCAGGGGATTCCACTTCCACAGCGGACTTGTCAGTTTCGATCTCTGCCAGGGCTTCACCCTTCTTAACGGCGTCGCCTTCCTTTTTGATCCAGTTGGTGACGGTGCCCTCTTCCATATCCATGCCCAGCTTGGGCATTCTGAAAATCTCAGCCATTACGCTTCACTCCCTTGCAGATCCGCTCAGCGGCCTTTACAAGCTTTTCTACGGTAGGTGCGGATTCAATTTCCGGCAAAGTTGCGTTGGGAACGGGGATGTTGCAGCCGCAGACACGCAGGATAGGTGCATCTAGTTCGTCAAACAGCTTGTCAGCAATCTGGGCTGCCACTTCGGCACCGTAGCCGTTGCGCTCGGAAGCCTCGTGGGTGATAATGACACGGCCGGTCTTGGTGACGGACTTGACAATGGCGTCAAAGTCCAGCGGCACCAGAGAGCGCAGGTCCAGCACTTCGGCGCTGATGCCCTTGGCTTCCAGCTCCTTGGCGGCATCCAGTGCGGTCAGGACGGTCTTGGACCAGGAGATGATGGTCACGTCGCTGCCTTCACGCTTCACATCAGCCTGACCAAGAGGAATCAGATACTCTTCTTCAGGAACCTCGCCCTTGGTCTGGTACAGACCCTTATGCTCGATGAACATAACGGGGTTGTTGTCCCGGATAGCAGTCTTCAGCAGGCCCTTTGCGTCGTAGGGGGTGGAGGGCATGACCACCTTCAGGCCGGGAATGTGGGTGAACAGGGCTTCCAGACTCTGGGACTGGGTACAGCCGTTGGAACGGCCGCGGCCACCCTGGGTACGCAGGACCATGGGAACATGGACCTGACCGTTGGTCTTATAGCACATCTTGGACATCTGGTTCAGCATAATATCCATGGCACAGCCGGTAAAGTCGATGTGCATGATCTCTGCCACGGGACGGGCACCGCACATAGCGGCACCGGTAGCAACACCGGCGATCGCCCACTCGGACAGGGGGGTGTTGCGGACACGGGCGGGACCGAACTCGTCCAGCAGGCCCTTGGTTGCTTTGTAGACACCGCCGGTGATGGCAACGTCTTCACCCATAACAAATACTTTTTCGTCGCGGCGCATTTCTTCCGCCAGTGCGGAGGCAATGGCCTCACGGTACATCATCTTGCTCATACTGCCTACCTCCTTAGTCCACAAACAGATTCTTCTCCATGTCTTCCACCTTCATAGGTGCGCCCTGGAGACCGAATTCCACAGCCTTGGCGATCTGATCCTCTACGGACTGAATGAGAGCCTGATCCTCTTCTTCGGTCCAGTTCAGCTCGCTCATCAGCAGCTTCTGCATCCGGTTGATGCAGTCATTCTTCTGCTTGACTTCCGCAACTTCTTCTTTGGTACGGTAGGTCTGCTCGTCACCTTCATGGTGGCCGCGCAGGCGGTATGTATCGCACTCGATGAAGCTTGGGCCTTCGCCGTTACGGGCTCGCTCAACAGCGGCCTTGGCAGCTTCGTAAACTTCCAGCACATCGTTGCCGTTAACGCGGACACCGGGCATGCCGTAACCGGCAGCACGCTGATAGAAGGTACCCAGAGCGGTAGCGGTGTCAACACGGGTGGAGATAGCGTAATGGTTGTTTTCGCAAACGAAGATCACAGGCAGTTTCCACAGAGCAGCCATGTTCATAGCCTCGTGGCAGGCACCCTGGTTGCCGCCGCCGTCGCCGAAGAAAGCAACACTGACCCGGCCGGGAGCGAACAGGGAGCAGTACAGTGCGTGGCCGGTACCCAGAGTCTGGGATGCGCCCACGATACCGTTGGCACTGAGAACGCCCACTTCGGGAGCGGTCTGGTGCATCTTACCGGCACGGCCGGCGCAGATGCCGTTTTCCTTACCCATCAGCTCAGCCATCATGGCGTTGATGTTGGCACCCTTGGCGATCAGGTGACCGTCGCAGCGGTGGGTGGAGGCGATGTAGTCCTCGGCGGTCAGGGTCTTGCAGATACCGGTGGCAACGGCTTCTTCGCCTACATACATATGCATGTTGCCAATGACGATACCCTGCTTAAAGTAGTCTACGGCGGTTTCCTCAAACCGGCGGATCAGCCGCATCATGCGGTACATTTCCACCAATTCTTCACGGGAAAGGCCTAATTCCTGATAGTTCATGAAGTTCATCCTTTCGTTCTAATGACGTTTTTTGGGATCTTTATGCCGGAATGAATCGAAAAATCCACAGTGCTCTTATCATACCACTCCGGAGGAGAAGAGTAAAACACAACTTACAAACGATTCCACACCCTGTAGGGTGTGGAATGGAAAATTCATAAAAGAAAAAACTGTATTTTTTAGACATTTTTACAACCGGGGAATTGTACACTTATAAAAGGCGCGGTATTTTCAGAAAGGCAGGCTTTGCAGAACAAATTTGTATCTATCGGTTAGTTAAGCAGAGAACCAAAAGGCTTCCCCCGGGGCAAGCCTCAGGCGCGTAAGCGCCGGTGTAACTGCCCGATGAACTGAAATTTGCAGGTGGCAAAAAGCGGGGGTTATTTCTGGAGATAGGAGGATGGCAGCACCTGATTGTATTTTTTGAAAGCCCGGGTGAAATAGGAAAGATTTTCAAAGCCGCAGGCATGAGCAGCCTGGGAAACAGACATGCCTTCCAGAATCCGCTGCTTTGCCTCTGTACACCGCAGAAGAAGGATGGTATCAAATATGGTTTTACCGATGATCCGCTTGAATTCCCGGGACAGATAGTGCTTATTTACACCAACATGCTGGGAGATTTCGTCCAACGTCAGATGTTCCGCCAGATGCTTGCGAATGTAGATCATAGCTGTTTTTACCATATCATTGCGATTAGGGGTGGCGGAAGCACCTTCCCGAATGATATAACTCCTACACAGCAGATACAGGAAGGACAGAACAGAAGCACGAACGGCGGCGACCTCGTAAAAGGCACTTTCCTGATTAAATTGTTCGTAGGTTTCGATGATCCGCAGCAGGGCTGCCTCCAGTTGGGGATCCTGGATGATCTCCTGAAAATACAAATTGGTAGTAGGGATGCCGTTGGCGGCACAAAAATTCCGGTCAATGATCACACAATGAAAGAGCATGGGCTCATCGCTGTACACGGAATGGATCATTTCCGAATTGACCACGATGATATCCCCGGCTTGCACAGAAAACTGGCTTTCATTATACTTAACAAAGCCGCTGCCGGATATAAAGTAAAGGATCTCTGTATTTTCGTGCCAGTTGGGGGGCGGATTTTTGCTGCTGAGCAGACCGCACCGCACACGGAAGGGCAGCAAAGGATTATCCATAATATTCAGTTCATATTTGCCTTTTACCATAAGAAGCACCCCAAAAGTTGAGATTATGTTATTTTAGACTCTGCAAGGCTGTTGAAACCCCTGTATAATGAGTATAAAATAAAATTTAAGTAAAATCAATATGAAATAATAAAAGGGAATTGTCCGTGAAAGAATCTTTTGATGTTCTGGTGCGGCAGTATACTGGGATTATTTTTTCAGATACCGGGAAGGAAGTGCGCCTTGATATTTTTTGAATGCCCGGGTGAAATAGGACATGTTTTCAAAACCGCAGGCGCGGGCTGCCTGCGCCACACGCATGCCGTTTTGCAAATACCGCTTAGCTTCGGCGCACCGAAGCATAAGTATGGTGTCAAAGATGGTTCTGCCGATGACACGCTTAAATTCTTTTGACAGATGGTACTTGTCCACGCCTACATGGGAAGCAATGGCCTCCAGTGTTATGGACTGGGTCAGATGCTGTTCAATGTAGACCATGGCGGCTTTTACCAGTTCATTGCGATGAGGAGAGGTGCCCCTGATGTTGTCTGCAAGATGTTTTTTGCATAGCAAATGCAGGAAATCCAGAATTCTGGCATGAAACGGTGCTACATCGTAAGCGCTGCCGCTTTGCATGTATCGATCATATGCATCATAGATGGCCAAAAAGGCGCTTACCGCAGCCGGATCCTGGATCTGTTCCTGAAAACGCAGCTCCGAGATGGGTATGCCGCTGGCTTTACAGAACCGCCGGTCCGGTATCAGGCAGTGAAAATACATGGGCGTTTCGCTGTAAAGATAATGGAACATCTCCGAGTTGACGGCAATCAGATCTCCTGCCTGCAGTGTATACAATTTTTCGTTATAGCGCAGCAATCCGGTGCCGGAAACACAGTAAAGAAATTCGATGTTCTCGTGCCAGTTGGGAGGGTAGTTGCGTTCTGCCAGGGAATTTTGTATTACATAAGCCCGCAGAAGCGGATCCACATGTGCATGCGGCTGAAAAATATATTCACAGTTTTCCATATCATACCCCCCAGACACCAATATTGTGTTACAACTTGCCAATTACAGGCATTGTATTGCCCATGATTTAAGTATAAAATATTATATAATGAAAATCAAGACAAAATCTTCAACAGGAGGAAATGCAGTATGGAAGGGAAAAAGCGGATTGCGGCGTTTGCCCCTACAGGCAACAGGCAGTCCTATGTACAGATGCTGGAGACTGTTAAGGATCTGGGATTTGGCGGCTTGGAGCTTTACCAGTACGATGATTTAAAAACGCCGGATCTGGATGTAGCGAAGCGGATCGCAGAGCGTGCCGCGGAGTTGGAAATGACCATCCCTTGTCTTTCCATAGGTTCGGATCTGTCCGGTGACGATCAGGCAGAGCAAATGGAGCGGGTCAAGCAGTATATTTGTGTGGCAGAGACAGCGGGTGCCCCCTATATCCATTTTACAACGGCACCGTACATGCAGTATATGCAGGCGTTTGTACCCCTTGGAAAGCTGATCCGCCGCATTGCCCCTGCGGTGAAAGCGCTTTGCGATTTTGCGGCAGAACATCATGTGGGCTGCGTGGTGGAAGGCCAGGGCTATTACATAAACGGCACAGAGCCTCTGGAGCGGCTGCTGGAAGCGGTGGAGCATCCCAATCTGGGCATTGTGGCGGATCTGGGAAATCTTCTGTGTGTGGATGAGCAGCCGGAACGGTTTGTGGGCTATTTCGCACCAGTTGTCCGTCATGTTCACATCAAAGATATGGTGGTGCAGCCCCTTCCTACGGACGAGCCGGGGGTACGGTGGTACGCAACAAAGCATGGCGCATATCTGCACAGGATCGAGCTGGGTGAGGGTATCATCGACATAGAGAGGAGTCTTCGGATCCTGGCTGCGGCAGGCTATAATGGAAATTTCTCCATTGAAAACAACGTGCTTGGCCGTGAGGAAAAGGCGGCACAGGATCTGAATTATCTGGCTGGATTGATGGAAAAAGTATTTAAATAAATAGGAGGAAACAATATGCTTCGTGTTGGTTTGATCGGAAACGGTAAAATATCGGATGCTCACAAGGAGGCTTACAGCTTAAACCCGGACGTGTCGCTGGAGGTATACTGCGATGCAAACCCCAATAATCTGCAGGGACTGGGCGATGCCAGAACCTATACCAATGTAGACGAGATGCTGGAAAAGGAGCAGGGAAAGCTGGATTTTGTGGATATCTGTGTGCCTACTTTCCTGCACGCAGAGCTGGCAGTCAAGGCTATGGAAAAGGGCTTCCATGTATTCTGCGAAAAGCCCATGGCCAGAACACCTGAACAGGCACAGAAGATGGTCGACGCGTCCAAGCGCACCGGAAAGACCCTGATGATCGGCCATTGCAGCCGGTTCTTTGCGCCTCTTGTGGAGATGTATAAGACTATTCAGAGCGGCGAGTTGGGAAAGGTGCGCAGCGCGGAGTTTTACCGTGAGGGTTCGGAGCATATCGGCAGCTTCGGCATGAATAGCTGGTTCTACAACGGAGAGCTGTCCGGCGGCGGTATGCTGGATACCCACATCCACGATGTTGACCTGATCCGCTGGATGTTCGGCAGACCCAAGGCAGTCAGTGCCGGAGCAGCATCTGTTTATACCAAGGGCGGCTATGATGCTATGTCTGTGAACTATTATTATGATGACGGCCTGTTCGTCCGGGCTTCCTGCGACTGGACGATCGCCGGCGACAAGTTCAATACCAGAACCACCCGTATAAATTTTGAAAAGGGCTATATGTTTGCAGACCGGACGCCCGGACGGGTGGCCATCGTCAAGGTGGACCAGGACGGAAATGTGACAGATATGTCTGAACTACTGAATTCCAACAGCTATATCAATGAGATCAATTACTTTGTAGAGTGCCTGAAGGAAGGTAAGCCTGTGGAGGAGTGCCCTCCCGAGCAGTCCATGGAGGCTGTGGAGATCATCATGGCGGAGATGCGCTCTGCGGATGCAAACGGCGAGCGAATCGCACTGTAAGCAAACAAATATAAAACTGCTCCAACCTTAGCGTTGGAGCAGTTTTTGCGTATTGAAATCTTGCGTATGGCTTAACGAAATTGGGAGCGGTATTGACTGGGTGTCAGACCCTGCCGCTTTTTAAACAGACGGAAAAAGTATAGCACATCCTCATAACCGCACTCGGCAGCAATCTGTGTCATGCTCAGTTCCGTGGTGGTGAGCAGGTTGCAGGCGTGTTGCAGGCGTAGGGTCGTACGGTAATCGCTGGGGGAAAAGCCGGTAACACTGTGAAAGACCTCCCGATATCGGCTGATGCTCAGATGTTCCATTGCGGCCAGGGCAGATATGGGGATATCCTGATCATAATGGGTGTGGAGATATTCGATGGTCTTCAGCTTTCGCAAAGAGCCTGTCTGAAGCCGGTCGGTGCCCCGAGCAAGTTCTACTAAAATGCTGGTAACAATAGCGGCGCAGGCAGAATCAAAGCCGGGACGGCGGTGAATGAATTCCTGAAAGAGTTGATGAAAATAACTGCAGATCCTGCTTTTTAGAGTATGACTGGGAGCGATTCTGTAAAAACGGTTGGTTTCCAAATCAAATGATTCCAACAGCGCCGGAATATGATAGCCGGTAAAGTGGATCCAGTAATAACACATGGTATGATCTGCTTCGTGCCAGTAGCGATAAGGGGTATGGGGCCGGTACAGGACAAACATATCCTCGTGAAAATCGACGGTTTCACCGTCCAGCAGGGATGGCAGCTGACCGTCAGTTACATACTGCAGATAATAGTCCTGCCGACCAACAGGATTGTGGGACATAAACGCCCGGGGTGTGGGCGTAACACCGCAGCAATTGGCCAATAAAGGGGTATCTTCGCATTTTTGGTCTCCCTGTGGAAAGGTTAGATCCCGATAATAAAACTGCTTTTCCATGGCAAGTCTCCTGAGAAAGAATCGGCGATTTGTCCATAACTATAGGCGAATACTACATTGTGATATCAAGCTATTTTAGATTATACTAAATCCAGCTTGAAAAAGCAATCATCAAATTATCCACCTATAGGAGGAGTTATATTGATATGCTTAAGGTAGGAATTGTTGGTTGTGGTAATATTTTTACCATGCATGCAACAAGCTGCCATTATTTGGAATCTGCTGCATTGGTAGGCGTCTGCGACATAAAAAAGGATCGTGCAGATGCGGCGGCAAAAAAGTACAATACGACCGCATACTACGACTATGAAGAAATGATTGACCCGGAAAAGATAGATGTGGTTCATATTTGGGTACCCCATTATCTACATCCGGTTATTACGAAATATGCACTGGAGCATGGTGTGAATGTGCTGTGTGAAAAACCCATGAGCATCGAATATGAGGGTGCCGTTGCCAATGTACAGTTGGCATAGGAGAAAGGTTTAATTTACGGTATTATCTTTCAGTGCCGCTATAACGATGCTGCCCAATTGGTTAAGGAAAATCTGGATAACGGAAAGCTGGGTAAGATTATTTCTGCCCGCTGCACGCTTACATGGTACAGACCGGATTCTTACTACAGCCAATCCGATTGGAAAGGCACCTGGGACAAAGAAGGCGGCGGTGTGATTATCGACCAGGCGATCCACTCACTGGATCTGGCTAACTGGTTTATTGATGATGAGCCGGTGGAAGTGCAGGCTCATCTCGCCAACCGTGGCCACTCCATTATAAATGTAGACGATACCGGCGAAGGCTTTGTCCGCTACAAAAACGGTGCGACCCTGTCTTTTTGGGCAATGAATAACTATGGCTGCAACGAGCCTATTGAGATCCGTCTGTTGTGCGAAAATGGAAAAGTAATTATGAGCTACGATAATGCCCGCATTGAATTTAACGATGGATATGTTCTTTCTGTGGTACAGAAGCGTAATGAAATTCAGTTTGAGGGTGCCAAAGCATACTGGGGAATCCGCCATATCCGACAGATCCAGGATTACTACAAAGATGTTGAGGAAAAACGGGAGACCTTTATCAGCGGCAGAGAGGCACTGAAAATCCAGAAACTGATTTGTGCCATTTATGAAAGTGGTAAGACCGGCAAAACTGTCCGGTTTTAAAGAAACATTTAAATATTAAATTTGAAAGGATGAAAAACCATGATAAAAGTTGGTATGATCGGCTGCGGAGGAATCACCAGAGCGCACAGGGCAGCCTACAGAAAAATTGCTGAAAGTAAAGGAAATGTGGTGTTGGAGGCTATCTGCGATATCCGCCCCGAAGTGTTGGAGGAGGCCTACGACAATGCACGTACTTACACCAGCGTTGATGAGATGCTGGAAAAGGAAAAGGGCAAGCTGGATTTTGTGGATATTTGCGTGCCGACCTTCCTGCATGCGGAGATTGCGATTAAAGCTATGGAAGCAGGCTTTCATGTACTCAGCGAAAAGCCTATGGCAAGAACAACCGAGCAGGCCCAGCGCATGCTGGACACCTCCAAGCGTACCGGTAAAAAGCTGATGATCGCCCATTGCAGCCGTTTCAGCGATGCTGTGCGCATCATTAAGGAAACAATCCAAAGTGGTGAGCTGGGCAAGGTGCGCAGCGCCCAATTCTTCTGGGAGGGCGGCTCCAAGGATCCCATGGGCTGGAACAACTGGTTCCAGGACGGTGACCTGTCCGGCGGTGCCATATTGGATCTGCAGGTCCACGCTGTAGATATTGCCCGCTGCCTGTTCGGTATGCCGCAGGCTGTCAGCACCGGCGCGTCCTCTGTTATGACGAAGAACGGCTATGATGCCATGTCCGGAAACGTATATTATGAAAATGGTATTTTTGTAAATTTCATCAGCGACTGGTCCATTGCCCATGACAAGTTCAATACCCGTTGCTACCGGGTGAATTTCGAAAATGGCTATATTATCCGGGATACTACCCCCAACCGGCAGATGTTTGTGAAGGTAGCAGAGGATGGAACGGTAACCGATTACTTTGACAGGATCGGCTTTGATGGCTACCGGGAGGAGATCGAATACTTTGCTGACTGTGTAGCCAACGATAAGCCCTTAGATTACAATCCCCCGGAAGAATCCTTGGATGTTGTGCGGATCGCTATGGCACAGATCAAATCCGCGGATCTGGGCGGAGAAAGGATCTTGGTATGAAGCAGATGAAATCGGGCTTGTTTTCCTGTACAGGAAACAAAGTAGACTATTGCACATTGTTAGAGATCGCAAAGGATATGGGATTTCGGTCTGTTGAATTGTATCAGTACGATGATCTGAAAAACGCAGATGTGAATGTAGCCAAGCGGATAGGGGAGAAAGCAAAGGAACTGGATATTGCTATTTGCTGCCAGTCTGTAGGCTTGGATTTTGTGGACTATGATAAGGAAGAGCAGATCGCCAAAGGCAAGGCTTTTGTGGATGTAGCCCGGGCTGCCGGTTCACCCAGGATTCAGTTCTCCCTGTTCGGCGATCCCAATCACCGGAAGGAAGGGCTTCCTCTTGGTAAGCTGGTGGCGTATCTGGCCCCTGCTGTTCGAGAGATCAGCGCCTATGCCGCGGATCGGGGCGTTGAATGCCTTTGTGAAAATCAGGGCTTTTACATGAATGGCATCGCACCTATGGAGCGGCTGCTGGAAGCCGTGGATCATCCCAATTTTGGCTTGGTAGCAGATCTGGGCAACATTCTTTTCGCGGGAGAAACGCCGGAAAGATATGTGGGCTATTTTGCGCCTGTGATCAAGCATGTGCATGTGAAGAACTTCCTGCACTGGCAAAGCCCGGCGGACGGCCCGGAGCCGAAGGATTGGGTAAAGAGCCGCTATGGCGGACGGATCCGCAGGACAGAACTGCGCAAGGGTGTTATTGATCTGAAACCCAGTTTCCGGATTCTGGAACAGGCAGGCTATGACGGTTGGTATTCTATTGAAAATACCGTTTTGGACCGTAGGGAGCAGATGCAGGACGATCTGGACTTTATGTGTCAGGAGTATGCCTCGGTTTTATAAAGGTCTTAGAGCAGTCAGTAAGCACAAAAGACAAGATAGTGTTAGAATTAACCAAGCCAGGGCATTGCCCCTGGCTTGGTTAGCATATACAATATACATTAAGAAGGAATATTTTTGGCCATTTTGGAGGGAACACAATGGATAAAATCAAACTGGGCTTGCAGGCGTATTCTGTCCGGGCAGCCTTCGGAAAAGACCCTGCGGATACCTTTAAGCGTGTTGCGGATATGGGTTATGAATGCATGGAGCTGAACTGCTGGACCATGAAACAAGAACCGCAGTATTATGTGGATGCGCTGGCAGCTGCGGGACTGGAATGCTGCAGCTGCATGGCGGACTGGGATCAGCTTGTGCCGGATAAGCTGGAGGAAACCATTGCTCAGTGCAAGGGCATGGGCGTAAAAAGTCTGGTCATCGGCATGGTAGATCCTACCCGGCTGAAGGAAGATCCTGCCTATCCCCGGGAAGCGGTAGACTACATGAATTACCTGCTGGAGCGGTTTGAAAAAGAGGGGATTTCCACCGGCTATCACAGTCATGATATCGACAGCATCCGGGTAGCGGAGGGCAAGAGCTTCTACGACATGGTTATGGAAAACACGCCCGAGCGCTTTTCCATGGTAATGGATACCGGCAATACATGGGCCGGCAGTGAGGATCCGGTGGCATATCTGAAAAGGTATTCCGGCCGCTCGCCTATCCTGCACCTGAAGGGTTATGGGAAGGAAACAGGCTATATGACTGCCCTTTGGGAGTCGGATGGGGATTGGAAGGAACTGCTGACCACCGCTATGGACCGGTGCGGCACCAAAACCATGATCGTTGAATTTGGCAAGCGGGGGGATTACGATCCCTTTGACTGCGCGGAAAAATCTCTGCATTGGCTGAAGGGCCAGCTGCAGGAGCTGGGGAGACTGTAATATGGAAGTAGGACTTTTCATTGAATTGAATAAGGAAGCGTACGGCTGTATTGCCCATGCGGCCAAGCTGGGTTTTACCAATGGACAGCTTTGCGTCTGGGATCCGTCGCTTTATAACGAACAGACTGCCGAGCAGATAAAAAAAGCCTGTGCTGATTTTGGCTTTACAGTTACAGCGCTTTGGTGCGGCTGGGACGGTCCTGTTGAGTGGATGTATCCCAATATGTATGCTTCCATCGGTCTGGTACCGGCAGCATGGCGCAGCCGGAGAACCATGCAGATTCTGGAGGGCGCAGCCTTTGCCAGAAGTCTTGGTATCCGGGACATTATTACCCACATTGGTTTGCTGCCCGACGATCCTTACCACCCGGATTATCTGGGAGCGGTGCAGGCGGTGCGCTATATCTGCAAGCAGATCGAGCCTTACGGCCAGCAGTTTTTGTTTGAGACCGGCGAAGAGCTGCCCTGTACCTTAATACAATTCTTTAAAACGGTAGGCATGAAGAATGTGGGTGTCAACTTTGACCCCGCCAATCTGCTGATCTACGGCCGGGCCAATCCGCAGGATGCCATGGACATGCTGGGCTCCTTTGTGCTGGGCATGCATGCCAAGGACGGCGTTTATCCTCAGGGCTTTGACCCCAAGGGCAAGGAAAAACAGATCGGACAGGGAAGCGTGGACTTCCCCAGGCTGCTGCAAAAGCTGGCCGATACGGGCTACCGTGGCCCCGTTACCATCGAGCGGGAGGGCAGGATAGAACCGGAGGAGCGGGACCGTCAGCTGGCGGAGGAAAAAGCCTATCTGGAAGATATCATCAGAAAACTGAAAATGTAAATGCAAAAAGGAGCTTGCACAAGCAAGCTCCTTTTTGCATTTACATTTTGTGAAGCTGCGCTTGCAGCGTGTCCAGCTGCTCGTCGGTCAGACCGGAATAGTTGACGATCAGACAGTGGCTGGCTGTCTCCGGCACAGGGCCGTGGTAATAACTGCTTAAACTATGTACCCGGATCCCGGCCTTTTCAAATATTGCAGTCAGCTGGAAGTCAGACAGCGCGGTGTCTACTTTTACCAGAAAATGCAAACCCGCGTTTTCTTCCCGGATGGTGAGCATATGGGCAAAGGGACAGTCCGCGATCACGGAAAGAATCCGGTCCCGGCGGGATCTGTAAAATTTGCGCATCCGGTTGATATGCTTTTCAAAATGGCCCTCCCGCAGAAAGCGTTCCAGTGTGTACTGTTCAAAGCTGGGGACGGTACAGCTGTAAAAGCCCAGTGTTTCGTTAAATTGGGCCATCAGCGCCGGTGGCAGGATCATGTAGCTGATTCGGATGGAGGGCGCCAGCGTTTTGGAAAAGGTGTTCATGTAGATGACCCGCCCTCCGGTATCCAGGGACTGCATGGCGGGCATAGGATGGGCGGCAAAGCGGAATTCGCTGTCGTAATCATCTTCGATGATCCACCGGTCCTGCTTTGCGGCTGCCCAGTTTAGCAGCTCCTGCCGCCGGGAAAGGGGGGTGACCAGTCCGGTAGGGAAGTGATGGGAAGGCGAAATATGCAGGACCTGTGCTTCCCCCAGAGAGGCAGGGATCACGCCGCTACTGTCCAGTGGTACACTGATGCAGGCAGCGCCCCCGGCAGCATAGATCTTGCGGATTTTTCCGTAGCCCGGTTCTTCCACCGCATACAGCTGGTCCTGACCCAACAGCTGAATCAGCAGATTGTAGAGAAAGTCTGTGCCGGCTCCGATCAGAATGTTCTGCGGATCTACCGTCATGCCCCGGAATTCAGCCAGATGCTCTGCAATGGCCAGCCGCAGCTGGGGAAGTCCCTGACGGTGCAGGGGCTGCAGCAATTCCTCTCCCAGATCCAGCATCACCTGCCGCTGCAGGCGGCTCCATACGGAAAAGGGGAACCGGGCCGGGTTGTTGGCAGTCAGATCAATGATTTTTTGCGGTGTGCCGGCGGCAGAAGTGTGGGGCAGAACAGTGGGAGCAGAGCGCTCCACCGTCTCCACAAAATAGCCCACCTTTTCCCGGGAGCAGATATAGCCCTCGGAAAGCAGCTGATTATAGGCACCTTCCACGGTGATTTTGCTGACCTTCAGGTTGGCACACAGTGCCCGTTTGGAGGGCAGCTTCTGACCGGGGGCCAGCTTTCCGGATAAAATATCGGCACGGATACAGCGGTAGAGGGATTCGTAAAGGGGAAGCCCGGGTGCTTTTTTCAGTTCATAGGTCAGCATGATTTCACCGCCTCTCAAATTTGTATTTATCGGGTTGTCTAGCGGCGAAGC
Organism: Faecousia sp.; assembly: GCA_045589835.1. Taxonomy (GTDB): domain Bacteria; phylum Bacillota; class Clostridia; order Oscillospirales; family Oscillospiraceae; genus Faecousia. The sequence goes on from JAZNPV010000034.1 coordinate 27,965, forward strand.
CGCAATGCCTTCCCCCGGGGGGAAGGTGGATTTTCACCGCTCATAAATGAGCGGTGAAAAGACGGATGAGGAACGGCGAGCATTGGCAGAAAGGAAAAAGCCTGCAATCAGAAGCAAAATCCAAC
>JAZNPV010000035.1:0-2413 GCA_045589835.1 Faecousia sp.
TTGCCAATGTGCTTTATGTGGGTGCAGCTTTTTTCTTCCGTTGGTTCCAAGGGATTCCCCTTTGGTGTGGAAGCATGCTTATTTTTATTCTGGAATGTGGCCTGTTTGCTATGTGGTATGCTCTGTGGCTGGAAAACAAGCAGGATAACCAATGTTTAAATTGTAATCTGAAAGAATTCCAAAACAACTAATTTTTAATATCCCGGAGTTGGAGCAATCCAGTTCCGGGACTTTTATTTGCATCCATTACTGTCCTGCGCTATAATAGTCCTAAACGAATTGGAGGTGTTCCTATGAAAGCCTTAACCTACATTGAACACGGAAAATTTGCCTTATCTGAAAAACCCAAGCCGGAGATTTTAGATCCCCGGGATGCAGTTGTGCGGGTGACTTTGGGCAGCATTTGCACCAGCGACCTGCACATCAAGCATGGTTCTGTGCCCCGGGCCGTTCCCGGCATCACGGTAGGCCATGAGATGGTGGGCGTGGTGGAATCTGTGGGCAGCGCGGTCACCACCGTGAAGCCCGGTGACCGGGTGACGGTGAATGTAGAGACCTTCTGCGGCGAGTGTTTCTTCTGTCAGCACGGCTTTGTGAACAACTGCACTGACCCCAATGGAGGCTGGGCTCTGGGCTGCCGTATCGACGGCGGACAAGCGGAATTCGTCCGGGTGCCCTATGCGGATCAGGGCCTGAACAAGATTCCCGACTCCGTCACCGATGAGCAGGCTCTGCTGGTGGGCGATGTGCTGGCCACCGGCTTCTGGGCCGCCCGGATTTCTGAAATCACCGAGGATGACACCGTCCTCATCATCGGCGCAGGCCCCACGGGCATCTGCACCTTGCTGTGTGTCATGTTAAAGAACCCCAAGCGGATCATCGTCTGCGAAAAAGACCCGGCCCGGATAGCCTTCGTCCGGGAGCATTATCCCGAAGTGCTGGTCTGCGAACCGGAAAACTGCAAGGAATTTACTCTCGCCAATTCCAACCACGGCGGAGCTGATGTGGTACTGGAAGTGGCAGGTGCCAAGGATACCTTCCGTCTGGCCTGGGAATGCGCCCGGCCCAACGCCATCGTCACCGTGGTTGCCCTCTATGACGAGGCCCAGACCCTGCCCCTGCCGGAGATGTACGGCAAAAACCTGACCTTCAAAACCGGCGGTGTCGACGGTTGCGACTGCGCCGAGATCCTCGCCCTCATCGAAGCAGGCAAAATCGATACCACCCCGCTGATCACTCACCGCTATAAGTTGGAAGATATCGAAGAGGCTTATCATATCTTCGAGAATAAGCTGGATGGGGTTATTAAGGTTGCGATTGCTCCCTGAATAGAGCAGCCTTTGGAAAATGTTGCCGTAGATTGACTTTGTTTACCAACTGAAATATAATATTCATAGTAAATCCCAAATTTGAAGGAGGCACCATTATGAAGATCATTGACACATCCGTTTACACCTTTGATAAGGCCAATGCACCTGTATGCACTGCAGATGTGGGAGAAATCCTGCTGTTCAAGCCCATGGACTGCTTCTCCAACAAACTGGTTTCTGCAGATATGCAGATTGCGGACGTTCTGGCTACCGGTTTTGATGTCGCCAATCCTGCTGCCGGTCCTGTTTATATCAACGGCGCTGAGCCCGGCGATGTGCTTGTGGTCGACATTCTGGATATCAAGGTAGCTGATGAAGGTACCGTCGGAACCATGGAGGGCTGCGGTCCTCTGGCGGATACTGCTGACTTGCGGGTTAAGAAGGTTCCTGTAAAGGATGGTTTTGCTGAGTTTAACGGCATCAAGTTCCCTATTGACCCCATGATCGGTGTCATTGGCACTGCTCCTGCTGGTGAGGGAATTATGTGCGGTTCTCCCGGACTCCATGGCGGCAACATGGACAGCAAGATCATCAAGAAGGGTGCAAAGGTTTACTTCCCCGTCCATGTACCCGGTGCACTGCTACAGATGGGCGATCTTCATGCAACCATGGGTGATGCGGAACTTTGCGGCACCGGCATCGAGATTCCTGGTGAGATCATCGTGAAGACTTCTTTGATCAAGAACTTCAAGCTGAATATGCCCGTGACCGAAACTGCAACCCACTGGTGGGTCAACGCCTGTGCCATGGAATACGAGGAGACCCTGAAGCTGGCCTCCGAGGAACTGTGCAGACTGCTGATGGATGTTACCGGCGGGGATAAGACCGATACTTACATGTATATGTCTATCCAAAGCGATGTGCAGATCAATCAGGCCTGCAAGCCCTGCAGTCTTTACATGGATCTGCGTTTTGGCACCCCGAAGGTTCCGGGCCTGAAGCCGCTGATTGGTTAATCAACAATGAAAGATAGAAACAAAACAGGAGAGGCTCTGATGAGTCTCTCCTGTATTTTGTATTCATGTTATTCTTCTGCTTCCCAA
>JAZNPV010000036.1:0-2082 GCA_045589835.1 Faecousia sp.
TGGGTTCCTCCTTTCGTGTGAATAGGGCAGAGCGGTTTCCCGCCCTGCCTTTTCACAGTATCAGCCGGTAATCATGGTCAGAATCTCCTTGGCAAAGGTGATGATGATGCCACCTGCCAGAGTGAGGAAGCCATTGGAACGCTGGGAAGGATCGTGGGACTGCAGGGACAGGCCAACCTGCACGATACCCCAGCCCAGCAGGATCAGACCAACGGCTCGGATCATGCCGAAGATGAAGTCGGACAGGTTATTAACAACGGTGAGAGGATCGCCGCCGGTGGCAGATGCAGGCATTGCAAGGCCCATAACCAGAGTCATGGCCAGCACGGTGGTGCAGTAGAAGCGGAAACCCCGCTTGACCTTATGGGGCATGGGCAGCTTCTCGGTGGGATGATCGTTCTTCTTAAAGATGTTCTTCATTGGTGTTACCTCCAGATAATAATTCTGCTTCAATCTCTTCATCAGAAAGAAGCTCAAATTCAATTTCAGATAGATTTACAAATCTCGTTTCTGTGGTGGAAACGGTGGCAAGAGAAAGGCTTGCAACGGACAATTCGGTGCCGCCGTGGACATAGGGCGCACCGCCTTTCTCCGGGGTGTACTTTACATTGGGGTGATTCAGCAGATCATACTTTTCGTCCATCACCGGCATCTCGCCACGGATGAACAGCAGCGCATAGCGGTTGTCCAACATACGAACTTCCGCCGCATCCAGCAGCTCCCGTCCGGTGATCTGCCAGTTGGTGGAGTAGTTGCCGCTGCGTCCGGAACTTTTACCATAGGTGTTCATATCAATGGTTTCCTTGCCCAGATAGGATTCGGCAATCATCTTATGGGTGCCGGTTTCATTGCCGCCCAGATAGAGAAATTCATCGCAGTTGCCCAAGATGGATTCCCATTGCTTTTCAAACAGGTTTTTAAGCTGTGCGATGTTCTGAATGATGATGGACACGAACACATTACGGGAACGCATGGTTGCCAGCAGCTTGTCAAAGTCATCGGGCAATGAAACATTGGCAAATTCATCCATCAGAAAGTGGACGGGAACCGGCAATGCACCCTTGTACTTATCATCTGCCAGCCGGAACAACTGCTCGAAAGTGCAGCTATAAACCATACTGACCAGAAAATTGAAGCTCACATCGTGGTCGGGAATCAAGGCAAAGAGGGCCACTTTCTTTTCGCCCAGGGAGCCTAAGTCCAACTCGTCTGTTGCGGTAAGTGCGGCAACAGATGCAAGGTTGAACTTTTCCAGTCTTGCCGCCAAAGTGATCTGAATGGATTTCAGAGTTTTAGCAGAGCCGGAATGATAGTCCTTGTAATACTTCACGGCAATGTGGTTGGGGTCACGCATTTCCAGCCGCTCAAAGAGTTCATCTAAGGGAGATTGATAGGTGTCATCATCTTCCCGGACCTCACCGGCCCGCAGCATTTCCATGACTATGGGGAAGTTCTGTTCTTCTTCCGGTGCTTCGTAGAGAAGATAGAAGATGATGGCTGACAGCAGCATGGATGCGGCGGTATCCCAGAATGGGTCTTGGGACTGACTGCCTTTGGGGGTGGTTGCTTTGAACAGGTTTGTGACCAGCTTTTGCACATCGTTATCCGTGTGCAGATAGGCAAAGGGATTGAAACAATGGCTTTTCTCCATGGAGAGAAGATCCAGCACTTTGATTTCGTAACCTCGCATTTTGAGGAATGTTCCCGTCATGCGCAGCAGTTCACCCTTGCAGTCCAGCACGAAATAGGAAGTGCAGGCTTGGAGCAAATTAATGAGAGCATAGAAGCGGCTCTTACCGGAACCACTGCCGCCCACCACACAGGTATTCAGATTGCGCCGGTGCTTTCTCCCATCCAAGCCCATGCGGACGTGCTTGGTGAATACCTTGTTGGCTTCCGGGTCTTTGGCCCGGTACTTCCGGTTGATGGCGCTGGCGCTGCCCCATTTGGCAGAGCCGTGTTCCTCACCTCTGCGGTAGTGGCGTCGGGAGGACATGGCTACACCGATTCCCAGTCCATAAATGAGCATAAAAATAAGGACAGTCTTCTTACTGTCCTGGCATAGCTCAATATGAAATGGGG
>JAZNPV010000037.1:0-15782 GCA_045589835.1 Faecousia sp.
ACAATTTAATAATGGGACAAATAGTTATGAAAACACCGTGATTTACGGTGAAATCACGGTGTTTGGCACCCCCGGCGAGACTCGGACTCACTACCTCGCGCTTAGGAGGCGCGCGCTCTATCCAGGTGAGCTACGGGGGCATATCTATGAAATTGACCTTAAAGGAATAACCTCTTCTGATTCTTAGGAGGCGATCGCTCTATACTACTGTGCTACTGGGGCATGCTGCTTCCATAGCATTGTACCCAAAAATATGCTGGGTGTCAACCGTTAATCCGTAAAAACCCGTAGGGCTTACCAACATTTTCCGCTTCATTTTTCACTGCTTTGCGCATATACTGTTAGGAACGCAAAATAGAAAGGAGGCAGCGCTATGAAAGAGACCAGTGATCCTTACGCTGACCTTGATGATCTGATTTTCGATGAGGATGACGGTTATCCAAGTGAAAGATGAACAGAACCGGGCGGTTTGCCTGGTTTTTTCATTTTCCCCTTTACAGAATGGTATTTTTCGGATATAATATGTCCGAATTTTAGGAAATGAGAGTTTTGCTATGAATATCGAATTTGACGCGTACAAGCAAAAGCTGAATGAAGTGAAGCCGACGCTGGACGGCTTGGCGGATTCTTTAAATATTGAGGGACTCAAAAATGAATTGGAGCGTCTGAATGCCATGCAGGAGGCACCAGGTTTCTGGGACAATCCGGAAAAGAGCCAGCAGATCGTGATGAAGACCAAGCTTACTGAAGCAAAGCTGGAAAAGTACCGGCAAATGACCTCATCATGGGATGATCTGATGACCATTTGCGAAATGGCTGCCGAAGAGGATGACGATTCCATGTTGCCGGAACTGAAGGATGGCTTTACCAAGCTCAGCGCGGATATGGAGCGCTGCCGCCTGGAAACTTTGCTGACCGGTAATTACGACGGCAACAATGCCATGGTGTCTTTTCAGGCCGGTGCCGGCGGCACTGAGGCACAGGACTGGTGCCAGATGCTTTACCGTATGTACACCCGCTGGGCAGAATCTCACGGCTATACCTACAAGATCATGGACTATCAGGAGGGCGATGAAGCCGGCCTGAAGTCTGCCGATATTCTGATTGAAGGCGAGAATGCCTATGGCTTCCTGAAGGGGGAGAACGGTGTTCACCGTCTGGTTCGTGTATCTCCCTTTGATGCCAATGCCCGTCGCCAGACATCTTTTGCAGCTATTGAAGTAATCCCGGACATTCAGGATGACAGTCAGGATGTGGAGATCAAGGCTGAGGACTACGAGATGCAGGTGTTCCGTTCCTCCGGTGCCGGCGGTCAGCACATCAATAAGACATCCTCTGCGGTTCGTTTGATCCACAAGGCAACCGGCATTGTAGTTGCTTGCCAGACAGAACGAAGCCAATTCCAGAACAAGGAAAACTGTCTGCGTATGCTGCGAAGCAAGCTGGTAGAGATCAAAGAGCGTGAGCATCTTGACAAAATCTCTGACATTAAGGGCGTGCAGAAGAAGATCGAATGGGGCAGCCAGATCCGCAATTACGTGTTTATGCCGTATACCTTGGTGAAGGATACCCGCACCGGCTGCGAAACATCCAATGTCAACGCGGTGATGGACGGTGCGTTGGATCCCTTTATCAATGCTTATCTTACCTGCGCTGCTACCGGAAACTGGGTCACAAAGTAAGAAAAAAGTAAAAAATTACAACAAAAAGCCTTGCAATTCATCATATGATATGCTATACTGTATTGGCTTGTAATGAAACTGTATTAGATCCGCTTTCCGTCGGGCACGGCTTTGAGCGGTAAGCGGAGGGAGGTTACAAAAATGGAGACCGTTAAGATTATTCTGACTGTTCTGGAAGTGATCGCCAGCGTTGCACTGGTGTGTGTCGTTTTGTTCCAGTCCGGTAAAGAGTCCGGCCTGTCCGGTGCGATTGCCGGTAATTCCGATTCTTACATGAGCAAGAACGGCAGCGGCAGCTTGGATAAGAAGCTGGCTTCTGCTACCAAGTGGATCGCTTTGGCTTGGATCATTCTGACCCTGTCCTTGAGCTTGATTCCCTGAGTTTTGAAAACCGGCCGCAGAGATTTTTCTCTGTGGCCTTTTTCTTTTATGTTGGAATGACTGGCTATGGACATTCCTGTGCCTATATGGTAGAATCAGAAATAAAAAACAAGGAGTATGATTATGGAAGCTGTTAAACTGGCAGGCTTGGAGCCGGAAGCGGTATTTTCCTATTTCGAAAAGATTTGTTCCATTCCCCACGGTTCCGGCAACACAAAGGCGATCAGCGATTATATCGTATCCTTTGCCCGCGAACATGAAATTCGCTATGTGCAGGATGAATTGAATAATGCTTTGCTTTTTGCGCCGGGATCCTGCGGGTATGAAGACCATGAACCTGTTGTGATACAGGGACATATGGATATGGTCTGCGAAAAAGATGCTGGCTGTCTCGTTGATATGGCATCGGAAGGTCTTGAAGTTACCCATGACGGAGAATATGTCTTTGCCAAGGGGACAACACTAGGCGCAGATAACGGAATTGCGGTTGCCATGGCGTTGGCGCTGCTGGCTGACAAAGCAATTCCCCATCCGCCTCTGGAGGTGATCCTTACCGTTGACGAGGAGACCGGCATGTTTGGTGCTGCCGGTGTGGATCTGTCGGAGATTAAGGGCAGGACACTGTTGAACCTTGACTCGGAAGAAGAAGGGATTTTCACGGTTTCCTGTGCAGGCGGCGCCAGGGGAACCATCCGCATGCCGGTGCAGCGCCGTGCTGTCTACGGACCCTGTGTCAGATTGACTGTTGAGGGATTGCAAGGTGGTCACTCCGGTATTGAGATCCACAAGAACCGGGCCAATGCCAACAAAGTCATGGGTGAATTCCTGAGCCGGATCCAGAAGCTAATGCCCGTATGCATCACAAAAATGCAGGGCGGCGCAAAAGATAATGCGATTCCCCGGTCCTGTCAGGTGACGCTTGTGGCATTAGGCATGTATATTGAGCGGATCAATGATATTGCCCAGCAGCTGCAAAACGAGATCCGGGAACAGTATGATGAGCCAGAGCTGACTGTTCGCGGCGATGATGTGGACGCGCTGGGCGGCAACGCCCTGACAACAGAGTGTTCTGCCAAGCTGATCGCGCTGCTGAATGCCTGTCCCAACGGCGTGCAAAGCTGGAGCAATGACATTGACGGTCTGGTACAGACCAGCTTGAATCTGGGCATTGCGGAGCTTTCTGATGAACTGCAGCTGATTTTTGCAGTGCGCAGCAGCGTAAACAGCGAAAAGCGGGAATTGCTGGACCGCCTGAAAGAACTGGCGCAGTTTCATGGTGCTGACTACAGCGAGCTTGGCGATTACCCTGCATGGGAGTATAAGCAGGACTCCTGTCTGCGTGATACAGTTGTGCGGGTATACAGGGACATGTTTGGAAAAGAACCACAGGTTGTGGCTATCCATGCGGGCCTGGAGTGCGGATTGCTCAGTGAGAAACTGCCCGGACTTGACTGCGTTTCCATGGGACCGGATATGAAGGATATCCACACCAGCCGGGAACGGCTGAGTATTGCATCTACAGAGCGCACATGGAAATTCTTGCTGGAAGTACTGAAGAAGTATTGATGAAATGACCTGCCGGATGGCAGGTCATTTTTTGCGGACAAGGCCCGTAAGCCATGTCAGATCCTCTTTGTTTACGACCTTGCTTAAAAAAAGGGTACTGCACAGGAGTAAAAGGTATGCACCGGCACGAAGCGCAGGTGCAGATACGTACGAAGCGGCCCAAACGGCGAACAGTGTGCCAGCACCGGCCAGAATCGGTGTTTTTAAGCTGATTCTGGTTTTTGAGATTTTCATTAAACGTCGCATGCTCAGACCAAAATTCAGTAAATGGGTAACCGTAAAACTGAAATAATACCCATCCATTCCAAAACGGGGCAGTAGCATATACAGAAAGGCTATATCCATGGTGGAAGTGATGATATTGTACCTTACATTTGCCTTTTGCTGTCCAAGCCCCTTAGTCATGGCATCAGTGATTGCATCGCAATACAGCACAGGTACCAGTAGCGCATACATCCTCAGATAGCGGCTGGCATCGGTGTTGCCATATAAAAGTATACACAGGTCATTAGACAAAAGATACATTAGTCCGCTGAACAGACAGCCGTACAGCATGGCCACCCGAAGACTTCGCTTGACCAGATACCGGATGCGAATGTGACTGCCTGCAGCAGCGCAGCGGGCCAGCTCCGGAATCAGCAGTTCGGCAAGACCGAAGAGAATGGCGGCAGGAAACATGATAACAGGGAAGACCATTCCGCAGACCATGCCAAAGGCGGCAAGGGGTTCCAGCGTGCCGATATAAAGGGAAAGCCGCTTTGGGACCATTAGGTTTTCTGCTGTAGAGATACCGGATTTCAAATCATCAGCAAGGGCTAAGGGGACGGCTGTGTGCAGCAGACGGCGGCGGACCGGAATACGGGGACCCGGTTGACACTTTTCCTGCAGCCGCAGAACGATCAGACAGGTAAGGGTCAAACAGGTGCTGACACCGCTGCCAAGCACAACGGCGTGACAGGCTTTTGCCGGGTCTGTGCCGGCCCAGAATTGGAGGAACAGCAATGTGACTGTCATGGATAATAATTGCTCTGCGACCTCTACCGCGGCCAGTGTGCCGATCCGGTTGGCGGCGGTAAAATAGCCGGTCATCACACCGCAAAGGCAGCTGACAGGCAGAAAGCCGGCCAGCGTGCGGATCGCGCCAACAGTCTCCATATCTCCAATCCAATTCTCAGCAATCTGTGGAGCAAAAAGGTAGAGTGCCGCACCAACTGTGCAGCTGCAAACAATGCTGTAAATAAAACAACCGGACAGCACCCAGGATACGTTACCCGGCTTCTTGCACCCCAGTTCTTCTGCGGTAAGATACATGGTTGAGGTGCGGATGCCAGCAATACCGGCTGTCATTGCCATCATTCCTACGGACAGCACAAGCTGCAAAAGTCCCACACCGGCCGCGCCAATTCTGCCTGAAATATACACTTGAAAGGATGTGGATACCAGCCGCAGCAGCAGGTTCACGCCGGTGAGCAGGAGGGCGCTGTAAAAGATAGGCATTTTTTTGGTCAAATGATTACCCCCTTGTCCCTACTTTATGCGGTAGGGAAAGGGGGTATGTTTATAAGTGCGGATAATGGCACAAAGAAAACTGCCCGATCCGGAAACCGGGACGGGCAGAGAATGTAAAAATTGGATTCAGCTTTCTTTAATCAAGGTGTTTAATCTGGCAATCAATTCATCAGATAAGCTGACAAAACCTGACGGATTTTTACTGCCAGTCAGCAATAACCAATGTCCGGCATCTGCGTCGTATACTTTTACACTGTCACAGCAGGTTCCCCAAGGCATTGACCGAATCAGCCGGTCGTCCTTATAGACTTCAATAGTTCTGTCATCGGCACATCCTACAGGACCGTTGGTTGCTACTGTTGTTTCCTTGATGATTTGTCTAATCAACGCTTTATCGTTGACGGTAATTTCTTTTTTGTCAGCTTTTATAATCACTTTATCTGCCTGTTTCATCGCCCAAGTATCAAAAGTAACAGTAACGCATCCATATGCATCATTAAGATTTACGCAAAAACTGAACGGAAGCAGCTGCAGCGCATTTAAAAAAACTATTACAAAATATATACAGAATGCTATTAGCATTCTCTTTATCCATTTACTCATAACTGTTCTGCCTTGTTCTGGGCCGTGTATAAAAGAGTTAAGGCTTATATACAATTAAGCACAGTTTTTGCATCACGGCTATGTATGCTCAATCTTTGCAGATCTTGACCATGTCTACAATGATATCGGCACAGTGTTCGATACCGATGGTACTGCTGTTCAGACAGATATCGTAGTTCTGGGCCTGACCCCATGTTCTGCCGGTGTAGTGCTGGTAATTGACCCGGCGGCGCTTATCCTTTTCCTGCAGGCGGGCTTCAGGAGATTTTTCCGATTCACCATACAGGCGAACGATGCGATCGGCGCGAAACGCCATATCCGCATAAATGTAAGCATGCAGGCAGTCCGGGCGGTCTTTCAGTACATAATCCGCATTGCGGCCCACGATCACACAGGGACCCTTGTCAGCCAGCTGCAGGATCACACTGCACTGGGCATTCCAGAGAAAGTCGGCGGTGGACAGGCCATTCATGACCCCGGGAACGCCATGGTGGGAGAAGGCATAGGAGAAAAGGCTCTTTCCGGGAGAATGCTCACCGTGTTCTTCAATGAATTTGGGGGCAAAACCGGATTCTAAGGCAACATGCTCGACCAGCTCCTTGTCATAAAACGGGATTCCCAGTTTTTCTGCAACAAGGTGTCCGATCGTGCGGCCACCGCTGCCGAATTCACGGCTGATAGTAATGATTTTCTTTTCCATAGTTGGCCCCTCCTTCAGGATAATAATGTCAATTACATTATATCAGCGCATAATGAAAATGTCAAATAGGAAACAGGCACGGAATTTTCCGTGCCTGTTTGGTTAACTGACCTTCAGGGCGTATACTTCCTCGCCGCGGGTGCCTACTACCAGCGTGTTGCCGAATACGGCAGGGGAGGACTCGATATTGTAGCCAAGACTGACGGAGTCCAGCATAGTACCGGCAGTACCATCCACAAGAATAACATTTCCGTAGGAATCACAAACTACAATATAGGCCTTGCCGGTTTCTGTGTAAAGGGCTACAGGGGAACTCCATGCGTAGTTGCGCATGCTCATCTCCCAAACAATCTCACCGGTTTTCGTATCAAAGGCGACCATCTTGCCGTTGTATGTGTTGGGAGTACGGGCAATAGTGTAAACGATCAGGCCTTCCAGATCTGTACCCTTCTTGCCCAGCAGCGGGGAGGACTGGACACCGCCGGAAACATCGGGAACGGTATTGCAGTCGTACTTGTATTCCCAAACGGTCTGACCGGTCTGGGCATCCAGCTTATAAATGGACATCCAGCCCTGATGATTGCTGTCTGCAGTCCAATGCAGGGAAGGGGCTGTATAGATGTAACCTCTGCCATCCTCGCCCCACTCGAAGGCGGGAGTGGAGTTGGAGTCATCCCGTGTGTTCTGGGCCCATACCAGCTCCATGGTGTTCAGATCGATGCAGAAGAACATACCGCCGTTTTCCGATGCGTACAGGTAGTGATCCACGATCACGGGGCTGCATTCGTAGCCCAGCCAGCGGTCATACTTTGTGGTATAGCGGGTCTTTACGGGATTATCCGGTGAGACGGATATGGTACCCGCTGCCTGGTCGTAGACAGTATTCAGCTTGATGGTGTACAAAACACCGTTTTCACCGCCCCAGATCAGAGTATCGGTTTCCGCGCTGATGAGGGGACCTGCATCGAAAGCGCCCCAATTACGCAATGCAAAGCTGTCACCGCCGCTGCGTTCATACAGCACCGTTGTATCGATCAGGCTGACCACATACATACGGGGCGTCTTATCATCTACGTAGTCGCCGGAGCCCACATACAGCAGCGGATAGCCTCTGGGATCCAGACAGCCGGAACCTTTAAAGTTCATGCCCAGGAATATGGGATCACGGGTATAGGAGCCGTCGTCCAGATCGTAGAAGTAAATGTGGCCGTCCAGTGTAGCGTAGATAACCTCCACAAGGCCGTCCTTTGCTTTCTTGTCAGGATACAGATTCATAATGGACTTTGTGGCATTGTCCCAGCGGACGATCAGGGGCTGGCCTGTCCAGCCGCTGCCTGTCCAACCGTTATAGTTGGAGATCTTACGAGACCAGAGCGTAGAGATCGTTTCTTCTGTGATGCTGGCAGTTCCGTATGTAGCGCCGGAGCGGTAATTATCGCCACGGAAAGCAATGACACCTTCCAGTGTGGTGTATTCATAGCCCTCCCCAAAACAGATCAGATCCTTGCGCTGGTAAGTATCTACTTTGTTTCCGTCTTCCATGATTTGCCATGTGATATCCCAGTTATCCGGATCGGTGTCCTCTGTCTTAGCAGGTGTGAAAGGAGGACGGGGCGGCTCTGTGGGCGGTTCCGTTGGCGGTTCCGTTGGCGGTTCTGTGGGCGGCTCTGTTTGTTTGGTTGTATCCAAAGGCAACGTAGTGACGGGAGGGACAGGTGATAACGTGGCTTCCAGAGAGCTGGTTGCCGCATTATACTGGCGGACGCAGTATAGGGTACAGACTACCGTCAAAACAGTTGCAATATATAGAAAGGGTAAGAGGATTTTTCTGTTACGTGACTTGCTCTTATGGAACAGAACCAAAAGCGTCAGCACGATTGAACACAGCACCAAAGCAGCGCATATTATGCCCAGCAGGATCAGAACCGGCAGCAGCTCTTCACGGAAAATGATACCGGTAGGTACCACTTCCAGATATGCAGAAAACGGATTCATATTTCAAACACCTTCTTAAACGAGAGTTCTTACATTATAACACGATATACCGCATTATGCAACATAAAGTGACAATGTTCGCAGTACAGGCATAAAAGTGGACAGGAAACTGATTGCCAAAGTCACGGTGATGTGTTATACTCGTTTTCGTTTAAAAGAGGTGAGCTTTATGGAAAAAATTATACAGGCCCTTGCAGCCGAATTGGGGCAAAAGCAGCAATACATTGCAAATGTTGTGTCACTTTTGGATGAGGGTAATACGATTCCGTTTATTGCAAGATATCGGAAGGAATTTCATGGCAGCATGGACGATACTGCGCTGCGCACACTGGAGACCCGGTTAAATTATTTGCGTAATTTGCAGGAACGCAAAGAAGAGATTTGCAAAGCAATTGATGCACAGGGGAAACTGACGGAAGAACTGGCTTTGGCGATTGATGCTGCTGCTACCCTTGCAGAAGCGGAAGATCTGTACCGCCCCTATAAGCAAAAAAGGCGTACCAGAGCGACTGTTGCCAAGGAAAAAGGACTTGAGCCGTTGGCGCTTGCCATATTTGCCCAGACAGGAGAAGATCCGGCTGTATTAGCAGCGGATTATATCGACCCTGAAAAGGGTGTTGAGAGTCTTGAGGACGCATTGGCAGGCGCATCCGATATCATTGCGGAAATGATTTCCGATGATCCGGATATCCGCAAGGCATTGCGTCAGAAAATGGAGAGACAGGCAGTTGTGACAGCACAGGCAACGGATCCGGAAAAGGAGAGTGTCTATAAGCTGTATTATAACTTCTCAACTCCGGCATCCAGAATTCAGAATTACCAGATTCTGGCAATCAACAGGGGAGAGAAGGAAGGCTATTTAAGGGTCTCAGCTACATTGCCCGGTTCTGAGGGCCAAGCGATCGTGTGTCGGGGTGCATTGAAACCGCAGGCGTGGATCTCACAATTCGTAAAAGCAGCGGCTGAGGATGCATACACACGGCTAATCGAACCCAGCGTGGAGCGGGAGCTGCGTAATACACTCACAGATCGGGCTGCTGAATCCGCCATTGCAAATTTCGCACTGAATTTGAAGCCTTTGCTCATGCAGCGTCCTGTTAAGGGATTTGTAACCATGGGCCTGGATCCCGGATATAAGAACGGTTGCAAAGTGGCTGTTGTGGATAGCACAGGCCGTGTTCTGGATACGGCTGTTGTGTATCCCACTTTCTCCCAACGGAAAAAGGAAGAGGCCATTGAAATCTTGTCCCGCATGGCACGTAAATACGGTGTAAAGCACATAGCCATCGGCAACGGAACCGCATCCCGGGAAACCGAAGCCATGACTGTGGAAATGCTTAAAACGCTGCCCGGTGTCAGTTATATGATCGTCAATGAGGCAGGCGCGTCCGTATATTCTGCATCCAAGCTGGCGGCGGAGGAGTTTCCGGATTATGACGTAAATTTAAGGTCTGCGGTGTCCATCGCCCGCCGCCTGCAGGATCCGCTGGCGGAGCTTGTAAAGATCGATCCCAAGGCTATCGGTGTAGGCCAGTATCAGCACGATATGCCCCAGAAACGGCTGGACGAAGCCCTTGGCGGTGTTGTGGAGGACTGCGTAAATGCGGTTGGCGTGGATGTGAATACTGCATCGGCCAGCCTTCTTCAGCAGGTTTCTGGTCTGAACGGTACAACTGCGAAGAACATTGTGGCATACCGGGAGGAAAACGGACCTTACACATCTCGCGCACAACTGAAAAAAGTTCCTAAGCTTGGCCCAAAGGCATATCAGCAATGCGCCGGTTTCCTGCGTGTGCCGGAAAGTAAGGAGATTCTGGATAATACAGGTGTCCATCCGGAGTCCTACCCCGCAGCGCAGAAGCTGTTGGAGCTGTGCGGATTTGAGAAAAAAGATTTGGCTCTCGGTAAGGTTGGTGCTTTGAAAGAAAGATTTGCGGCAATTGGACTGGAGCAGGCAGCGGAAAGCTGCGGTGTGGGTATTCCTACGCTGGAGGATGTGGTTAAGGAGCTGCTGAAGCCTGGACGTGACCCCCGTGATGAGCTGCCTGCGCCGATCCTGCGGACAGACGTGCTGGAAATGAAGGATTTAAAACCCGGAATGGTGCTGAGCGGAACGGTCCGTAATGTGATCGACTTTGGTGTATTTGTGGATATCGGTGTCCATCAGGACGGACTGGTGCATATTTCACAGGTATGCAATCATAAGGTCCGACATCCCAGCGAAGTGGTGCAGGTGGGAGATGTTGTTAAGGTTTCGGTTCTGGAAGTGGATGAAAAGCGCAAGCGTATCAGTCTTACGATGAAAAATATTTCTGAATAACTTGCATTTTAAGTTTAAAGGTTTCTGTTTTTGAATACAATTTGAATTTTTTATGAATAATAGAATGAAAAACACTTGATTTACCGATGATAGTTTAGTAGAATAAAGGCGTATTTTGTTCCACAAAAACAGAATCAAAATATTAAAAAGGAGAGACGAAACACATATGGACAAATTTTTTAAGATTTCCGAGCGTGGTTCCAATGTCAGGACAGAGATCATCGCTGGCTTGACGACCTTCTTCGCAATGGCGTACATCGTCATTACCAACCCCAATCAGATTACCAGCTTCAGCACTGATGGCCCCATGGGCAAAATCTGGAATGCCGTTTACGTTGCATCCATTCTGGTGGCTGTTATCGGTACCCTGCTGATGGCTCTGTATGCCAAGATGCCTTTTGCACAGGCTTGCGGCATGGGTCTGAACTCTTTCTTCTTTGTCAGCTTTATCCTGCCTGCTGTCATCTCCGGCGGAGATGTGATTTCCGGTTATCAGGCCGGTCTGGTCATCATTCTGGTCTCCGGATTTGTTTTCCTGATCTTCTCTTTGACCGGTTTGCGCTCCAAGGTTGCAAGAGCACTGCCTGATTGCCTTAAGAAGGCGATTCCCGCAGGCATCGGTCTGTTTATTGCATTCATCGGCTTCCAGAATGTTGGCATCATTCAGGCTAACCAGTACACTCTGGTTCAGTTCAACGATATCCACGGTGCCATTGCTAACGGTGAGTTTATGACTGCCGCGCTGCCTGCCCTGCTGGCTCTGGCCGGTCTGCTGGTCATCGCTATTCTGGAGCATTTTAAGGTTAAGGGCTCTGTCCTTGTCAGCATTGTCGCCATTACTGTTGTTTACTATATCGTTACCGGCACTGCTCCTTCCTTCGATATGAGCCAGGTTGGACAGTCTTTCAAGGACTTTGCCGAGATCGGTATCACCGGCGTTTTCAAGGGCGCTTCCTGGGCAAATGCCTTCACCGGCCCTGCTATCGGCGGTGTGTTCTCTGCAATCATGCTGGTCATTACCTTCTGTCTGGTGGATATGTTTGATACCATCGGCACTCTGTACGGCGCTGCTTCTCAGGCTGATCTGCTGGACGAGAACGGTGACCCCATTGATGTTGACAAGTGCATGGCTTGTGACTCCATTGCAACTGCAGTTGGTGCCACTCTGGGTACCTCCACCTGTACTACTTTCGTTGAGTCTGCTGCCGGTGTTGCAGCTGGCGGACGTACCGGTCTGTCCAGCGTAGTTACCGCAGCCTGCTTCCTGCTGTGCCTGTTCCTGACTCCTCTGGCAAAGCTGGTTCCTGCTTGTGCTACTGCACCCGCTCTGATCTGGGTTGGCGTTCTGATGCTGAAGGGCTTTGCAAAGGTGGATATGTCCGATGTCCGTTCCGCTGTTCCCGCATTCCTGGCTCTGATCATGATGCCCCTGACTTACTCCATCTCCAACGGTATTGGCATTGGCTGTATCGCATACACCCTGATCACGCTGGTGTCCGGTAAGTTCCGCAAGAACGACATTGCTGTTGCTATTATTGCAATTCTGTTCATCCTGCGCTTCTGCTTCATCACAATGTGATCTTTCCCTGGAAGCGGCACAAAATGTGCCGCTTCCTTTTTTGCCGACAAGTTTTTCTTGACAATTTTCAAAACTGCTGTATACTAGTAGAAAATGAATATCCTTTGATGTATTTGGGAACGGCTGATGCGTCGCAACCGAATATTGAGGACTCTCTGGAGAACACATTAAGTTGTGTGCCGAAGGTGCAAGGTGCAAGCCGAATCTCTCAGGCAAATGGACGGAGATGCTTATTGAGCATGCGTTTTTTCAGACAGTCCGGGTAGGACTGTCATTTTATTATTTTTTAAGGATGGTTTGTTGTTATGTACGGAAAGCCTTTGGATTCTATCGGTTTTATTTCTCAGTTTGACCCAGAAATTGCTGCTGTGATGGATTGTGAACTGGTCCGTCAGCAAGATGGATTGGAATTGATCGCTTCAGAGAACTTTGCATCTCCTGCTGTCATTGCTGCAATGGGTTCTATTTTGACCAATAAGTATGCGGAGGGCCTGCCCGGAAAACGGTATTATGGCGGCTGCCAGTTTGTCGATGAGATTGAAAGCATTTGCATCCAGCGCGCTAAAGATCTGTTTGGTGCGGAATTTGCTAACGTACAGCCTCACTCCGGCGCGCAGGCCAACGCAGCGATTCAGCTGGCTCTGCTTCAGCCCGGTGATACCATGATGGGTATGAGTCTGGCTAACGGCGGCCACCTGTCTCACGGTAGCCCTGCCAATATTTCCGGTAAATACTATAATGTTGTTTCTTATGACGTAAACCATGAGACCGGCCTGATTGACTATGATCAAATTCGGGATATGGCAAAGAAATGCCAGCCAAAGCTGATCATTGCCGGCGCTTCCGCCTATCCCAGAAAGATCGACTTTAAGCTGTTTGCCGACATTGCCCATGAAGTCGGCGCGGTTCTGATGGTGGATATGGCTCACATTGCCGGTCTGGTTGCCGGTGGCGCCCATGAAAGCCCTGTACCTTACGCGGATATCGTGACTACAACCACCCACAAAACGCTCCGTGGCCCCCGTGGCGGCCTGATCCTGGCAAAGGAAGAATACGCCAAGAAGTTGAATTCCGGCGTGTTTCCTGGCACACAGGGCGGTCCTCTGGAGCATGTGATCGCCGCGAAGGCTATTTGCCTGAAGGAAGCCATGAGTGATGACTTTAAGATCTATGCTCACAATGTGGTGAACAATGCCGGTGTGCTGGCTCAGGCGTTGCTGGAAGAGGGCTTTGATCTGGTTACTGGTGGTACCGACAACCATCTGATGCTGGCCGATTTGCGGCCTATGCAGATTACCGGTAAGGAGCTGCAGACCAGATGTGATATGAACCACATTACCCTGAATAAGAATGCCATCCCCGGTGATCCGGAAAAGCCCTCTGTTACCAGTGGTGTCCGGATCGGCACTGCGGCTGTGACCACCCGCGGTCTCGGGACCGAAGAAATGAAGCAGATCGCCCGCTGCATTGCGCTGACTGCCAAGGACTTCGAAGGCAGTGCAGAAGAGGTTAAGGCAACTGTTCATCAGATTTGTGAGAAGTTCCCTCTGTATAAGTAAGAAAATAGAATCGCTGCCGTATATGGCAGCGATTCTTTTACTTATCATCTTTCGGACGCTTGTACCGGCCCTTTGGTTCCCATTCCGGGAGAGGAAAGCGCTGCATTGCACCGAAGATCCGTTCTTTCAGATCCGGATAGGTGGCACTTAAGTCATAAACAAGTTGCTTGATCTCCTCCCGCTTGGTGTGCTTGTCAACAGGGCAGCGGTTGGTTATGACAGGCAGGTTTTGACGGGTCACAAAGCTGTCAATGGTTTTTTCGTGTATATACAGCATGGGGCGGATCTGAATAATACCGGTTCTGTCCAGATCGGTCACAGGCTGGAAACAGCTGATCCGGCCCTCGTAAATCAGTGACATCATAAATGTTTCCACTGCATCATCATAGTGATGTCCCAAAGCAAGCTTGGAGAGCCCTCTGTCCAAAAGTGCCTGATTCAGCGCGCCTCGGCGCATTTTCGCACACATGGAGCAGGGGTTCTTTTCCTTTCGGTAATCGAAAATAATAGGGCCTATCTCAGACTTAACAAGTGTATAAGGTACTTCCAATGAATCGCACAGCTTCTGGATACTTACGTAATCCATGCCTAATCCCATATCTATTGTTATAGCTTCCAAAGTAAACGGATTGTGGTTGTATTTTCGCAGCTCCGCAAGAAATACAAGCAGTGCAAGAGAGTCCTTGCCGCCGGAAACGCCTACACCGATCTTATCTCCCGGTACGATCATTTGATAGTCTTCAACACAACGGCGAACAAGGCCGATTAACTTCTGCATAGTTTGATTTTCCTCCAAATTTATATAAAATAGAAAGTTAGGAAACAAGAGAAAACAAGAGAAAGACAAAGAATTAAAGAGCAAAGATTGTGAATTATAAAAAAGTGAAAAAATATGGTTGACAATTGGAAATTCATATGATATAAGAATCTGGCGTTCGCAGTTATTGTACTGCGTATATCTGAATTTGTCAAAATATTTAACCTATTGGAGGAACGCATAATGTCCACTACTCTGCTGAAGAAGGAGACCCTGGAGCGCAAGTGGTATGTGATCGATGCAGCCGGCAAGCCTCTGGGCCGTACCGCTGTTACCGTAGCTAACCTGCTTCGCGGCAAGCACAAGGTCGATTTCACTCCCAACGTCGACTGCGGCGATTTCGTAATCGTCATCAACACCGACAAGGCTATTCTGACCGGTAAGAAGCTGGATCAGAAGACCTACTACCGTGTATCCGGCTGGATCGGCGGTCTGAAGGAAACCAAGGCTCGTATCATGATGGAGAAGCGCTCTGATTACGCTCTGGAACTGGCTGTCAAGGGCATGCTGCCCAAGAACACTCTGGGCCGTAACGCAATGGGCCGTCTGCACCTGTACAAAGGCAGTGAGCATCCCCACGCTGCCCAGAAGCCTGAAGCCTGGACCCTGGACTGATTTGGAGGTAAACGATTATGTACGAGAGCAAGAAGAAGTATAACTACGGCACCGGCCGCCGTAAGTCCTCCGTTGCCCGTGTTCGTGTTTACGAGAACGGCACCGGTTCCATCATCATCAATGGCCGCGACATCGACGAGTACTTTGGCCTGGAGACCCTGAAGCTGGTTGTCCGTCAGCCTCTGGTCACCACTGACCTGGTTGGCAAGGTCGATGTAGTTGTTACCGTCGCAGGCGGCGGCGTTTCCGGCCAGGCCGGCGCTATCCGTCACGGCATTTCCCGCGCTCTGCTGACCCTGAACCCCGAGTACCGCGCTTCTCTGAAGGCTGCTGGTTTCCTGACCCGCGACCCCAGAATGAAGGAAAGAAAGAAGTACGGTTTGAAAGCAGCTCGCCGTGCTCCCCAGTTCAGCAAGCGCTAATCGAAATTATCCAAGAGATAATTTACTTCTCCTA
>JAZNPV010000038.1:0-2261 GCA_045589835.1 Faecousia sp.
GCTGTGATGAGAATATCTGCTTTGCGCTGACCTATGGCTTCGTTGATTCGTTCATTCAGTTCCATGACATGTGCGTCTACCCATTGAAATGCCAGCAGACCGTAATCTTCGGGAATCTCTTCGTCAGATTCCTCGTCGACCGATTTCTGCGGTTCCGGCTGTTTATTATTCTTCTGAGGCTCTGCGGCACTGCCATTGGTAACTGGAGGTACCTTCTCAGTTCCTGTTTCAAAAATCACATCACACACATGGTAGTTTTGGATGACAACGAGACCTTTCCGGTAGCCACCTGCTTTGTTAAGCAGAACATAGACTTTATTGCCTTTCTGAATATCCTCTTTCGCATAGGGATTTTCCCAGACCCATCTGCAGTCGGGAAATCTGCTGAGCAATATTTCCGTGATGCGCTTCTGAATCAGGTAATAGGCCATGTTCTGCATATCCTGCTCGGAGGGTTCCTTCGGTTTTTGTGGTTCAGGCAAGGCCAGTACAGGCTCCAGAGGTTCAATCTTTCTGGATGACAGGAACAGAAGCCGCAAAGTTGCGATGAAGATCCCAAGGATCACAAGCAGCAAAATGGGCCACAGGCGTGTGATGTACAGAAGTAAAGCCAGAAGCCCCATAATAACCAGGGCTTCGTAAGCATAATGACGTTTTGTATCTCTATCTTTCATGTCTTTCTCCTTTGTTTGGGCGCAAAAAAACGCACAAGAGACCTTTATCAGGTAACCCTTGTGCGTTTCATGCGCTGTGATTCAATTAGCAACAACCCTCCTTACATATTGAAGAAAGAGTTGCTCCCGCCATAAGCCTGGTAACCGGTGAACCCATTGGGCATCCCATTGTCAGCAGCAGGCGCAGCATAGTTCCCGGCAGGGTTCTGAGAGGCGGCGGTTGCTTTCTGACCGTCTCCAGAGTTCTTGCTGCTACCGCTGAAACAAAACTCGATTTCTTCCAGGATAATAACAGGCATACTCTTCTTCGATTTTGTCTGCTCATCTTCCCATACGTCCTCGTCATAGCGTCCGGACAGGTTGATGTGAGAACCTTCTTTCAGATCCATCTTACGGATCCGCTCACACAGAGGACCGAAGGCCTTTACGGTCAGATTGACCCATCTGTGGTTCTTTTCTGCTCTGGTGTCGTATACCTTGGCACCAATACGGAACCGAACGAAATCTCCTTTATCAGAGAACTTCAGAGCTGGTGCGTTGTTGGCACCTTTGGAAACGGTGACCTCGGTTGCGAAAAACTTTAACATAAATGACTCCTTCCTGCAGGTTCTGCCTGCAACTGTAATAGTATATATTTCAACCTGCATTCGGCAGGCAGAAACCAGGAAACAAAAAAAGTGCCATTCGCCCCAAAATGGGCAAATGACACTTCAGAAAATCGGATAAACTAACATTTCACTCTGGGTGAAACTCTGATACTACAGTAGTATTATACCATATTTTCCATCCTTAGTCAATCCAAACTCCCGGTAACAATATTGCCTGCATAAATAGCCTGACGGATCTGTGTTTCACAGAACTCTAAAGCAATTTTGATTTTGACGTCATCTGCTTTAATTGTGCCGTCTGCCTGTTCTACGGAATGAACCAAGGAATGGAGCTTTCGAACCAGTCATAGATTGGGCTTGCTTTCATGGAGGCACATATCCTTTCCATAGGTAATGATATCGCATAACACGAGCTCGTGATCTACCTCATAGACAGAAGCATTGTCAGCCAGATAAATAATCAGGGAATCCCCTTCTCTGACTGTACCAGAGTTCTGATGCGGAATGAGTTTGATGAATCTGCCATCCGATTCGATATGCAGCGCTTTGATGCGTTTGCGGACCACGGAGCGCTCGATAGACTGGCAGGTACCACGCAGCGCTACATAGCGGCCTTCTGCGCAGCGGAAGAACAGGTGGATCGTGCTATTCAGAAAGTACAGTGTAATGATCACTGCGGGAAAGAATAATTGCCATCGTCCACCATTTACAAGAAGAATCAGCAATGCGGCGATTCCGATGCCGCAGCCTGACAGACGGATCAGTATCTGCTTCTGCAATGGATTGGGAATAGCTTTGAATTGTTCACGCATAGCATCCACCTCTCTTACAGCAGTACGATGCGCTTTTTCTTCAGCAGCTTGAGTACGGTTCTGACTGCCTTGTCCCTGCAGGAGGCATGTTCCATCTGATTTTCCAGGATGTTGTCAAAGATTGTATCCTTGGTATAGATCCGCTCTACCAGCCTCTGAACGTTTTC
>JAZNPV010000039.1:0-31542 GCA_045589835.1 Faecousia sp.
TATAACAACTGTCTATCAACCCTTTGATCCTGATCTTCTGCCACCTCATGAATTTGATGAGGAAGACTGATACAGAGTCAAAACCTCCGGCTAAGCCGGAGGCTTGATTAAGCCCTATAAGGGCACTTTACAGACTATTACCCCTAAAGGGGTCCCGAAGGTTTGCCGACCGCATTCCTTTTACGGGCTACCCCTTAAGGGGTTTTCTTTATGCCTTCTGGTTCACACTACCCGTAAACGGGTCTACATACTCCTTTATGCTCATTTGATCGGCTATTTGATCTTCTTGTAGCTGATTCTTGATATACTCTTGTATTTGCTTTTTGTTTCGTCCTACCGTATCCACATAATAACCCCTTGCCCAAAAATGTCTGTTGCCATATTTGTACTTAAGGTTTGCGTGTCTATCGAATATCATCAAACTACTTTTTCCTTTTAGATACCCCATTATTTGTGACACGCTATACTTCGGTGGAATACTTAATAGCATGTGCACATGATCTGGACACATATACGCTTCTATGATTTCTATTCCCTTTTGTTGGCACAATTGACGCAGTATCTTTCCTATATCTGCTTGTATCTGCCCGAATATTGCCATCCGACGAAATTTGGGTGCGAATACGATATGGTATTGACATCTCCATGTTGTATGGTCTAAACTATTTATGTCTTTTTCTTTCACGATTAAGACCTCCTCATTATGTTAGTTGTGTGGTCGGCAAACCACTTCTACTATAATGGGGAGCTTTTTTCTTGTCTACTTTACTTCTCGCTATAAGCTATTTTTTGTCCCCCGGCAGAGCCGGGGGTTGCCTTTGGTCCTACCAATGCGCAAAAAGTGTCTGTTGCAAAATAAGCAACAGACACTTTTTACTTGCATTACAGAGGATAAGCTGCCTCGTCACAGATCAGGGTCACATCCTGATGGAACTGCAGGATGGAGGCCGGAACCTGAGGATCAACAGGACCCCAGAAGGTCTTGTGCAGGATCTCCTTCTTATCAGCGCCGGTAACGACCATTACAATCTTTCTGGCAGCCATGATGGTGCCGATACCCATAGTGAAAGCAGCCTTGGGCACTTCGTCAGCAGAGCTGAAGAACCGCTTATTGGCGTCAATGGTCATCTCCGTCAGCTTTACCTCATGAGTCATAATAGGGAAATGATCCTCCGGCTCGTTAAAGCCGATATGTCCGTCATGACCGATACCCAACAGCTGCAGGTCTACCCCGCCCCACTCTTCGATCTTGCGCTCGTAGGAGTCGCACATAGCCTGCACATCCTGTGCAAGACCGTCGGGTACGATAGTGTTCTCAGGCTTGATGGAAATATGGTCAAACAGGTTATCCTGCATGAATTTCCGGTAGCTCTGAGGATGGTCGGGAGCCAAGCCCTTGTACTCATCCAGATTGGCAGAGCGAACTCTGCTGAAATCGATTTTGCCGGCCTTTTCACGTGCAATCAGTTCCCGGTACAGGGGCAGCGGTGTGGAACCGGTAGCCAAACCGATCACGCAGGCGGGCTTCGTCTGGATCATAGCTTCAAACTGGTCAGCGGCCAGCTTGCCCATTTCTTCCGGATTGCTTGCCTTGATAACTCTAACATGGATCATAATCATTACCTCCAAAGAATTGGTACAATAAAATCATATCATGTTTTTGAAATTTGTCAAGACCGCCGTTGTGTTTAATTTGATAAAAATAAAGTTGTTTTTGGTAAACCTTGAAAATAATTCCTCTACACGTTCAGTATCTGTCCTATTTGGGGGATAAGCAGGCATTCCATACCAGCCTGCCCAACTGCAGCTTCTACCGCGTCCCACAGGCTATAGATATCCTTCTTCCGTTCCGGAAGGTGTACAAGAACGATCGCACCCGCCCCGAGACTTTGACTGATCTGCCACCCGCTGCCTGTAGCATATGCATAAGGTGCGATCAATATGTCCGGTCTGGGCAGGTCTTTCCTGTCACGCCATTGCAGCGGCGACGCATCACCCATAAACCAGACACATTTGGAACCCTCTATAATAAAGCTCACATGGCCCATAGGCTCCTGCTTACCGATATGACGGCTGGGGATCTGCCTGATCCGCACCCCCTCCATCTGCAAAGTTTCCTGCCTGCAAAAGGGAATATCCGCAGGCCCCAGAATGGGGCCTGCGGTTTTTTGCAGGTATTCGGAAACAAACGCAGCATCATAGTGGTCGGCATGCTTATGGGTAAAGCACAGCACGTCCGCAGGCTCCTGCAGAAGCTCTTTCCGAACTCCCTCAGGCGTGGGCAGATACGGCAGCATCTCCCGGCTTACGCCGTCCAGCAGTATCCTGACACCATCCAGCGTCAACAGCACACCGGCATTAGCTGTTCGTTTGATTTCCATATGGAATTACACGCCTTCCTTAGCGCGGCGCAGGGCCTCAGCCTCGGTGCAGCCGTTCTCAACCACATAGCCATCCAGGGGAACCAGCTTCTCGTGGATAGCGTCCAGGATCCAGCTTGCCTGGGGGAAGAAGAACGCGTCGAACTCGAAGGGAGGAGTAATCCAGTTCTTGGCACCAACAACAACAGGAGGTGCATCCAGATAGTCGAAGCACAGTTCAGTGATGTTCTTGGCAACGTCGTTCATGAAGCAGCCTCTGGTGCAGGCATCGGAAACCAAAACCACGCGGCCGGTCTTCTTGACAGACTCAATAATCTTGGTGTAATCCAGCGGTACCAGAGAGTGCAGGTTGATAACATCAGCCTCCATGCCGTACTTCTCGCTCAGAGTCTTAACGGCATCCATAGCACGGTACAGAGCAGCGCCCAGAGTCAGGATGGTCACGTCCTTACCGTCGCGAACCTTGTTCACGTCACCGATAGTGATCTCATAACGCTCCTCGGGAACGCCGCCCTCGTGGAACTGCTCGCCCACGTCGTAGATTCTCTGGCTCTCAAAGAATACCACAGGGTCAGTACCCTTCAGAGCGGTTTCCATCAGACCCTTAGCTTCCCAGGGAGTAGCAGGGAAGCAGACCTTCAGGCCGGGGATATGGGCACACAGTGCAGTCCAGTCCTGAGAGTGCTGTGCACCGTACTTGGAACCGACAGAAACACGCAGGACAACAGGCATCTTCAGGATGCCGGCGGACATGGACTGCCACTTAGCCATCTGGTTGAAGATCTCGTCACCGGCGCAGCCGATGAAGTCAGCGTACATCAACTCCACCAGAGCGCGGCCGCCAGACAGAGCGTAGCCGACAGCGGTACCGACAATAGCGCCTTCAGCCAGAGGAGAGTTGAACAGACGGCTGTGAGGCAGAGCGTCCATCATGCCACGGTAAACAGCGAATGCACCGCCCCAGTCACGGCAGTCTTCGCCGTAAGCGATCAGAGTGGGATCCTCGTAGAAGCGGTCCCAGATAACCTCAGACAGAGCGTCACGCAGGTTGTACAGCTTCATCTTGGAAACGGGCTTGCCATCGGGGCCGATGGGGCTGCGGCTCTTGGACTTGATCTTCTTATAGCCCTCTGCCTCTTCCTTGGGAACGGTAAATTCGGGCTCACGGTCGGTGAACTTCTCAACCTTCTGGTTGGAGTACATCAGGCGCTCAACAACAGCGGGATCCTTCTTGAAGTCGCAGTAGGGGCTGATCTCGGGATCGGCAGCTGCCTTGCAGATGGTGGTCATGCGGGCCTTGGTCTCTTCCAGGATCGCATCCACCTCAGCCTGAGTCATAACACCGGCCTCAATCAGAGCAGCAGGATAAGTAGTCAGCGGGTCAACTTCCTTCCAGGCATCCATCTCTTCCTTGGTGCGGTAAGCGTTCTGGTCGGAGACGGAGTGGCCGGAGAAGCGGTAAGTCAGAGTTTCCAGCATGACGGGGCCCTGGCCGTTGCGCAGCAGCTCCAGCTTGCGCTCCATGGCATCGATAACAGCCAGAGGATTGAAGCCGTCAACAGTCTCAGCATGGAACTGAGTGGGGCTTACGCCGGAAGCGATACGGGACATGCAGCCCTGACCCATGGTCTCGCCGCGGGTCTGGTCGCCCATGCCATAGGAGTTATTGAAGATGTTGTACAGGATGGGCATGCCTTCCTTGTGGGATTCCCACAGGGTCTTGTACTGATCCATAGCAGCGAAGTTCAGAGCTTCCCAAACAGGACCACGGGCCATAGAAGCGTCGCCCACATTGCAGACAACGATACCCTTCTGCTCGTTGACCTTCTTAAACAGAGCTGCGCCGGTGGAAATGGTGCCGCTGCCGCCAACGATAGCGTTGTTGGGGTAGATACCAAAGGGCAGGAAGAAAGCGTGCATGGAGCCGCCCATGCCCAGATGGAAACCGGTCTCACGAGCAAAGATCTCGGACAGAGTACCGTACAGGATGAAGCGGATAGCCAGATCCTTTACATCCTTGTGGCCGCCGATCTTCTGGGTAGCGCGCAGGCACTTGCCCTCCAGGAAATTCTCCATCACGTTCATCAGCTGCTCGTCGCTCATCTTGTTGATGGTGGACAGAGCCTTAGCCAGAATCTCGGAGTGAGAACGGTGAGAACCGAAAGCGAAGTCGTTCTCGTCCAGCAGATAAGCCTGACCAACGCAGGCAGCTTCCTGACCGATGGACAGGTGAGCGGGGCCGGGATAAGTGTGGTCGATGCCGTTGTAGCCGCCCTGGGTCTTGATGTTGTTCAGCATGGTCTCGAACTCACGCAGAACGGTCATATCACGGAAAATGCGGATCAGGTCTTCCTTGGTGTAATGGCCGGACTCCAGCTCTTCCTTAACGGTCTTGTTGTACTGGTTGACAGGGATCTCGTTGAAGGTCACCTTACCGGGCGCGCGGACAACGGAAGGATCCACAAACAAACTCTTGGGCATGATAGTTTACCTCCTAAATTAAATGTGGAAAATAGCTTCTCTAATAATTTCAGCAACGGTGGGATGGGGGAACACCAGCTTCTCCAGACGAGCGGGAGGCAGCTGTGTGTCTACCATCATAGTTGCAGTCATGATGATCTCGGATGCGTAGGAACCCACCATGTGGCAGCCTACCAGACGCTTCTTGTCGGTATCCACCACCAGCTTGATAAAGCCCTTGCCGCCTTCGCTCTCAGCCAGATAGCGGCCCGCGTAGGACATGGGCAGCTTCACTTCCTTGACGGTCATACCTTGTGCTTCGGCAGCTTCCTTGCTCAGGCCAACGCTGGCCACCTCGGGATCGGTGTAGATCACGGAGGGGATCACATCGTAGCGCATCTCATCAGGCTTGCCCAGCATATGGTTCACAGCCACCTCAGCCTCACGGTAGGCGGTGTGGGCAAGCATCAGCTTGCCGTTGCAGTCGCCGATGGCGTAAACATTGGAAACGGTAGTGCACAGATGGCGGTCCACCACGATGGCAGCCCGGTCCATCTGCAGGCCCAGATTCTCAATGCCGATGCCGGCAGTAGCAGGCTTACGGCCAGCGGACAGAAGCACCTTGTCGCAGGCAATTTCCTTCTTCTCACCGTTCTCCTCGTAAACCACGGAGCCGGACTTTACTTCCAGCACCTTGGAGGACAGCTTGAAGGTCATACCGCGCTTGACAAATGCATCGGTCAGCACCTTGCAGATCTCGGGATCGGTACCACCGGCGATCTTGGGCATCATTTCGATCACGGTCACATCCACGCCCACACTTGCGAAGTAGTAGGCCATTTCCAGACCGATGACACCGCCGCCGATGGCAACCAGCTTCTTGGGAAGGGTCTTTTCATCCAGCACTTCCCGGTTGGTCAGCACGAAACCGGAAGCAATGCCTTCCTTCAGACCGGGCACGGGAGGTACCACAGTCTCGGAGCCGGAGGCGATCACCAGCCGCTTGCCGGTGTAAGCCTGTCCGTTGGCATTGACCTGGAAGCCGCCCTCTACCCTACCCTCGATGGTGGCATTGGCAGAGATAACGGTAACATTGTTAGACTTCATAGTAGCGCCAACACCAGAAACCAGTGTCTTGACTACCTTATTCTTACGCTCCACAACCTTGGCATGGTCATAGGTAACACCCTGCACGGTCACGCCAAAAGCTTGGCTCTCAGTTGCGTGGCGGTACATCTTGGAGGAGTTCAGCAGGGTCTTGGTGGGAATACAGCCTTCATTCAGGCAAGTGCCACCAAGTGCCTTCTTCTCAAATAGGCAAACCTTCAGGCCGCCCTGTGCGGCACGCTCAGCACACAGATATCCGCCGGGGCCGCCACCCACGACTAAAAGATCAAACAGTTCCATGTATAGCTCCTTACTTGCTCAGCAGAACAGTGAAGTTCTCCAGGTTAGCACCCAGCTCCTTCTGGAACTTGGCAGCGGGAGTGCCGTCCACAGCGCGGTGATCATATGTCAAGCTCAGGCCCATAGCGGGATAAAGCTCGATATTGCCATCCTTGCCCTTACGTACCCGGTCGATAGTACCGCACACGCCCAGAATACCGGTCTGGGGAGGATTGATAACGGGAGTGAAGGACTCAACGCCCATGTTACCCAGGTTGGACACGGTGAAGCTGCCGCCGGACAGCTTGTCGGGGCTGATAGCGCCGTCACGGCACTGGGCAGCCAGTTCCTTAACAGCCTTGGAGATCTCCAGCAGGCTCATCTGGTCAGCATTGCGGATGGTGGGAACCATCAGGCCTCTGGGCGTGTCAACGGCAACACCCAGATTCACATGCTTGAACAGGCGGATGTTGTTGTCATCCAGCATGTGAGCGTTCAGGTCGGGGTAGTTCAGCAGAGTACGGGAAACAGCATACAGAATGATGTCGCCCAGAGTGATGCCAGCGTAATCGCCACCGGCAGCCTTCAGCTGCTTGCGGTATGCCAGAATTGCTGTAGCATCGAAGGAAGTGTTGTGGGTCAGCTGAGCCATGGTGTGCAGAGAGGTAGTCATGGACTTGCTGATTGCACGGCGGATACCGCTGAACTTCACATCCTTGTATTCGGCTTCCTCTGCAGGAGCAGCAGCCACGGGAGCGGCAGGTGCAGCAGCGGCAGCGGGAGCTGCGGGAGCAGCAACAGGCGCAGCAGCGGCAGCGGGTGCTGCAGCAACAGCGGGAGGATTGGCCATCAGTTCACGCACATCGCGCTCGATGATGCGGCCGTTGGGACCGGTACCGGTAGCCAGAGTTGCATCCACACCGGCAGTAGCAGCCAGCTTTCTAGCTCTGGGAGAAACAGCAGCGTTTGCGTTGGAAGCGGCAGCGGGAGCAGCAGCGGCAGCGCCCTTCACACCGATCTTGCAGACAGCTTCCAGACAGGGAACTTCGTCACCGTTCTGGTACAGGATCTCCAGCAGCTCGCCTTCAGCAGTGGACTCACACTCGAAGGAAGCCTTGTCGGTCTCATAAGTGAACAGCACATCGCCGATCTTGATCTGGTCGCCAACCTTCTTCAGCCATTCGCCGATCAGGCAGGATTCAACGGTGATACCGGCCTTGGGCATAATGACGGTTTCCACACCGGCAGCCACGGGAGCGGCCTCAGCGGCGGGAGCAGCAGCGGGAACTTCGGCAGCAGGTGCCTCGGCAGCTGCGGGAGTACCGCCAATACCCTTCAGGCAGGCAGTGTCGTCGCCGGGAGTACCCACTGCACATACATTGATCAGGCAGGGAACTTCGTCGCCTTCGCCGTAGAAGATATCCAGCAGGGTGCCTTCAGCGGTGGACTCGCACTCGAAGGAAGCCTTATCGGTTTCGTAAGTAAACAGGATGTCGCCGATCTTAACCTGATCGCCAACCTTCTTCAGCCACTGGCCGATGATACAGCTTTCTACGGTGATACCGGCCTTGGGCATCAGAACGCCCTTCGCGTTGGTAGCAGCCGCAGCAGGAGCGGCAGGAGCAGCAGCTGCAGGTGCTGCAGCAGGTGCTTCGGCAGGAGCGGATTCAGCAGCACCGCTGCCGCCACGCAGGCTGGAGCAGTCCTCACCGGGCTGACCCACTGCACAAACATTTACCAGGCAGGGAACCTCGTCACCCTCACCATAGAAGATATCCAACAGAACACCCTCTGCGGTAGATTCGCACTCGAAGCTGGCCTTGTCCGTCTCGTAGGTAAACAGAACGTCACCAATCTTAACGGAGTCGCCAATCTTCTTTTCCCATGTGCCGATGATACAGCTTTCAACTGTGATGCCCGCTTTGGGCATAATTACAGCATTTGCCAAGACATAGTCCTCCTTATAATTTGTTATAGCTTGTTAATTATAACACCAGATAACATAGTTCGTCAATAGCCATTTCTACCAAAAGCGCAAAAGCCGGACCTTGCCCTTTTGTGGCAAAGCCCGGTTTTTTAAAGCAGTGTTATACCGGCCTGTATCGCCGCCCGTGCAAAGGCTTCCGGCATAGGTTCATCGGAGATCAAGTAATCTACATCCTCCAGCCGCGCAAAGGTGTACGGCATCAGACTGCTCAGCTTTTCCTTGCTGCACATGATAACGCTTCTGCGGGTCTTTCGGATCACAAGCCGCTTGACCAGCATATCGCTTTCCGTACCGCAGGTAAAGCCCGCATCCACAGAGCAGCCGGAAACGCCGATAAACGCTAGGTCAATATTGATCCCATCCAGCATTTCCAAGGTATTTTGGCCGGAAAGGGACAGGTTTTTCCTGTTCATCGTGCCGCAGCACAGGGTAACAACCGGATTATGCAGCCGGCAAAGCTCCAATGCAATTCCCGGTCCGGTAGTGAAAATATTCAAATTGATGTCCGGCAGCAGCCTCGCCAAAGCCAGATTGGTGGTGCTGGCATCCAAAAAAACAGAGGTATGAGGCTGGATCAATTCCAGCGCTTTATGGGCAATGGCAGTCTTACCGGCATTGTTCTGGCGCATGCGCACATCAAACTCCAGATCCATGGCATGGCGCACAGATTTGGCCCCGCCCCGAAATTTCACAATGTGGCCGCTCTGCACCAGCATATCCAGATCCCGGTGGATCGTCATCAGAGAAACATCAGGAAAAAGATCCTGCAGCTGCTTTATGGTTACGACTCCTCTGCTCTCTATATAGTCCTTTATCTTATCCTGTCGAATTCTGTTCATGATATCCTCGCATGTTATAAAACTAAGTTTATAACACTAATATAACACCTTTATACCAAAATTGTCAATGATTATTTCTTGACTCTGCTTAAAAGGGATTCTATAATAATAACAAACTCCAATGCAGACAGAAAAGGTGATATTATGATCGAAAAAATTCGCATTTATGAAAGCACAAGTCTGGATCCTTACCGGAATTTAGCAACCGAAAAATATCTGATGGATACTACTGTTCCCGGCGAATATACCCTCTACCTGTGGCAGAATCAGAATACCGTTGTGATCGGCAGCAACCAAAACGCCTGGGTGGAATGTCGAACCACGCTTCTGGAGCAGGAAGGCGGCAAGCTGGCCCGGCGTCTCTCCGGCGGCGGTGCTGTATTCCACGATATCGGAAACCTGAACTTTACATTTATGGCGCAAAAAGAAAACTATGATCTGGACAGAAATCTGGCCGTAATTAAACGGGCCTGTGCATATGCCGGCATCAGCGCGGAAAAATCCGGCCGTAACGACCTGCTGACCGAGGGGCGGAAATTCTCCGGTAATGCCTTCTATCAGAATAAGACCCACGCATATCACCACGGCACACTGCTGGTCAACGTGGATATGGAGAAGCTGCAGCGGTACTTAAGCCCCTCCAAAGCCAAGTTGGAAGCCAAAGGCATCGCATCTGTCCGTTCTCGGGTGATCAACTTGCAGGAGCTGAACCCAACACTTACCTGCGAAGCAATGAAGCGGTATATGGCAGATGCCTTTGAAGCGGAATTTAGACTGACAGCATCCACTGTGTCGCTTACCAACGAAGATATAGCCGCTATTGATGCTTTAGCCCAGAAATACGAGAGCTGGGATTATCTTTACGGCGCTCCCCTACCCTTTACCTTCTCCTGTGAAGGCCGCTACGATTGGGGCGGTATTCTTCTACAGCTGCAGGCCAAGGGCGGAATCATCACCGCTGCCAAGGTTTATTCCGATTCCATGGACTGGCAGCTGCCGGAGCAGATTGAAAAAGCACTCATCGGCTGCCGCTTTGCACTTACAGACATGCAAAGCGCAATCAAAGACCAGTTGCGGCAAGAAGATGTTGCAGCTGATCTATGTCAGCTTATGGCTGCGCAATCCATATAAGAAAAGAGCGTGTTGTGAAATTCACAACACGCTCTTAGGTTTTAATTACAGTTCCAGTTCCTTGATAACAGACTTCAGTTTATCGGCACTCTTGTGAAGCTTTGCAATTTCCTCATCGGTCAGCTTGTTCAGAATCTTGCCCCGTACGCCCTGTCTGTCAACCAGCGCCAGCGTAGACAGGCATACATCCTCCACGCCGTATTCGCCATGCATCATGGTAGAAACAGTCAGCGCCGTACCGGCACCGGCATAAATGCACTTGCAGATATGGCACACGGACATGGCAACCGCATAGAACGTAGCGCCCTTGTTCTCAATAATCACAGCACCGGACTTCTTGACAAACTCTTCAACTTCCTCGTAGTCGCTGTTCCAGTCGATGCGGTCCTTATCGGGAGAGCTATCCTTGTAAACATCCACATGGTTGTTTGCAATATGCACCAGCGACCAGGGCACAAAAGAGCTGTCACCGTGCTCACCGTATACGTGGGCATGGACATTCTTGGGGCTGATAAAGAACCGCTTTGCCAGTTCTGACTGCAGCCGGCTGGTATCCAGAATAGTGCCGGAGCCGATGATCTGATTCTCAGGCAGTCCGGAAACCTTATGGAATACATAGGTCAGAATGTCAACGGGATTGGATACGATCACATAAATCGCCTTGGGCGCGTAAGGCACCACACTGGCGGCCACATCCTTCAGGATGTTTACATTGGTCTTAGCCAGATCCAGACGGGTCATGCCCGGTTTTCTTGCCACGCCGCAGGTAATCACAACGATATCGGAATTGGCCGCATCATCATAATCGCCGGAACGTACGATAGCAGGAGAGTGGAACGGAGCACCCTGATAAATATCCAGCGCTTCACCCATTGCCTTTTTCTTGTTCACATCGATCAATACGATTTCAGATGCCACACCCTGAATCATCAGGTCATTGGCAACTGTTGCACCTACGCTGCCGGCGCCGATCACACTGATTTTGCTCATAACGATCTCTCCTTTTCATTCACGGGTACGGGGACAAACCGCTCCCGAGATATCGATATCAGTATACCGATACATTCCCTGTTTGTCAAGCCCTATGGATAAAATATACT
Source organism: Faecousia sp. (assembly GCA_045589835.1). GTDB lineage: Bacteria > Bacillota > Clostridia > Oscillospirales > Oscillospiraceae > Faecousia. The sequence goes on from JAZNPV010000039.1 coordinate 11,285, forward strand.
GACGGATTTATCCTTGCAACAACGGCCTTTTTATGGTAAAATGCACTACAAAAGGAGGGTCAGCCATGAAAAAAGACAAGTTATGGATCTGTTTGAGCGTTTTGCTGTGCTGTCTGGTCATGGCTTTGACCGACGGTGTCTGGAAACCTCCCTATGCGGTCAAATCCGCAGTAAAGGTCCTGCTGTTTCTGTGCATCCCCCTTGCGTTTTCCGCCGTGCGGGGTTTATCTCCTGCCGCTCTGTTCCGTCCGGAGAAAAAGGCGGTACTTATTGGGCTTACACTGGGTACTGCAGCTTTTGCAGTAATTCTTTTAGGCTATTTTCTGCTGCAGTCCCACATGGACTTTTCCTTTATTCCCGGTTCTCTGATGGAAAACGGCGGTATCAGTGCAGATAATTTCCTGTACATCTCCTTATACATCGCTTTTTGCAACTCCCTGCTGGAGGAATTTTTCTTCCGGGGCTTTGCATATCTGACCCTCAAAAAGGTCACCTCTCCCCTGTTCGCCACTATGTTCAGCGCTGCTGCCTTTGCTTTCTATCACGGAGGCATGCTTGATGGCTGGTTCTCTCCTCTTCTTTATGCAGGTACGCTGGTTGCTCTGTTTGCCTGCGGGCTGTTCTTTAATTATCTGAATTCCCGCAGCCGCCGGATCTGGGTTTCCTGGCTCACGCATATGGGTGCCAATCTGGCCATCAACACGGTGGGCATGATCCTGCTGGGAATGATTTGAGGGCGTACCTATGGAAAAGAATATTTATGTTGTATTCTCCTGCACCCATTACCGGGTTGGGAAAATGATCCGAGCGTTGACTCGAGGTCAATATAACCATGTCAGTATCGCACTGGACCGAGATCTTTCCCGGATGTACAGCTTTGCCCGGCGCTATTACAGCACCCCATTGCTTGGCGGATTTGTGAAAGAGTCCCTTTCCCGGTATTATTTTAACGGAAAAGCTTCTAACTGCACCATATGCCAAATCCCTGTAAGTGCTACCCAATATACCACACTGGAAAAGCAGCTGGAAAAGATGTATGCTCACAAAGAACAGTACTTATACAATTATCTGTCAGTGCTGACAGTTCCCTTTCGCCGGAGGGTACCGGTTCGAAATGCCCTGCTGTGCGTGGAGTTTGTGGCGGATATTCTCAGCCGTCTGGATACCCCAGTGGCCAGCGGCAAGTTCTATACCGTACGAACCCTTAGTACACTTTTGGAAGCCTTTGCCATTTATACGGGCACCATGCCCATGTCCACAGAATACGACCGTGATTATTTTGCGCCAAAGCCCGTTACCCATCCGCTTATCACATCACTCCGCAATATATTTGCCCTGTTTCCAAGGTTACACAAATCGCATGAAAAACCGCACTCAAATGAACAATATCACTAAGTTAATTATCCGGTCATTCCGAGCCAGTCCGCAGACTGGCGTGGGAATCCCCTCCTAAGAAGGAGATTGCCACACCAGCGTGCGCGCTGGTTCGCAACGACGTGGTAACTTAATGGTATTGACTCAAACGAGTGCGGTTTTTGATTAGAATGCTGCTAAAATTTCAACCAACAGGCGGGTAATGGCTTCCATATCCTCAACTGGGACGTACTCAAACCGGCTGTGGTAGTTCTGTCCGCCGGTACACAGATTGGGGCAAGGCAGTCCCTCATAGGAAAGTCTTGCGCCGTCGGTACCACCACGAATAGGCACAGTTACCGGCATGATTCCTACGGCTTCCATGGCCTTCTTCGCCCGCTCCACGATGTACATGCAGGGCTCGATTTTTTGGCGCATGTTGTAATAGCTGTCGGTAATTGTCAGTTCTACAGCACCCTCACCATACTTGGCATTCATGAATGCCGCCACAGTTGCCATTTCCGCCTTCATCTGCTGCAGCTTCTGCAGGTCATGGTCACGGATAATGTAGTAAAGGGCAGATTCTTCCACACAGCCTTCCATATCCGTCAAGTGGATAAAGCCCTCATAGCCTTCTGTGGATTCTGGCTTTTTATGGGCAGGCAGCAGGCTCTGGAATTCCATAGCCATATATTGAGAGTTAACCATTTTGTTTTTTGCAGAACCGGGATGAATGTTCTGTCCGTGGAATACTGCTTTTGCGGAAGCGCCGTTAAAATTCTCGTATTCCAGCTCACCCAATGTGCCGCCATCCACCGTATAGGCATAATCGGCGTCAAAGTCTTTCACATTGAACAGGTCTGCGCCCCGGCCGATCTCCTCATCCGGTGTAAAACCGATCCGCAAGGTGGCATGCTTTTGGGAGGAATTCAGTAGCATTTCCGCCGCTGTCAAAATCTCTGCAATACCGGCCTTGTCATCTGCACCCAATAAGGTAGTTCCGTCGGTAACGATCAGATGCTTGCCCCGATTGGACTGCAGGCTTTCATACTCCTTCTCCCGGAGCCAGATATCCTTCTCCTTATTCAGGCAGATATCGCCGCCGTTGTATGCTACCACGCTGGCTTTCACATCCATATCAGATGCATCCGGGGACGTATCCATGTGGGCGATCAGGCCGATTGTGGGCAATGACGGATCGCCGGGTACCGTGCCGTAAACATAGCCGTTTTCGTCCATATAGGCATCTTTGATGCCCATCGCCAGCATTTCCTCCACCAGTGCCGCGCCCAAAAGCTTCTGCTTGGCTGTGGACGGACATGTTTCGGAATTTTCGTCGGACTGGGTGTCAAAGGAAACATAGCGCAAAAAACGCTCTGAAACAGTCATCTTTTCATACTCCTTCTTAAGCAAAAGCCGCCGCAGATGCGGCGGCTTATATGATGCTCTCTTACTTCGCAGCGTTGACCAGCTCAGCGGTATCCTGAGCGATCATCAGCTCTTCGTTGGTGGGAACGATCCACACTTCGACCTTGGAGTCGGGGGTGGAGATCTTCATTTCCTTGCCGCGCTTGCCGTTCAGCTCAGGATCGATCTTAACACCCATGAAGCCCAGGTACTCGCAGATGGTCTTACGGACATTGACGTCGTTTTCGCCAACACCGGCGGTGAAGGTAATCACGTCCAGACCGTTCAGAGCAGCAGCGTAAGCGCCGACATACTTAGCGACTTCGTAGCAGAACTTGTCGCGAGCCAGAGCGCAGTTTTCGTTGCCGTTCTTAGCGCCGTCTTCCAGATCACGGAAGTCGGAGGAAACACCGGACAGAGCCAGCATACCGGACTTCTTGTTCAGCATGTTCAGGCACTCGTCAGGAGTCATGCCGTACTTATTGCAGATGAACTGAACAACACATGCGTCGATATCGCCGCTGCGGGTACCCATAGGAACACCGGCCAGAGGGCTCAGGCCCATAGTGGTATCCTGGCACTTGCCGTCCTTGATAGCAGCCATGGAAGAACCGTTGCCCAGATGGCAGTTGACCATCTTGAACTCCTTCTTGCCAATCAGCTCAGCGGTACGCTTAGCGACGTACTTATGGCTGGTGCCGTGGAAGCCGTAGCGGCGAATGGAGTCATTCTCATAGTACTCGGTGGGAATGGCGTAACGGTAAGCCTTAGGAGGCATAGTCATGTGGAAAGCGGTGTCGAACACAGCAACCTGAGGAGTCTTAGGCATAACAGCCTGGCAGGCCTCGATACCCATCAGGTTAGCGGGGTTGTGGAGGGGTCCCAGAGGAATGCACTTCTTGATAGCAGTAATGACTTCGTCATCAATAATGCAGGAAGCGAAGAACTCCATACCGCCGTGCAGCACGCGGTGACCCACTGCATCGATCTCGTCAACGGACTTGATAACGCCGACGGTCTCGTCCTGCAGAATCTCCAGAGTAGCAGCGATAGCTTCGGAGTGAGTGGGCATGGGGATGTCCTTAACAATCTTGTCGCAGCCGGCCTTGGTGTGGTTCAGACGGCCGTCGATGCCGATACGCTCGCACAGACCCTTTGCGGAAACTTCACCGGTCTCGGGGTTCATCAGCTGATACTTTAAGCTGGAGCTGCCGGCATTGATGATCAAAACATTCATTGGAATTGCCTCCTAAAATAAAATGATTTTCTTTTTTCGCATAATATGCTAGAATACACATAGCTAGGCTTATTCTATAATAGATTGGTAAATTTCTCAAGCCCTGAAATGGAATTTTTTTCTGAAAGAAGGAGTTTTTTTGAAAATCACAGGTATTATCTGCGAATATAACCCCTTCCACTTAGGTCACCAAAAGCAAATTGACCGGATTCGCGCAGAAAACGAAGATTGCGGCATCGTGTGTCTGATGAGCGGAAACGTTGTTCAGCGGGGGCAGCCTGCCATTGTAGACAAGTCCTGCCGGGCAAAAGCCGCAGTCTTAAGCGGTGCGGATCTGGTACTGGAACTTCCTGTGACCGCAGCCCTGTCCTCGGCGGAGGGCTTTGCCTCAGAGGGTGTCCGGCTGCTGGACGGCTTTTGTGATTCTCTGTGCTTTGGTTCTGAAACAGGAAACAAAGAGGCACTTATGGCTACCGCGCAGGCGCTTCTTTGCCCTGCTTTCCCGGAAGCGCTTGCTATTGCGCTTAAAAAAGGCGTATCCTTTCCGGCAGCCCGGCAAGCCGCTTTGGAATCCATGGGAATTGACAGTCAGGTTCTATCACGCCCCAATGATATACTGGCTGTAGAATACTGCAAAGCTATTTTGTCCCAAAATAGCCGGTTAACTCCTGAACCGATCCGGCGCCTTGGAAATTACCACGATACCGCTGCCGACTCTTCTGATCCCTCCGCTACTGCAGTCCGTGAACTGCTGTTAAATCACAGCGATTGGAAACGCTACGTGCCCCAATCCGCCCATAGTTGCTTTGAAGGACAAGCCCTTCACACGCTGGCAGCCGGTGAGCGGGCTGTTTTGGGAAAACTGCGAACTATGTCCGACGAAGAATTTGAAGCGCTCCCCTATGGCTCTGAGGGTCTTTGTCGGAAACTGATGCATGCCGCGCGAAAAGAAGCAACGCTGGAGAATATTTTGAACACAGTTAAATCTAAGCGATATACGCGCACAAGGTTAGACAGAATGGTTATGTGTGCTTTTCTTGGTCTTACAACAGATGACATGTGTTCCCCTGCCCCTTACGCCCGGGCACTGGCATTTAACGATAAAGGCCGTGAAATTCTAAAACTTGCCCGTCAGTCCGGCAGCTTTCCCAATATGGGTGAGAAAGTCGATCATCCTTATCAGGCCATTGAAGACCGCTGCGGTGCTCTATACGGCCTTTTCAGTACTGAAAGTCCGGAATTCCCTGATGCGGAATCCGCACAAAGAGTTTATTACCACAAGCCTTGATGCTTTACATGCAAAACCGAGCGGCCGTTATGGCCGCTCGGTTTTTGTTACATAGGTTTATGATCAGCAACGCTTTTGCGGATCAATGCCCGCTTCAGCCGAGCCTTGGCAAGCCGAATATCCGTATCTGTGGAATTCTTATCCTGCAGAACGGACTCTGCCCGCTGGCCGGAACGCTCCGCCCGCTCCACATCGATCTTGTCTGCCCATTCAAAGGTGGTAGGAACCAGCGTTACTTCCCCGTTTACCACAGACAGCATACCGCCAATGCAGGCAGCATAGCGCCGCTGGCCGTCGGTAATGACGGTAGCACGGCCCATGCCCAAAGGGGCCACACAATTGATGTGTCCTGCCAGTACAGCCATATCGCCGGTAATCGTGCGGACGATCACACGCTCTGCCATACCGTCGAACTGCAGGCCATCCGGGGTGACAATCTTCAGCGGAAAGCTGCTCATTTGCTATCACCCTTCCACTTTTCCACCACTTCGTCGATGGAACCTACAAACAGGAAGCAGGATTCGGGGATCTGGTCATGCTTGCCCTCAATGATCTCCTTAAAGCCACGGATGGTTTCCTTCAAAGGTACATACTTGCCCTTATAGCCGGTAAACTGCTCAGCCACCTCAAAGGGCTGGGACAGGAACCGCTGCACCTTACGGGCCCGGCTGACGATCAGCTTATCCTCTTCACTTAGTTCGTCCATACCCATAATGGCGATGATATCCTGCAGTTCCTTATACCGCTGTAGAATACGCTGCACCGCACGGGCAGTTTCATAATGCTCCATACCCACAACATCAGGGGTCAGGATCCGGGAAGTGGAATCCAGCGGATCCACAGCGGGATAAATACCCAGAGAGGCAATACCACGGTCCAGAACGGTAGTGGCATCCAGATGGGCAAAGGTGGTAGCAGGTGCCGGGTCAGTCAAGTCGTCCGCAGGCACATAAACAGCCTGTACGGAGGTGATAGAACCGTTCTTGGTAGAGGTAATACGCTCCTGCAGAGCGCCCATTTCTGTGGCCAGCGTGGGCTGGTAGCCAACGGCGGAAGGCATACGGCCCAGCAGCGCGGAAACCTCAGAACCAGCCTGTGTAAAGCGGAAAATATTATCGATAAACAGCAGCACGTCCTGATGCTTTACATCACGGAAGTACTCTGCCATAGTAAGTCCTGACAGGCCCACACGCATACGGGCTCCGGGGGGTTCGTTCATCTGACCGTAGACCATGGCGGTCTTGTTGATAACACCGGATTCGGTCATTTCCCGGTACAAGTCATTACCCTCACGGGTACGCTCACCGACACCGGTAAAGACGGAAATACCGCCCTGTGCCTTGGCAACATTGTTAATAAGCTCCATGATCAGAACAGTCTTACCAACGCCTGCACCGCCAAACAGACCGATCTTACCACCCTTTGCGTAAGGGCAGATCAGGTCAACGACCTTAATACCGGTTTCCAAAATCTCTGTGGCAGACTCCTGCTCATCATAAGAAGGGGCAGCGCGATGGATGGGCCATCGCTCCTGTGCATCCACGCTTCCCGCCTCATCGATAGGCTGGCCCAGCAGATTGAACACACGGCCCAGACAGGCTTCACCCACTGGAACGCTGATGGGCGCAGCGGTATCGATTGCCTGCGCTCCACGCTGCAGACCGTCGGTAGAACTCATGGCGATGCAGCGCACCACATTGTCGCCAATGTGCTGTGCTACCTCGGCCACGATGGTATTATCCCCATGAGGGATCTCAATTGCGGACAAAAGCTCCGGCAGCTGGCCGTCCGGGAAACGAATATCCAGAACAGGACCCACGATCTGGATCACTGTTCCCACATGCTTATCCATAGGATTCAACTCCTTTTGCAGTTGCAGATTAAGAGCCTGCAACAATTTCGGTAATCTCTTGGGTAATGGCAGCCTGACGGGCACGGTTGAACTGCAAGCTCAGGTCTGCGATCATCTCTTCCGCGTTCTGGGTTGCGGAATCCATGGCGGTACGCCGTGCCGCCTGCTCCGATGCCCGGCTCTCACACAGAGCGCCGTACAAAACACCGCCCAAATACTCGGGGATGATGGCATCAAACACCTCAAGGCTGTTAGGCTCATAGATGATGTCTGAACGCACTGTGCCCTCCCGACCGGTATTTTCCCGCAGCAACGGAAGCAATCGCAGGCAGCCGGGTGTCTGGGACAGGACAGATACGAAATTGGTATACGCCACATAAATCCGGTCAAATTCGCCATTTAAATACTGCTTGCACAAGCTTTTGGCAACACTGAAGCAGTCACCGATGGTTATTGCCTCTGCTTCCGCGTAATTGGCTGTCAGCATAGGCACTCTTCTGGCTTTGAAGAAGTCCACAGCCTTCTTGCCAATCGGCAGGACAACCGCATCTTTTCCTTCTATTTCTGCCATGACCATTTTTAAAATATTACTGTTGTAGCCACCGGCCAAACCACGGTCACCGGCAATGACCACATACAATGTCTTTTTCGCATCCCGCTCCACAAGATAGGGAGATGAAAAATCCCGGTTAGAATCCACGATATCATTAATTGTGGAAAACAGGATCTCAAAATAAGGACGGGATGACAGTACCTGTGCCTGCGCCCGACGGAGCTTGGAGGCAGCAACCATTTCCATGGCTTTTGTGATCTGCTTGGTAGATTCCATGCTCCGTATGCGGTTTTTGATTTCCTTCGAGGAAACGCCAGCCATGACAGGCCTCCTTCCTTATACGGTTTTCCGGAATTCTTCCAGAAGCTCCTGCAAGGCTGCTTTCAGGCCTTCTTCCGTTTCGGTTTCCAGCTTACCGGTAGTGCGGATAGCCGTCAGTACATGCCCATACCGGTTATCCATAAATTCACGCAGACGCAGTTCAAACTCTTTGATCTGCTCTACTTCAATATCATTCAGATAGCCGTTGGTGACCGCATACAGGATACAAACCTGATGGGCGACCTCCACAGGCGCGTTATTACCCTGCTTCAGCACCTCCACGATCCGTTTACCCAACGCCAAACGGGCCTTGGTATCCGCATCCAGATCGGAGCCGAACTGGGCAAAGCTCTGCAACTCCCGGTACTGGGAATACAGCAGCTTCAGCGAACCGGAGACCTTCTTCATAGCCTTGATCTGTGCCGCACCGCCAACACGGGACACAGAAATACCCGGATTCACCGCAGGCATAACACCGGCGTTGAACAGCTCACTTTCCAGGAAGATCTGTCCGTCGGTAATGGAGATCACGTTGGTGGGAATGTAGGCGGATACATCACCGGCCTGCGTTTCAATGATAGGCAGAGCCGTCAAGCTGCCGCCGCCGTTTTTCTCCGACAGATGTGCCGCCCGCTCCAGCAGACGGGAGTGGAGATAAAATACGTCACCGGGGTAAGCTTCCCGTCCGGGGGGACGGCGGATCAGCAGGGAGATGGCACGGTAGGCAACCGCATGCTTGCTCAGATCGTCATAAATCACCAGTACGTCCTTGCCCTGATGCATAAAGAACTCACCGATGGTACAGCCGGAGTAAGGCGCGATATACTGCATGGGTGCCAGCTCGGAAGCGGTGGCGGAAACCACGATGGTATAATCCATGGCGCCGCCCAGCGTCAGATTGTTCACGATCTGTGCCACAGTTGAACGCTTCTGACCGATGGCCACATAAATGCAGATCACATCCTTACCCTTCTGATTCAGAATGGTGTCGGTTGCGATGGTTGTCTTACCGGTCTGCCGGTCGCCGATAATCAACTCACGCTGACCCCGTCCAATGGGAATCATGGAGTCAATGGCTTTGATACCGGTCTGCAGAGGCACATTAACCGGTTCCCGGTCAATAATACCCGGGGCAGGCGCTTCAATGGGCATGTACTTTTCCGCAGCGATAATGCCCTTTCCGTCGATGGGTTCGCCCAGCGCATTGACAACTCGGCCGATCATAGCCTGTCCCACCGGCACGGAAACCACCTTGCCAGTACGCTTAACGGTATCCCCCTCTTTAATACCGCTGTCATCACCCAAAATAACGACAGAAACCGTATCCTCTTCCAGATTCTGGGCCATGCCGAAAGCGCCGTTGGGGAATTCCACCAACTCGCCTGCCATGCATTTTTCCAGACCGGAGGCCTTGGCAATACCGTCACCCACCAGAATGACCACACCGGTTTCGCTGGACTCCAGCTTATTCTCGTAGTTTTTGATTTGACTGCGAATAATTTTTGTAATTTCTTCTGGTCTCAGTTCCATAATCTACCTACTCTCATAGTACGGTATTTTTCAGCAAATCACGAATGGAATCCAGCCGGTTCTGCACCGTACCGTCCACCCGCTTGCCGTCATAATCCAGACGGATGCCGCCCAGACAAGTGGGATCTACGCGGTTCGTCAGTTCAATGGTCTTTCCGGTGATCTTCGACAGCTTCCCTTTCAGTTTTTCCGTCTGCTCCTGTGTCAGGGCTACGGCTGTTACTGCGGAAACCGGCAGAATCCCGTGGTCAGCATTGTACAAATCCCGGTAAGCTTTGCAGCAGTCAGTAAAGTGGCGAATATAGCCCTTTTCGGTCAGGATTTTCAAGAAATTCAGCACATAGGGCTGCAGCTTTCCCCGGAAGCTTTCATCCAGAATATTACAGCGCTCCTCTTTGGGAAGGTTCGGTGCAGACAAAAGCTGCACAAATTCCGGCTCCTGGGCGAAGGCATCCCGCAACGCTGCAAGCTGCTGCAATACCTGCTCTGTAAGTCCTTCCTCAGCAACCAGATCATAAAGGGCCTGTCCGTAGTTGATTCCTACCTGTGTCATAGGCCCTCACCCAATTCATCGATAAAGCTGTCCACAAGCTGAGACTGATCCGCATGGTTCAGTTCCCGGCCTACCACCTTACCGGCAATGGCCAAGGCAATGACAGAGATCTCGTCCTTTGCTTCGTTCAATGCTTTCTTCTTTTCCTGGGCAATATCCTGCGCTGCCTTTTGCTTCAGCTGCACAGCCTGCGCCTGGGCATCCTTGATAATCTCCTCACTGCGAGCAGTGGCGGTTTTCTGTGCCCGGGCAAGGATCGCGTCCGCCTCGGTCTTTGCCTGCTTCATATTGTTTTCATAGGTCTCCTTAATGGCCATAGCCTCTTCCTTGGCGTTGGTGGCATCGGAGATTTCTCTGTCCGCAGCTTCACGGCGCTGATCCAGAATCCTCATGATCTTGTCCAGAAAGAATTTCTTAACAATGAACAATTGCAAAAACAGATTCAGGATCGTTACGACCAACGTAAAAGGCTCCACAGCCACAAGGGACTGGTAAAGGGTCTGCATAGTTCCTGCCTCCTTCCGGCAAAGTTTATTTTAAAAACTCAGCTGAGGAAGTTCATGAACTGGCCGGGAGCAAAGAAGATCAGCAGAAGGCCTGTAACAAAGCCATAAATACCGGTGGTCTCGGACAGCGCGATACCCAAAATCATAGTGCTGGTAACATCGCCCTTGCACTCAGGCTGACGACCAATGGCTTCACAGGCACGGGCAGCACAGTTGCCTTCACCAATACCGGGGCCGATACCCGCAATCAGAGCCAAACCTGCGCCGATAGCACAGCCAGCCAGTGCAATACCTTTTGCCAAAACCTGATAATCCATAAATATTTCCTCCTAAAATATAATACTTTCAATTTATTCAAATGACGCGGCTTAATCGCCTGCCGCCTGTTTGATGAAGAGAGTGGTGAGCGTACAGAAAATGAACGCCTGAATACAGCCGCCGAACCAGTCAAAGTAGGCACCGGTCACTGCCGGGATACCCACAGCCAGCCAAGGCACTTCCGCGAAGAAGCCGCCCAAGTTGCTGAGCGCAGACAGAACGCCCAATGCCACCGCAACGATACCGACGATAAACAAAACGGTTTTCTTTTTCTGCTTGCCGAATACGATCAAGCCAACACCGGCAAGGGCTACGATCAAAGCAACAATCAGATTGCTGCCGATCAGTCCGAATACCGCATGGGTGGCAGCGGTAAGGGCGCCGTATATCAGGGCGCTGATAACCGTACCGGAAAGGATATTGCCGAAGTGACGGCAGGCCATGGAAATGGGGGTAAACAGTTCTGCCATTACATTAATGGGCGCCAGCACAAAGACCGGATCCAGGAACCCTTTCAGATAGCCGCCGATGCCGGAGGATTTGATCTTATGGTAGGTGATCAGTACGAACACCACCAGCGCCCAGCCCAATTCCGTCATCAAGTCCGCCGTAGGACTCCAAATACCCAAAACGCTGATTAAATTAGATATTACGCTGGTGATAAAAATGGTGCCAACCAGAGGAATATAGCGGTCAAAATTGGAGCCCATATTGCCTCTGACAAATTTAATCAAGGCTGTTACCGCCATTTCTGCCACTGCCTGTTTTCTGGATATGCCGGTGACCTTCAATCCAGATCCAAGCCAGATACACAGTCCTGTGATGATCGCCATAACCAACCAGCTGACAATCACTGTCTGGGTAATGTTAATCGTTCCCAGCAGCGGTACATCATCAATGGTCCAGAGTATCTTCGCGCCGTTAATGGAAATGTCCAATTTACTCACCTCACTTCGTGGTTAGGCTTCGAATGTGTCCAACCGCTCTTCTTCCGATTGTTCCGGTTCGACGGGGTTTTTTCGGTCACTGGGGGTGACCAATTTCCCTCTGCTCTGCAGGAAAAAGATAACAGCTGTGGGAAACAGCAATGGAATCGCTGCCGCAAATACATTAAATATAGGGATCAGAAAAGCCGCTACAACCCAAGCCGCCTGCGCAATCATACGGCCATTATAGCTCATCTGAAATTTTGCCTTCATCAGTTTTTTATCCTCAGTCTCAGCCGCCTTCTGGATGGTCATGCATAGCAGCGCGAAATTGCCTATGGCGATGGCAGTGCCTGCTATACCACCTAAAAATATTTTGTAGTCAAAGGTAACAATATTCACCAGTGACAGCACAAAAAACACGGCGATCATCAGCAGCAGGCATATACAGGAGCCAACGGTTACCCGTTTGATTTCCCGGATAGATGCACTTTGCAGTTTCATTCACTTCGTCCTTTCCCGGTTATTCGTGGTCATTAAAAGCCAGCGGCGGCTGCTGCTCCGAATTTGCCGCACGCTCCGTATCCTTCCGCAGGGAACGGATGCAGGATCGCACGGTACTGACCGATGTCAGGACTCCCAGCACACCGCCCAAGATCATAACCCAGCTGCTCAAGTCATAGGTATTCTGCAGCCAGCTGGCCAGCAGTAAAAAAAAGCATACCGGAAAGATCACCGAAAGCCCAAATTGCGTGACCCAGATCAACAGCGACCAGAACTTCATATTCCCTCCTGTATGCATTCTTTACTATTTCTTTACTGATTTATTAATTATAGTTTATTCTCGCATAAGATGCAAGACCAAAAAACACAAATTGCAAATTTTTTCTATTTTATCCATTATCTTCTGTATGCAGCGGCTTCATCTGTATATTTTTCCTTTTCGCCATGCATTCACAAGAAATATTTCAATAGGCCTTTTCATTTTCCCCAAAATATAGTAAACTAATACAAATAACTAACAGGAGTATGGCCATGGCGGAACTGGAAATGGATATTTTACAGGGCACCATAGGTGCCGTTGTATTTCAGAATTATGATAACGGCTATGCCGTTTTGCGTCTGCACTGTGAAACCGGCGATACCGTCACCGTGGTAGGTACCATTCCCCTGCCCGCTGTGGGGGAACGGCTGATGGTCACCGGTAAATGGTGCAGTCACGCCAGCTACGGCCGGCAGTTTGAAGCAGAGTTTTTGGAGCGGTTAATGCCCCAAACCACTGCTGAGATTCTCCAATACCTGTCCAGCCGCGCTATCAAGGGCATCGGCCCAAAAATTGCTGGCCGGATCGTACAGCATTTCGGCGATCAGACCTTACTGATCATGGAGCGGGAACCGGAGCGTCTTTCCGAGGTGTCCGGCATCTCCGATGCCAAGGCACAGGCCATCGGGGAAGAATTCCGGATGCAATTCGGTCTGCGGCATTTAATGGAGTTCTTCACCCTGCATCATCTGCCTGCTGATCTGGCAGTCAGGACCTACAAGCTATACGGCGAAAGCACCGTGGATATTCTTTACGATGACCCCTATCTGCTGATGGATGAGGAATTGGAAGCTCCCTTCGGTGCAGTAGACCGGTTTGCTATTGAATTGGGCATTGCCGGAGATGATCCCCGGCGTGTGGATGCGGGCATTTTGTTCGAGCTGCGCTACAACTTAAACGCGGGCCACAGCTTTCTGCCGGAAAATAAGCTGACACAGGCTACCGCCGAACTGCTGAGTGTGGATACGCAAACAGTTGCCGAAAGCATTGAACGGCTCATAAACGGCCAACGTCTTGTCCGTGACCGTCTGGCAGGCATTACCATAGATTACCTGCCCGCTCTGTACCGGGCTGAAACCTACAGCAGTCAACGGCTTCTGGAATTCTCCGAATGTGTATTCCCCCTGCCGTCACAGCTGGATAAAAAGCTGCGGCAGGCAGCAGCGGACAGCGGCATTACTTACTCTTCGCAGCAGGAACAGGCAATTCGCCAATCCGCCACCAGCGGGCTTTTACTGATTACCGGCGGTCCCGGCACCGGTAAAACTACCATTGTAAACGGAATTCTGTCCTTATACGGTCAAATGGGTCTTCGCTGTTTGCTGGCAGCCCCCACAGGCCGTGCTGCCAAGCGCATGACGGAAGTGACCGGACAGGAAGCATCCACTATCCATCGGCTGCTGGGTGCCGGTATTGATCCTCACACAGGCCGTTTGTTCTTTGCCCGGGACGAGGATGACCCGCTAAAAGCAGATGCCATTATCGTAGATGAAATGTCCATGGTGGACGTGCAGCTTTTGGGGAGTCTCTTGCAGGCAATCCCCAAGCGCACCCGGCTGATTCTGGTGGGTGATCCGGATCAGCTCCCCCCGGTGGGTCCCGGCTTCCCGTTCAACGACATGCTTCGAAGCGGCATACTGCCCTCTGTGCGTTTGACGGAAATCTTCCGACAGGCACAGCAAAGTCTGATCGTTATGAATGCGCACCGGGTCAATCAGGGCCAGATGCCCCAGCTTCGGGATGTGAAGAATGACTTTTTCTTCCTTCCCAGCCGTACCGAGGAGGAGGTTGGGCAAACCATTGTGGGGCTGTGTGCCTCCCGCCTTCCAAAGAATATGGGTATCCCCGCTGACCAGATTCAGGTACTGACCCCCACAAAACGTGGAAATGCCGGCACAGCCAATCTCAATAAACAACTTCAGGCCAGCCTGAACCCCTCTTCCCCCACTAAAAAGGAACGCCTGTTTGGTGAAACGGTTTTCCGGGAGGGCGACCGGGTCATGCAGATCCGGAACAACTATGATATCCTCTGGAAAAAGACTGACGGCAGCGCTGTAGGTTCCGGTATATTCAATGGCGATGTAGGCATTATCAGCAAGATCGATCCGACTATGGAAATGCTCACAGTCGTATTTGATGACCGGGAAGTGGATTACGATTTTACCCAGCTTAACGAGTTGGAACTGGCCTACGCAATGACTGTCCATAAAAGTCAGGGCAGTGAGTATCGGGCTGCGGTTTTGGCCGCATGGAACAGCTCTCCTTACCTGCTCAACCGCAGTGTGCTGTATACGGCCATTACCCGGGCACGGGAACTGCTGATTATTGTAGGCCGGGAGGATACCATTGCCGCCATGACGCAGAACGTAAAAACCGGCCGCCGTTACACCGGTCTGAAACTGCGGCTCCAGCAGAAACAGGATTGATATGTTTAAAAGAATCTCAACGCTGATTTTCCCTCCCAAATGTGTTCTTTGCAACGAACTGTTGTCCAATCAGGAAACCGACCTTTGCCGCCGGTGCCGTTTGGATGCCCCGATTGCAGCAAAATCAAAATTTAAGCTTTCCTTTGTTGCACGATGGACTGCGGTGTGGTATTATAAAGATAATGCACGAAGCAGTCTCCTCCGATTTAAGTTCAGCAACAAGCGCTGTTATGCGCAAAGCTACGGAAGATTTTTGGCCATGAAGCTGCAAACCGAGGAAATGGACGACTTTGACGTGCTGACATGGGTGCCTGTTGGCTTTTTCCGCCAATTGAAGCGTGGCTATGACCAAGACGAACTGATCGCCAGAGTCACAGCCGCAGAACTGGGTAAAAGTCCGGCACAGACCCTGCTGAAAATAAAGAATACTCCTCCCCAATCCGGCATCCGGGATGCCTCCATGCGTCGTGCCAACGTACTCAACGCTTATCGGGTGACGGATCCGGAGCTGATCCGGGACAAACGCATTTTGCTGATCGACGATATTATCACCACCGGCGCAACTGTCAGTGAATGTGCCCGTGTACTCTTAACAGCCGGCGCAAAGGAAGTTAATTGTGCCGCCGTTGCGGTGGCCTTACACGATAAAAAGTAAACAATGTAGGTGAATAAAATGGCATTTCAGTTATTTTCCAATGACCTGGGCGTGGACCTGGGTACATCCAATGTGCTGATCTATGTAGACGGAAAAGGTGTTGTGATCCGGGAACCTTCCGTGGTGGCAATGGACAAAAACACCGGCAAGCTCCTGCAGGTCGGTGCCGCTGCCAAAAATATGCTGGGCCGTACCCCCGGCAATGTGGTAGCAATGCATCCTTTAAAGGATGGCGTGATCTCCGACCACGAGATGACCGTCAAAATGCTGCAGGTTCTGTTCCGTTCCGCTTCCAAATCAAGCCTGTTTACACCCAAGCCCAGAGTTGTTATCTGTGTACCCAGCGGCATTACAGAAGTGGAAGAGCGCACAGTTATCAATGCCGCGCTGGAAGCCGGTGCCCGCCGTGTGTATTTGATCGAGGAGCCGCTGGCAGCGGCTATGGGTGCCAATCTGGACATCAAAGGCCCCAACGGCCATATGATCGTGGATATCGGCGGCGGCACCACAGATATCGCAGTCTTGTCCATGAACGGAGTTGCCGCATCCTCCTCCATTAAGATTGCCGGACTGTCTTTTGATGACGCAATTGCCCGGTACATACGCCGCAAGCACGGTGTCATCATCGGTCAGGCCACCGCAGAGGATGTAAAAATTCAAATTGGCTGCGTGTTCCCCCGTCAGGAGGAAATCAGCATGACGGTCAAAGGCCGTGATGCCAAGACCGGCATGCCCAGAGAACTGGAGCTGCAGTCCTCCGAGATTTTTGAAGTCCTGCGGCGGCCTGCCCGTCAGTTGGCTGATGAAGTGCTTTCTGTTCTGGAAGATACTTCTCCGGAGCTTGTTGGCGACATTGCAAGCAACGGTATCACCCTTACCGGCGGCGGCAGCCAGCTTTGGGGCATGGATCTGCTGCTGACCGAGCGTACCGGCATCCAGTGTACCATCGCCGATGATCCGGACTCCTGCGTGGCCTACGGCTGCGGCAAAAGCCTAGCATGGATCAATCACATGCAGGAAGGCCCCATTAACATTGCCCGTAAGCGCATCATGCGCGGCTAATATAATTTACCGCCGGAAGGAACTCCTTCCGGCGGTTTATTTCAGCAGTTACCGGTAGTGGTATAATCCCCATCTTCCTTTTTGCACCCGCCGTCGCAGCCACGGGGCGCAAACTGCGCAGCAGGGAACGGAATTCTTCCGAACATCTCGCAGGGATCCTCCGCGCAGCCACCTACGGAATCACAGCATTCCTTGGTAGGAATGCTGTAGTCCAGCACCGGCACTACCAGCTGAGCATCCCGCTCCAGGCGGATAATAGAGAACTGACCCAATGTGACAAACAGCCGGCGGCTTTCACCGGAAAGCACCAGTTCTTCGTCAAACATCTGCAAAATACCGCCCGGTATTTGGGCCACAGTCGTCTCCTTGCAGGAGCAGTCGCAGACCTCCCGCACCTTGGAGCTAAGCACCATGGGATCCAGTACCTCCACCATTGACACCAATTCGCTAAGTGTCATTAGGCGGCTGCCATATCTTCAAATTTCTTCAGTACCACACGGACATTGCCGTTTTTACCCACCGAGATGTGGTCAATAATCCGGCGCATATCCATATTGGTAACGGTTTCTAATTCCAAAAATCGAAGGATCTCCTGACGGTAATGCTGAATGATTTGCTCCGCATTACTGATGATCTGCGCTGTCTGGGCGATTTGTTCCAAGTCCAAATCCACAGCCTTCAGTTCTTCCGCAATATCAGCAAGCTTGTCTTTCAGCTCTGCCATGCTGATCAGATCATTAGCATACATTTCTTGATATCGGTCTTTTTTGCTCAGCAGTTTTTTCCGCTTGGACTCGATTTCTTGCTTGGCCTGTTCCGGGTTCTGTGCTTCCGGAAGCTGTTTATCCAAGCTTGCCAAGATGCTTGCCACAAAAACGTCCTTGTCTTCTATCAGTGAAGCAAAATATTTGCGAAGCTCCTCTATCAGCTCCGGCTCATCCAGAATTACACGGTTGTCGCACTTCTCTGCGGTGTACTGGTCGTTGGTAACGCATCGCCAATAGACCCGTGTGTTTACATATGTATAGGTCTTCCGGGTGAATGACCTACCGCAATGTTCGCACTTGATCAGTGTGGAGAATACATGCTTGGAACTGTACCTGGCATCTCTGAAAGGCTCTCCGGAGTCATATTTGGTTCTCCGGGAGTCCATGATCTCCTGCGCTTTTTGGAAAATCTCCGGGGTCACAATGGCCCAGGAAGGACGCTCATGATAGAAATGATCCTCTTTGGGAATGTTTACTTGCTTTCCGGTCAAGAAATCTTCGATCTCATATTTGTGATTGACAAGAATGCCGCAGTATAGCGGGTTCACAAGTACACGCCTAACGCCCCGCGCATTCCAGTCATTTCCGTATTTGGTTTTGTCGTTATCTCGATTTAAGGTCATGCTGATAGTTCGGCAGCCTAAGCCCTGTTCGTTGTATAGGAAGAATATCTTACGGACGATTTGAGCTTCCTCGGGGTTGATCTCCAAGGTGAACTTGTCGATCCGGTCATAACCGAAGACCCTCTGAGGAACACGGCCTTTTTCCGCATTGATCTTTTTACCCCACTTAACGCGCTTGGAAAGATTGTTGCTTTCCTCCTGTGCCATAGCAGAAAACAGGGTCAGCACGAATTCGCTGTCGCCCATAGAATCCATATTGGCTGTGAGAAACAGGGTGTTGATACCCATGGATTTCAGTTTGCGGATGCTTTGCAGGGCATCCACTGTGTTTCTGGCAAAGCGGCTGATATCCTTAACCACCACCATATCGAACAGGCCCAACTCCGCATCCCGTAAAAGCCGTTTGAATTCCTCACGCTTTTTCAGAGATGTACCGGTAATGCCTTCGTCCGCATATAAGCGGAATAGTTCGTGGCCGTTCCGTTTGGCATACTCCACAAAGAATTCCTTCTGGTGGATCAAGCTATCAATCTGCTCGTCCTTGTCCGTCGAGACACGACAATATGCAGCTATTTTCATTTGTTGGTTGCTCCTTTCTGTCAACCAACCCATATCCTGCTTTTATTATAGCATAAAAAGCAAGAAAGGGGAATAACGAGATTCCCCTTTCCGGATGTAGGTTGGTTAGCTTTTAGCTACCCTGCTGTCCCAGTATTGAGAGAGCAGCTTGTCGATCAAAATCTTTTGAAGTTGCCGTTCAAACTCCTTTGGGGTGTTAGGGTTAACAAAGGTAAAGGTTAGTTGTACTTCTTGCTTTGCCATTGCACAGCCCCCTTCCTTAAAGCAGAGGGAAACCGAACCTCAACAGCCCCTCAGCGGTCCTTTTTGTCGCTTTTTACTTTGTTTTCCTTGCCTTGCGCCCGCAAGGCTGCGTCATTCGCACCAAAAATCGAGCAAAAACTACTCACTGAGGGGTGCTATGCAGTTTCCAACAGTATGCTTTTTTCAAGATAAAGAAAATCACGAAGGGAATACCGTTTGGTATTCTCAAGGGATTTTCTGCGATATTGGGAAAAGCAGACCGTTGGAAACCTATTGATGTTTGGCTTCCCTCTGCTTAAATTCTATTAAGAATGGAGGCCTGTAATGCCTGCGGTATCGTCAAACCAGTATGCCTGGAATACCGTTCCGTCGTGCAAAATGAATCTGCCACGGGCATCTTTGGGGATTTGCTCCACTGCAGCGGTGCTGTCCAGGATAATTTGTGACAGGATGGTGTCAGCACGACCGCAGATCCGGCAGTTCACATTGTTTTTGATCTGACCGGACAGGATGTTGGCATCCGGACGCTGTGTGGCAAGAATCAGGTGGATACCAAAGGCGCGGCCCTGTCGGGCAATCATGGAAAGCTTGCTCTCGATCTTGCTGACGATTTCTTTCTGTTCCTTTGTCAGACCGGTCTTATCCAACACCTCCGCAATCTCATCACAGGCGAAGATATACCGCGGCAGGTCTTCTCCTGTACTTTCATTGTAACGATCAATGTTAGGCTGCCCGGAAGCTGCCAGTAAGGTTTTACGTCGTTGCAGCTCGTCCACAAGCTCCGTAAGGAGTGCAAGCGTGGATTCCTCTTCAATGCACATTCTGCATTGCTTGTGCCAAATAGGTGGGAAATCCACACCGCCTTTGAAATCGGCAACAGAAACAACTGCACCTTTCTTTAATGCCTGCATGAGGAGCAATTTCAGCAGAACGCTTTTACCGCTGCCGGTAGAACCGCCAAGCAGAATGTGGGGTACTTTCACAAGATCCACTGTGACAGGCCCAGTAAAGCTCTCTCCCAACGCCAGTATAAAGGGGTTGTGTGAGAGATACTTGTCATTCCAGTCAATCACTTCCGGAAGATCCGTTCTGGCAGGTACGGTGTAGAGCAGAACACGGCTTTTCCCAGACCCATATTTCATTGACAACGGTGATATCCAGGATGGTCTCAATAGCTGCCTGCTTGTCTTCCCAGGTTTTGAGAGGAATACCTTGACTGCTGAACTCCCAGACTGA
>JAZNPV010000040.1:0-27121 GCA_045589835.1 Faecousia sp.
AGCACCTGAAAAGTACAGTTTTTTCTGCCAGACAAGGAAAAAAGCGCAGGAATCCTTTGTGGATTGCGAGCATTTTTGACGCAGTATGGCTGGAAAAGATGCACCTTTTCAGGCATTACTTCCTTATGAAGCGGTGCCCAATAGGTATTCCTCTTGCTTATTTGGTGCAAAAGATGGGACTCGTTTGCATTTTCTCCCACAATCGTGGGAGAAAATAGAGGTTCGTCTCCGTCAAGCCGTCGGCGGCAACAGTCCACCGGACTGTTGCCTTTAACTGTTCGAGTCCTTTCCTTACATAAAAATTAAACAGGATATCCCGGATGGGATATCCTGTTTAATGGTGCGAGAGATGGGACTCGAACCCACACGGCGAAACCACACGCACCTCAAACGTGCTTGTCTACCATTCCAACACTCTCGCAAGTTACTTGAACATTATAACTGTGCAGTATCGGTTTGTCAACCTCTTTTTCCGCAGATCATGTACTATAATTGTCTAAATACAATCATCAGAAAACTTTTAGTTTTTTTGCATTCCCTTCTTGTACGATGCCTTTTGCTGTGATATGATGTATTCAATTTGTCAGCGGAGGTGGCCTATGTTTGAAAGGATGAAAGGAAATCTTGGTTTCGGTTGTATGCGTCTGCCCACAAAGAATGGACAGGTAGATACAGACCTCTTTTCCCAAATGGTTGACACCTATATGTCCATGGGTTTTAATTATTTCGATACGGCACGGGGCTATCTGGACGGCAAAAGCGAAACCGCCCTGCGAACCTGCCTGACCAGCCGCTATTCCAGAGAAAGCTACATACTGACACATAAGCTTTCAGGAAGCTGTTTTCAAAAAAACGAAGAGATCCTTCCCTTCTTTGAGAGCCAGTTAGAGGCCTGCGGTGTAGACTATTTTGATTTCTATCTGATGCATGCGCAGGACAAGAACAATTTTGCCAAGTACAAGGCCTGCGGCGCTTACGAAGCCGCCCTTGATCTGCTTGCGCAGGGAAAAATTAGACATTTCGGCATTTCCTTCCACGACAAGGCCCATGTACTGGAAACGATTCTGACTGAATACCCTCAGATTGAAGTGGTGCAGATCCAGTTCAACTACAAAGATTACGATGACCCATCCGTCGAGTCCCGCAAGTGTTATGATGTCTGCCGTAAGTTTAACAAGCCGGTATTTATCATGGAGCCTGTCAAAGGCGGCAAGCTGGTAAATCTGCCACCGCAGGCACAGGCTGTCTTTGACGCGCTGCAGAGCGGCTCCAACGCCAGTTATGCTATCCGTTTTGCGGCGGGCTTCGAAGGGGTACGCATGGTTCTGTCCGGCATGAGCAATCTGGACATGGTCAAAGACAACTGCTCCTATATGCAGAATTTTCAGCCGCTGAATGACAAAGAACTAGATGCGGTCAATCAGGTACGTGAGATTATCCGCAGCTTAAACCAGATCCAATGCACCGCCTGCCGTTACTGCACCGCAGGCTGCCCCCAGCAGATCTCCATTCCTGATCTGTTTGCCTGCATGAATACCAGAATTCAATTCCGGGACTGGAACGCCAAATACTATTACCGGGATATTCACACCGCCGACGGCGGTAAAGCCAGCAGCTGCATCGGCTGCGGCAAATGCGAAGATATCTGCCCGCAGCATCTGCCCATTCGCCAGCTGCTGGCAGATGTAGCAAAAGAATTCGAGACCTGAGGAGCATATATGAAACAGAAAACACGTTCGTGGACAACCATCGGTATCTGGCTGATTTTCTTCTTTCCTGTGGGGATTCCCCTGTTGGTCAAAAAAGTAACCTCCGAAAAGGACCGCTATATTCAAAACGGCAACAGTATTAAAAAGGTGGGTATTGGTATTCTTTGCTTCACAGTTATCAGCATAATTCTCTACACCGCCGGAGAGCTGCAACTGACCGAGGATTCAAACCAGATTACCGTTATGATCACCATGTTCATTATTCTTCCCGCATGCGGCCTGTTCTGCATGTATAAGGGAAAACAGATCAGCGCACGGGGAAAGCGCTATGAGGATCTGATCCCCTATCTTGCTTTAAATCCCTATCAGAATCTGGATATCCTTGCATCGGAATTAAAGATCCCCCTGCAAACGGTTATTGCTGACCTGAAGTATCTCATACAGGTTGGGTATATCTCCAATGTATATATTGATATGGCAAACCACAGACTTTGCATTAAGCAGATAAACCCCGAAATATTCACCGTCACATGTCCTCACTGCGGTGGAAAGAACGATATTACCTTAAATATAACTGCAAAATGTGAATATTGCGATTCCCCAATCAGTAAATAAGAGAAAGCAGCCATGGAGCTTACTGCTCCATGGCGCTTTTATCAGTCATGACGCTGTTCTTGATTACCAAATGTTTCGCAAAAACGGGCAGAAAAGGATGGTTCTCTGCCTGCAACATACAGATGGGAAGTATCTCCGAATGAATTCATCCGGAATACAGCGATTCCCTCCCGCCGTTCTTCCGTAATCAGGGTCGTAACGGATGTTGGTGCTGCACAGGTACTGTGCCACAAAACCATAGGAGAAATCCCCAACAGATGGCCTAACAGCACACACTCAAGACCAAAATGGCAGATCAGAACAACGGTATCCTCATTTGGGGATACTGCCCGGTACAAATTTCCTTCCCGTACATATCCGTGGCTGGCAAGAAGCTGATCCAGTCCGTCCCATACGTTTTGTGTCTGTTCCTTCACATTGCTCTGAGCCAATTCCACTTCCTGTGTCCACTGCTCCTTATCATAAAACCGGGCGCGCTGTGTCCAGTCCTGAGGCAGCCAGTCCCAGGCAATGCCCGGTTCTGTTTTGTTTGGCTTGGTAACCTTTGCAGGAAACTCGCGCAGCCAGTCCAACACCTGCGCCTGCCTGTCCAATCTTTCCAAAGTAAAGGATGCTGTATCCTTTGCACGTCCAAGAGGTGACACATAAAAAGCCTTTACATCCAGTTTCGACAAACGGTCAGCAAGCAATTTTGCCTCCTCCCAGCCCGCAGGAGTCAGTGAATCGATGGAATAATCCGGATCCCCATGGCGAACAATCAACAGTTTCATCGCATTTTGCTCCTTTCAAATTGGCTGCAGTACAGCCACAAACCCCAAAAATACGCCCCCTCTTCCAATATATAGATGGGGGATAGCGCAGCGGTGAATCTTACCGCTGCCGCAATGGATATCCCGATTGATCAGCTCAGATACGCACAAGGCATTCTTCCATTGTAGTTTTAAAACTTGCTATAATAATAACACATTTCCATGCAAAGCACAAGAACCAGATGGCTTACGAAATTGTGGGGATTGCCACATGACAATCCCCACCGGTTTCTATTTCTGTTTTACAAATCATTGAACTATTTTCAGTCCCAATGAGCGTTCTAATCGTTCTATCGTATCTATATACAGATCCATACCCTCCTGCGTAAATCTGGTTAACAAATAAACAAAAAGGTAACTGATAGTAACAAATACAACGAACATGATCAGAATCGTTTTCAAGTCCACACCCGCCTTTAGTCCTGAAAGCAGCAGAACCAAAAGCATTGCAGAACTAAAAACAATACCTTCCATTAAGGACACTACCGGAGCAAGAGCCAACCTGACAAATGCGCCATCCTCTGCTTGCGTAATCTCCCCTTTTACTTTGACATTAATAGGGACACGCTCTAAATATTTTGTTTCTCTCCTTCTTCTAATAATAAATCGTTTTTTTCTTTCACTCCATTTTACCATAAAATGAAAATTATTCATTTCATATAGGATAGCTCTTATCTGGTCAACTGACAATTCACATTTGTAAGAATAAGTAAAAACATTCATAGTAATCAAAGCAATGATTCTTTTAAATTTACACATGTAACCACTCATTATCTTATAAATAAAATTTTTAACAAATAAATTATACAAATCATCTCCAATCTAGTCTATACAAATACTGCTCTATTCTATATAAATACCGCTTAGTTCAATTACATTTTATACAATTCTATCATAAGACACGTCTTATACTCCTGAATGCTAAGCTATACTTAAACTACAATTTATTGTGAGTTCATTGCTATCGCCCACCCTCGCCGGCGTCGCTTGTCTGCAACCCGTTTAATTGTTAGAATCTCCTCTGCGTCCACCATTAAAAAATGCCGCCTATTAGGCGGCATTTTTTAATGGTGGACTTGAAGGGATTCGAACCCTCGACCCCCACAATGCGAATGTGGTGCGCTCCCAACTGCGCTACAAGCCCTTATTTTCATGGAAATTATACTGCTGTACCAAAGATTTGTCAAGTGTCGGGGCATGCTGTATTGAATTTAAAGTATTTATCTTTTCTGTTTGCCAAAAGTATACTAATGTGATATATTAACCAGCGTAATATATGTTCCTGTTTTCAACAGAAAGCTGTGTGATAGTTATGAAAACCGTCCGTTATAACATGATACGGGCCATAGCAGCATCTTCACTTCGTATTCTGGCTAATCTGCACTTTACTGGTCAATCCTGCAGACATTTCTGGGTCTGTTGCCTATTTTGCAACAGACCCACTTCACTTTATTGCTGCGTCAGCAACCGTGCAAGTATTCTGGTAACACTTGCACAGCGTTTTGCCGCGATGGCTTCAAAGGTTGGGTAGTCCATTTCCGCTGAATCATCTGCCTTATCGGAAATAGCACGGATCACCACATAGGGCGTTTGATTTCTCCATGCGGCGTGGGCAATGGCGGTCCCTTCCATCTCTGTACACATGGCCTGCGTATTGGCAATGATGGTTTCCTTTTGCCGCCTTTCCGCCACAAACTGATCACCACTGGCCACTCTTCCGATAGCAGCATGACCCGGGTTCTCCTGCTGCGCCGCTTCATAAGCCAACGCCACCAGCAGTTCATCGGCTGGAAATGCATGGACACCAATCCCCGGCACCTGCCCCACAGGGTAACTCAGCGCCCTTACGTCAAAATCGTGATACATGGCATCCCGGCTGATTACCAGATCTCCGATATCCAGCTCCGCACATAACGAACCTGCTACGCCGGTATTTACTATATGGGTTACGCCAAAGCAATCACAAAGAATTTGCACGCACAGCGCCGCATTGACTTTTCCGACGCCGCATTGGACCACCACAACAGGCAGGTTTTCCAACGTACCCTGATAAAACTCCATTCCCGCCCGGCAGATAATGCTCTTGTCAGTCATTTCCGCTCTGAGTGTCTCCACTTCCACGGTCATTGCACCGATAATTCCTAATTTTCTCATATCAATTCCTCACTGTGGATAATGCATCCGGGTATTATCCATGGTTTCCAACAGTTTTACATACCGCTGGGCCCAGAATTTTGCCATAGGTAAGTTCATATCCAAATAATTTCCGCAATCCATGGCGCTGGCTCCCGGGACTTCGCCTTCAAAGCCGCAGATGAACCGAAAGCACGCCGTTACCAGCGGCAGCACATCAGCGCTGGTGTACTCACCGGCCAGCAGCAGATAAAATCCGGTTCTGCAGCCCATGGGCCCAAAATACAGCACCCTATCCCTCCAGTTTGCGTCATTCCGCAAAAACGTTGCAGCCAGATGCTCAATGGTGTGGATTTCTGCGGTATTCATGACAGGCTCTTCATTGGGATTGGTAATACGCAGGTCAAAGGTCGTTACAGTCTCCTTTCCCACGCTGTCTTTTCTGGATACATAAAGGCCCGGCTGCAGCCGAATATGGTCTATCGTAAAGCTTGTAATTTTTTCCATGATTCCATCCCTCCGGTAATATCATACATTAAAATCCCCTATATTGCAAGGTTCAAGCTTTTTATCTTGCATTTTCATAAAAACGCCTATATAATATAAGAAAAAACTGGAAAGGCGGCTTTTGTAATGGACGAACAACGTAACGAGAACTCCCAACAGGTGAATCCCAGACGCAGAAAGCGTTCTCAGGCGCAAATATTTAAAGAGGCGTACCTGCCTGTCATTATTGCCGCAATTGCAGTGATTCTGATACTTGTCTTTGTGATCGGCGCCATTTCCCGGTCCATCCAGAAAAACAGGGCCGAGAAGGAAGCCAGCATCGCTGCTTCCGAATCCATCGCAGCAGAGGAAGCCCGGCTGGAAGCCCAGGCCCAGTCCCTGCTTGCGCAGGCAGCATCCTATGCTGATGAGTATGAATATGAAATGGCGCTGTCCATCCTGAATACCTTCGAGGGAGATGTCAGCAAATATCCTGCCTTGAATGCCAAGATTACTGAATACAGCACCGCCAAAGCATCCATGGTCGCCTGGACCGATCCCAGTAAGGTCATTAACCTGTCCTTCCATCTTTTGATGGCGGATCCGGAACGTGCCTTCAATCATGAGGAGTACGGCAGCGCATTTAACCGCAACTATGTTACCACCGGTGAGTGTGAAAAGATCCTGCAGCAGCTGTATGACAATGGTTATGTTCTGGTTAGTCTTGACGATATTGTTACTACCGAAACGCTGCAAAGCGGTTCCGTAGTCTACAAGGCTAAGACCTTGTACCTGCCGGAAGGCAAAAAGCCCATCATGCTGACCCAAACCAACGTAAACTATAATATTTACATGGTCGATGGCGACGGCGACAAGCTTCCTGATAAAGACGGTGCCGGCTTTGCAAGCAGAATGATTCTGGATGAAAACGGCAAGGTCATCTGTGAAATGGTAGACAGCACAGGCACTACCGTTGCCGGCGCCTACGATCTGGTTCCTATTCTGGATGCATTTGTGGAAGAACACCCGGATTTCTCCTATAAGGGTGCCAAGGCTACCCTTGCTCTGACCGGCTACAATGGTTTGTTCGGATACCGTACCTATTCCGGTGCCGAGGATGACTTTGGT
Organism: Faecousia sp.; assembly: GCA_045589835.1. Taxonomy (GTDB): domain Bacteria; phylum Bacillota; class Clostridia; order Oscillospirales; family Oscillospiraceae; genus Faecousia. The sequence continues at coordinate 6,881 of JAZNPV010000040.1, forward strand.
GAGGATGCATATAACGAAGCAGTGGCAGAGGCAACCAAAGTAGCTGCCGCCCTGCGTGAAAGCGGTTACAATCTGGCCTGTTACACCTATGAGAATGTTCCCTACGGGGATTACACCGCAAACATGATTAAAAACGATCTGAATCGTTGGGTCACAGAGTGCCTGCCCATTCTGGGTGCGGTGGATACCATGGTATTTGCCCAAGAGTCTGACATTGCAGATAGCGGAGAGTACTCCGGCGACAAATACAATGCATTGAAGGAAGCCGGTCTGCGGTATTATCTGGGCTTCTGCAGCAACGGCACCCCCTGGGCAACCGTTGGTACCGATCACTTCCGCCAGGGCCGGATTCTGGTATCCGGTTCCAATATGGCCCATCATGCAGAATGGTTTACCGATCTGTTTGATCCGGCACAGGTTCTGGACACGGAAGTACGCGGGCAGATTCCGTCCTGATCTTCCGAATTTTTCCAAAGTATTGTTTAAAAAAACTTAATTTGATTTCATAAAAAACTTTTGTTACAATAGGATGCGATGTGATCCATCGCATCCTATTTTTCTAAAGAGGCGATTACATGAACAAAACCAGACAAGCACAAAAAGCACGGCTTCTGGGTCCGGTGCTTTGTACAGCTTTGAATTTTATAGCTTTTTTATGTTTCTTTTCTGCCAGATGGTTTGTCAACGTTTACGGCAGAATCGGATTCGATTCCATATTATATACGCTCAAATCCAGTCTTGGCGGCGTTCAGTCCGGACTGATTATGCAGTACCTGCTCAAAGCGCTGCTGCCCTGCCTGATCTGCACTTTTATTTGCTTCTTTCTCTTCTTTCTTCTGCCGCGAATCAGCAAAAAATTGAAAGCTGCAACAGCAAACAATCATAAGCCAGTCAGCACATTGCTCAGCATTTTGCTTTCCGTTTTTCTGATTTTGTTTGCGGCCTTTGATGCACAATTTGTGGATTATGTGATTGCCCAGTTTACAGAAAGTGAATTGTATGAAGATCACTATGCGGATCCTGATGCAGTCAATATCCTGTTTCCGGAAGAAAAACGCAATTTGATCTACATCATGCTGGAATCCATGGAAACCTCTTATCTGTCTGAAGATCTGGGCGGTGCATTAGAGGAAAACTTAATTCCTGAGCTTTATGAACTGGCAAAAGAAAACACCTGTTTTTCCCATAACGGCTCCGATGTAGGCGGTTTCTATACTACCAAGGGTGCCACATGGACTGTAGGCGCAATGGTGGCACAAACCGCCGGAATACCATTAAAAACACCTACCGAGGATGTAAACCAGTACGGCGCCAGCGGTGAGGCCTTTTTGCCGGGTGTTACCTCCATAACAGATATTCTTCATGAGGCAGGCTATTATCAGGCACTGATGGTTGGCTCCGATGCCACCTTTGGTGGCCGAAAGCAATACTTCCAGCAGCACGGCATGGATACTGTCTATGATCTTTACACCGCAAGAAAGGACGGCATTGTACCTTCCAATTATTTTGTATGGTGGGGCATGGAGGATCTGTATTTATTCGAATATGCCAAGCAGGAATTAACCGAGATATCCAAGCGCGAAGAACCGTTCGCCTTTACCATGCTTACGGTAGACACCCATCACATCGGCGGCTATCAGTGCGCATACTGCGCAGCTGACACCGGCGGAGAAAGCTATGACCGCTCCATCTCCTGTTCCAGCAGACAGGTGGCGGAGTTTATCCGCTGGATTCAGGCACAGCCTTTCTATGAGAACACCACGGTTATTATTGTAGGCGATCACGAGTCTATGGATAACGGTTACTTCCAGCGAAATGTAGACAGCAGCTATCAGCGTTTGCTGTATAACTGCTTTATCAATTCCGCAGCTAATACTGACCATGTAACAAACCGGCAGTTTGCCGCTGTTGATCTGTTCCCTACCACGCTGGCAGCCATGGGCTGCACCATTGAAGGTGATCGGCTGGGACTGGGCACCAATTTGTACAGCAATCTTCCAACCTTGACGGAAGTGATGGGCTTTGCAAAATTTAACAATGAGCTTGCAAAAGCATCTGACTATTATACGGAAAATTTTCATAATTAAGCAAACAGGAGCCTGTTCATACGAACAGGCTCCATTACTTTGCAATACAGCGTATTAACCCAGAACTTTCAGGATGTATGCGGCAATGATCTTGGCATACGCCACCAGCTTATCACATTCAATATACTCGTTGGGCTGGTGCGCACCGCCCTCATCTGCAAAATTTCTGCCTTCACCAAAGGCAAATGCCTTGGGGCTGCCGTACTTCAAAATTATCGACAAATCGGACAGGCAGGAACCGCAAACCTCCAGCTCCTTACCTGCTGCTTCTTTTCCGGCTGCCACCATGTCCAGAATCTCATTACAATCGGTCGGACAGCATCCGTAATGGAAGAAACGGGTTGCAGGTGCAAAACCATCGCTGATGATTCCCAAAGGTGCAAGCTTTTCGCGCAGCTCCCCATCCAATTCCTCAAATTCCTTCCAGATCGCATCTTTTGTCTTATCTGTATAATAGGTAAAACGCAGATAGCCTACGTTGGGAGCAGCACCGTTAATAGCTGCACCAACTTCATTATAACGCAAGGATGTGGCAGGATAGACAGTTCCTGCATAATTGGGATTTGCTTCCAGCTCAGCACGGCGTCTTTGACCAAACTTCTTGAGTACTTCCAATACCACCGGCAGGGCCGCGGCTGTTCTCTCTGCACTGTCAAGCGGTTCATCTACATGATATCGATATGCAGCCTCCTGACCGCCGGATGCACAGTGCCAGATCTGGTTGGCCTTACCGTCCATATTCACAATGCGGTTACATGGATATTTGAGTCCGGCAGCCAACGCACCGTGAGATCCGCCGCCCTCTTCGTCACAATACGCGGTAAACAGCAGATTTGCCTTGGGCGCAAAGCCGTTTTCTTTCAGCAGTTTGATCAGAAACAGAGAAACTGCCAGTGCGTACTTATCATCGCAGGCGCCTCTGCCCCAGACCTTACCATCCCGGATCTCACCGCCCAGAGGATCACAGGCCCAGCCTGCAGGATTTCCGATTGGGACCGTATCACTATGCCCCATCAGCATCAGCTCGTCTACATCCTGCGCACCTTTCCAGCGGGCGGTAACATTGGGGCGGTTTTCCAGATTGCGTCCGGGAACATAGTCCGGATGCTGAGCAAAGCCTTCAATTTCCATAGGAGAATACAGATCGCTCTCCAAGCCCAATTCCTTGCACAGTTCATGTATGTATTCGGCACAGGGCTTCTCATTGCCATGGGTATTAAAGTTCTCGGAATTGATCTGAATCAGCTTACTGAGCAGCGTAAACAATTCATTCTGTTTCTCATCAATCAGCTTGTTAAAAAATTGAATATCCATTACATTTCATCCTGAACGGTTTTCGTCAATTATATATGAGTTTAATTCTATTGTAAAGAGGCGCATGCGCCTCTTTACAGCATTATTTTCCGCCCCGCAGTTCGATGATCTGGTCACGCAGAACAGCCGCATACTCGAATTCCATCATACGTGCCGCTTCTTTCATCTGCTTCTCCAACCGGGCGATCTCCTTTTCCTTTTCGGCCTTCGTCATTTTCACGCCGCTGCGGCCTTTCCGCTCAGCAGTGGGGGAAGAAATTTCGATCAGATCCCGCACGGATTTTATGATTGTCCTCGGAACAATTCCGTGGACTTGATTGTAAGCATCCTGAATCTGTCTGCGGCGTTTTGTCTCGTCGATCGCCGCCCGCATAGACGGTGTAATATGATCCGCATACATGATGACCAGCCCCTCCGCATTTCTGGCCGCCCGGCCGATGGTCTGGATCAAGCTGGTTTCGGAGCGTAAGAATCCTTCCTTATCCGCGTCCAGAATGGCAACAAGGCTTACCTCCGGCAGGTCCAGACCTTCCCGCAGCAAATTGATGCCCACCAGCACATCAAATTTTGCCATGCGCAGATCCCGGATGATCTCCATACGCTCCATAGCTCCGATATCCGAATGCATATAGCGTACCCGGATCCCGGCTTTCTGCAGATACACCGTCAGATCCTCAGCCATCTTCTTGGTCAGCGTTGTCACCAGCACACGTTCTTCTTTTGCGGTTCTGGCATTGATCTCCCCTATCAGGTTATCAATCTGCCCCTCAATAGGCCTAACCTCCACAAGAGGGTCTAAAAGGCCCGTAGGACGAATCACCTGCTCCACTGTCTGTCCAGAGCGTGTCTGCTCGTATTCCGCCGGCGTAGCGGAAACATAAATGATCTGGTTCAACTTGGAATCAAATTCCGTAAAATTCAGTGGCCGGTTATCATAGGCCGATGGCAGCCGGAAGCCATAATTGACCAGCGCATCCTTTCGGCTCCGGTCACCGGCATACATTGCCCTCCATTGTGGCAATGTCACATGGCTTTCATCCACAAACAGCAAAAAGTCATCGGGAAAATAATCCAGAAGTGTGGTCGGCGGTGTACCGGGCGCTCTGCCCTGAATAACCCGGGAATAATTTTCAATTCCCGTACAGAAACCGATCTCCGTCAGCATTTCCAGATCATATGCTGTCCGTTGCGCAATCCGCTGGGCCTCGATCAGCTTATTGTTTTCCTGAAAAAACGCCACCTGTTGATCGCATTCCCGGCGAATCTCACCCATTGCCCGCTCCATTTTCTCCCGGGACGCTACATAATGGCTGGCAGGATAAATGGCCACATGGTCAATGTACCGCTCCACCATACCGGAAACAGCGTTGATCTCCGATATTCTGTCTATCTCATCACCGAAGAATTCCACCCGAATGGCACGGCCTGCCCAATAGGCAGGGTACACCTCCAGGGTATCGCCCCGCACCCGGAATTTATTTCTGGAAAAATCAATATCATTGCGCTCATACCGGATCTCGGTCAGTTTCCGCAGAATCTCATCCAGCGGCCGCTCCTGTCCCACACGCAGGGAAATAACCATGCTTTTGTAGTCAATGGGGTCACCCAGACCGTAAAGACAACTAACTGACGATACCACGATCACATCCCGCCGCTCAAACAAAGCCGAGGTTGCGCTGTGCCGCAGACGGTCGATCTCTTCGTTGATGGCGGAATCCTTTTCGATATAGGTATCTGTATGGGCAATGTATGCCTCCGGCTGATAGTAATCGTAGTAGGAAATAAAATACTCTACCGCATTGTTGGGAAAAAACTCCCGAAACTCGGAGCAAAGCTGAGCTGCCAAGGTCTTGTTGTGGGCAAGAACCAGCGTTGGCCTGTTTATTTTTTCAATTACCGATGCCATAGTGAATGTCTTACCGGAGCCGGTAACACCCAGCAGAGTCTGCTCCCGCAAGCCCAATTCCACACCTCTGGCCAGAGCATCTATAGCAGCGGGCTGGTCGCCGGATGGCTTATATTCCGAAATCAATTGAAATTTGTCCATAAATCCTACCTTTACGGCTTGCAGCAGCCGCTTGCAGTGTACCCATTATCGATCAGGCTTTGCCGGTCGCCGGTATAAACTTCCCGGTTGCTTTCTTTAATATCTTTAGCCTGTCCACAGTCCTGTCTGTGAAATTTTCTGGAGTTTTTATTGAGAATATAGGTTTCCCCCTCCGAATCAGAAGGCGTGCTGTCATTCTCTTCCAGCCAGCTGTAACCGGTTTCGTAGTCTATGGTAACACCGGGCTGCACATTGTATACATACACATTAAAACAGATTCCCTCGCCGTTATCTTCTACGGACAAGGCTTCCATCTGGATACCGCTGGCCACCAGATTGCTTCCGTTAAAAATCGGTGTCACCCGGTAAAGCACATGGTTGCCTGTTTCTTTTATATAGTCAGCCACCATGTTTTCAAAAGGCAGCATACCCTGTACATTACAGTACCGGGTGCCGGTGATCAGATTCTGCTCATTGGCATTTTCACCGGTCAGCTGAAAGCCAATCAAGTGACAGCGGTTATACAGGCTTTTTCCGTCAACAAACTCGTACTGAGCCTGCACCCATCCGGTGGGTTTGACATGACTGATACTCTCCCGTTCCTGTGCAGGCATCAGCTCCAGACCGACACATGCCATGGTATAACCACATCGTCCCAAAGAATCCAGCGGGGAATAGTACTCGTAAGCTTTTGTTGTTAAATCCTTCTCCTCAAACTCCGGCTGATTCCCATTGACGGCAACGTAAGGCGTACTGGAATAGGCCGGCACATTCTGCACCGAAACGCTGTAAGCAGGCTCCTTATCCCGCAGAAACCACCCGGCCGCCAATGCCAGAACCAATAAAAGCAGCACAGGAATTGAGATCTTTTTGCCACTTCTTTTCACGGCCTGTATACCTCCTCTGTCAGTTTTTCATGGGAACTGCCCAGAAAATCAAAACTGCTCACTTTTTTCCAACCGCAAAAAAGCTGAAGAGGAAACGCCGTATCACTGGGATAAAGCCGGTTCCACCGGTAAACGATCAATTCCTCAACAAGTGCCTTGCATGTACTGACATCTGCGTTTTCCAAAAAACAGTATGCGCCCATTGGGGCCCTTTGCAGAAATGCGTCTTCTACTTGTATTCTGCTGTCAATGTTTGCAAACTGGCGCGCGGAGTATTGATTCATCCAAAGTGTACTGTCCTGCGTAACTTCCAAAATTCTTTTTCTTAAGCAGCTGTCCATACTGAGCCTTCGTCCGTTGAACAGTATTCCGTTTTGATCATCCAGACAAACGATCAGCTTCATACAAACTCCTCTTCAAAGGTCAGGAAGGACGAATACCGGCTGGATTGGGAAACCGACACAAACTCATCCTCCGCAAAAATCAAATGATCCACCAGCGTAATATCCACCATCTGCAGAGCGCTCCTCAGCCGTTTGGTGGTCTGTATGTCCTCGCCGGAGGGCACCGCAAATCCGCTGGGATGATTGTGTCCCAGAACAACGGACGAGGCATTGGAACTCAGCGCTGTTTCTACCACCTTGCGAATGGAGATATTAGCGGAATTCACGCTGCCTTCCTCCACTTTTTTGCAGCAAAGCACTTTGCATTTGGCATCCAGACACAGCAGAAATACCGTTTCTTTATCCCTGCCAAAGAAATAGGGCTGCATGAATTTTCCACACTCCGCAACTGTGTTCAGTATTCTCCCTACCTGGCTGCTTTGCACCTGATAATACCGGCCAACTTCCCGGATCAAGGTCAGAAAGACAGCCGCATGCTCACCCACACCTTCAATACGCATCAGTTCATTTTTGTCAGCTTCCAGTACACGCTGCAAAGAACCGAAACGCTTCAGCAGATTATGGGCAATGGGATTTGTGTCCTTACGGGCAATGCAGTAATACAGCAGCAGCTCCAGAACATATAAGTCATCAAAGTTTTCCAGACCTTCCTTGCAGAAACGGTCCTTTAAGCGCTGCCGGTGACCTTCGTGGATCGACATATTTTCACCTCAATGTGGATTATCCTTGCTATTTCGGGAAAAATTGGTTAAAATGTGTACAGTGCGAATTTTGTCAAAACTCTTCGGGAGAATTTTCAAAAAAAATGCACATCATATGCCAAGAGGAGGAGCATTATGGAACAAACAAACACATCCAAACTCCTGCTGGATCTCATAAACCGCCCCGCTTTCTGTGTACGTGACGGTATCGTTATACATGCCAATCAGGCAGCAAAGCAACGTCTGATCCAAGTGGGCACAGGGATCAATTCTCTGCTTCCCGACGATTACGAGGCTTACAAAGCATTTTCCGGCGGCTGTCTGTATTTAACGGTTGTCAGCGCAGGCATATCCTGCGGCGCATCGGTCACGCGTACCGATGATCTGGATCTATTTCAGTTGGACCAGGAAACAGACAGTACTGAATTGAAAGCTTTGGCGTTGGCTGCACAGCAGCTTCGCGTTCCTCTGCAAAGCCTGATGGCCATTACGGAACAGCTTCCCAAATGCGACGCGAAGGGGCAAAAGCAGGCCGGGCAGATCAATCAGGCCATCCACCAGCTTCACCGCATTATTTGCAACATGTCGGACACGAACCGATACTTTGACGGCGTTGCAGTCAGGATGGAGATGGCGGATATTGCCGGTATTTTTGATGAAAGCGCGGAAAAACTTGCTGCGTTAGCCAGAGAATCGGAGCGGACAATCCGGTTTTACAGTCTTCCCCAAGCCGCATTCGGCATGGCAGACAGGGAAATGCTGATCCGTGCCATCTGCAATCTTGTCTCCAACGCCATCAAGTTTTCCCCAAAAGGCAGCACCATTGATGCAAGGCTGACCAGAAGCGGCAATATGCTTTCCTTCACTATACAGAACCAGGGCCAGGGGATCGCTTCCGAGGTTCTGGTGAATATATTTCACCGTTTCTCCCGGGAGCCGGGTGTGGAGGACAGCCGTAACGGGATCGGTCTGGGTATGGCGCTTGTTCGCTCCGTTGCATCCGCCCATGGCGGTACCGTGCTGATCGATCAGCCAGACTCTCAGGGTGTCCGCGTTACCATGACCATCGCCATTCGGCAAAATCAGCAAACATCGGTTCACAGCCCTATCCGCCTTCCCATCGGCGACTATGCCGGGGGCCGGGACCCGGGATTGTTGGAGCTTTCCGAAGTACTTCCCAGCAAACTTTACAGAGAATAATCCGCTGCCCGGTCTTTTCAGACCGGGTAACTTTTATAAATACCGCTTCAGATAATTGCCGGTGTAGCTGCCCTCTACCTGTGCCACCTGCTCCGGAGTACCAGCAGCCACCACATAGCCGCCTGCATCGCCGCCCTCGGGGCCAAGATCGATGATATGGTCAGCCGTCTTGATCACATCCAGATTATGCTCAATGACCAGTACCGTATTGCCCATGTCCACCAGCTTTTGCAGTACGTCAATCAGCTTATGCACATCAGCCGCATGCAGACCGGTGGTAGGCTCGTCCAGAATATAGATGGTACGGCCAGTGGAAACCCTTGCCAGTTCTGTAGCCAGCTTGACTCGCTGGGCTTCACCGCCGGACAGCGTAGTGCTGGATTGTCCCAGCTTCACATACCCCAAACCGACCTCCACCAGTGTCTGGGCTTTGCGGCGAATCTTTGGCAGATTTTCGAAAAATTCCACCGCTTCTTCTGCGGTCATGTCCAGCACCTGAGAAATATTCTTACCTTTGTACTGCACTTCCAGCGTTTCCCGATTGTACCGCTGACCTCTGCATACTTCACAGGGCACGTATACATCAGCCAGAAAATGCATTTCGATTTTGACAAGGCCGTCGCCATTGCAGGCCTCACAGCGGCCGCCCTTTACATTGAAGGAAAACCGTCCAGGCCCGTACCCACGGATCTTTGCATCGTTTGTGGACGCAAACAGGTCCCGGATATCGTTAAACAAACCGGTATAGGTGGCCGGATTGGATCTGGGTGTCCTGCCAATGGGACTTTGGTCAATATCGATCACCTTGTCCAGATGCTCCAGGCCGCAAACACACCGGCAGGCACCGGGACGGGTGCGGGCATGATTCAGCTTGCCCAGCAACGTCTTGTCCAGGACCTCCCCCACCAGACTGGACTTACCGGAACCGGACACACCGGTCACACAGGTCAAAGTCCCCAGAGGAATGGAAACATCCACATTTTTCAAATTGTTTTCCGTAGCACCCTGCACCGTTAGAAACTGGCCGTTACCGGCACGGCGGGCAGAAGGAACCGGAATCTTTTTCACACCGGACAGATACTGGCCGGTCACAGACCAGGGATTCTTTATGATATCCTCCAGCGATCCGGCTGCCACGATCTCACCCCCATGCATCCCGGCTCCCGGGCCAACATCCACGATATAGTCAGCTTCACGCATGGTGTCCTCATCGTGTTCCACCACGATCAACGTATTGCCCAAATCCCGCAGCCGTTTCAGCGTGGCAAGGAGCTTATCATTGTCCCGCTGATGAAGGCCAATGGAAGGCTCGTCCAGAATATACAGTACGCCCATCAAGGAGGAACCGATCTGAGTAGCCAGCCGGATCCGCTGGCTTTCACCGCCGGACAGGGTGCCGGCAGCACGGGAGAGGGTCAGATATTGCAGACCCACATCCATCAAAAAGCGCAGCCGCAGCTTGATCTCCCGGATAATCTGCTCCGCAATCAAGGCCATGTTGCCGGAAAGCTCCAGGTTTTCCATAAACTCCAGCCCCTGCGCGATGCTTAAGCTGCAGAATTCCATGATGCCCATACCGCCAACTGTCACAGCCCGGGCAATCTCAGAAAGCCGGTTTCCGTGGCAATGAGGACATGGGGCCGTAGCCATGCATTCCTCCAGTTCCTTGCGGGCTGCATCGGACTGGGTCTCCCGGTAACGGCGGCTGATATTATTTAAAATCCCCTCAAAGGGCTGCTCCAGTACGCCCATGCCGTTGCCCCGGTTGTAGGTCATTCGCAGCTTTTCGCCCTTTGTGCCGTAAAGGATCACGTCCATGGCTTCTTTAGAAAGCTCCCTCACAGGGGCAGTCAGGGAAAAATGATATTTCTGGGCCAGCGCTTCAAAATACATCCGGAAAATGGAATCCGTTCTTGCGCTGCTCCAACCGGAGGCTTGAATCGCGCCGTCAAAAATAGATTTTTCCTTATCCGGGATCACAAGGTCCTCATCCGCAATCAGCTGAAATCCCAGTCCGGTACAGGCAGGACATGCGCCGGCGGGATTGTTAAAAGAAAACATCCGGGGCTCCAGCTCGCTTAAGCTGATGCCGCAATCCTCACAGGCATAATTCTGAGAAAAGCTCAGCTCCTGCTTTTTGTCAGGCAGATCAATGACTGCCAGACCGCCGGAGTGGGCGCAGGCGGTTTCAATAGAATCCGCCAAACGGCGGCGCTGTCCCTCCCGGATCACCAGCCGGTCCACCACCAGTTCGATGGTGTGCTTTTTATTCTTCTCACAGGTGATCTGTTCGCTAAGATCGTATAATATCCCATCCACCCGCACCCGGGCAAAACCGGACTTTCGGGCATCCTCAAACACCTTTGCGTGTTCGCCCTTTTTGCCCCGAACAATAGGCGACAGAACAATAAACCTTGTTCCCTCTCCCAGTGCTTCCACTTTATCAACTATCTGATCGATGGTCTGACGGCTGATCTCTTTTCCGCATTTGGGGCAATGGGGAATACCCACTCTTGCCCACAGAAGACGCAGATAGTCATAGATCTCCGTAACCGTACCGACTGTGGAACGGGGATTTTTAGAGGTAGTCTTCTGGTCAATGGAAATGGCAGGAGACAGGCCGTCAATGGCATCCACATCCGGTTTGTCCATCTGCCCCAGAAACTGCCGTGCGTAAGCACTCAGACTTTCCACATAACGCCGCTGTCCTTCCGCATAAATTGTATCGAAAGCAAGACTGGATTTTCCGGAGCCGGACAATCCGGTAAACACCACCAGCTTATCTCTGGGAATGGTCAAATCAACATTTTTCAGGTTGTTTTCTCTTGCGCCGCGAATCCGGATTGTATCGTTCATAATGCACTCCCATTCAGCAAAATTCGTATCTTATAGTATACCACACTGGCTGTATTTACACAAGTGCAAATTCAAACAAAATTTCGGTTTGTATGGATATGAACCGAGCGCACGTTAAGTAAAAATGTCATTCCGAGCCAGTGACATCGGTCACTGGTTCGCAATGACACACGAAATAGCATTACCCTTTTGGGGATAGACAGTCATATTATTTCAGCAGATTCTTTTCCAGCCACAGGGCAATGCCATCTTCATTATTGCTTGCGGTAACCTGATCGGCAGCAGATTTTACCTGTGCAGACGCATTGCCCATAGCAACACCCACTCCTGCGGTTTTCAGCATCGGTATATCGTTTTCCGCATCTCCGAAAGCTGCGGTTTCCTCCGGCCTGATCCCCAATGCACGGCAGGTATCGATCACGCCCTGTCCCTTATTGATGCACGATGGTATGATTTCCAGATAAAAGGGCGCAGTCTGCACAACCGTCAGCGCCTCCGGCAAAAATCCGGCAATCTGTTCCTTTATGCCGGACAGAAGGGACGGATCCACAGACATCAATATCTTGATCGGGGCAAATGATAAAAAATCCGAAAGGTTCTCTACCTGTGTGCATGTCATTCTGTTATTCTGACACTCATAGGCTACCTTATAGCCCTCCGGGTCCGTTACATAGAATTGAATACCGTCATCCAGAATGGGTGTCACCGGCAGGGACTCCAGCTTGCGCAGGATCTTCTTCGTCAGATCCATGTCCATAGCTGTTTCAAACAGGATCCGATCCGATGCCGCATTCACGATCCTGCCGCCGTTATAGGACATTAACACACCGCCATAATCCCGCAGGCAAAGAATATCCCGCTCCTTATAAAGTCCCGGAGAAGGTCTGGCAGAGGCCAGAACCACCCGAATTCCCTGTTTTTGGGCCTGCATCAAAGCATTCTTAGTCCGCTGGGTTATAACTTTTTCGTCATTATTCAGCGTTCCATCCAGATCCAGAAAAATTGCTTTTATGGCGTTTCTTCCCACCGCAAATCCCCCCCTCAAGTCTTGATTCTTTATAATTATCATACAATATATTTTATCCAATAGCAACCGTGCAAGACGCTTTCTGTGCTTTATTTCCCTAAAATTTTCTTCACTGTCGCTTTACCCCATGGGGTACAATAATTTGATGATATTTTTGTTAGTATTTATAGCTGTTCGGTGTTGCTTTTTAATGGCAAGTAATGGTATAATAGCAATACAATGGCTTACAGTGTGACTGTAAGCAGAATATAGAAAAATAAAGCGAGGTATTTGTTCGATGATTGCGTACGGAGAAAATATCAAAGTATTCTGCGGCAACTCCAACCCTGCATTCGCCGAAACTGTCTGTAAGGAACTGGGCATTACTCTGGGTAAGGGTACCGTCAAAACTTTTTCTGACGGAGAGGTTTCTGTTTCTCTGGAGGAAACTGTCCGCGGCGCTGACGTATTCCTGATTCAGTCCACCTGTAAGCCTGTTAATGACCACCTGATGGAACTGCTGGTCATGATCGATGCCTGCCGCCGCGCATCCGCGGGCCGCATCACCGCTGTCATCCCCTACTTTGGCTATGCCCGTCAGGATCGTAAAGCCAAGAGCCGGGATCCCATCTCCGCAAAACTGGTTGCCAATATGCTTACCGCATCCGGTGCCGACCGTGTCTTGACCATGGATCTGCATGCCGCGCAGATTCAGGGCTTCTTTGACATTCCTGTGGACCATCTGCTGGGCAATCCCACTTTCGTAAAATACTATCTGGACAAATTCCCCGAGGATAAATTCAACCACGATGAATTCGTTGTTGTTTCTCCCGACGTAGGCTCTGTCGCCCGCGCCCGGGCCTTTGCCGCAAAGGTTCACATGGGTCTGGCTATCGTTGATAAGCGCCGCCAGAAAGCAAATGTCTGCGAAGTCATGAATGTAATCGGTGATGTTAAGGGCAAGACCTGCATTCTGTACGACGACATGGTGGATACTGCCGGTTCTCTGTGCAATGCAGCCAACGCTCTGGTGGAAGTGGGCGGTGCTAAGGAGGTTTACGCCTGTGCTACCCACGGCGTTCTGTCCGGCCCCGCGTTTGACCGGATCAGCGCCAGCGCTATCAAGGAACTGGTAGTGCATAATACCATTCCTCTGGCTGAGAATTGCCCCTGTGACAAAATCAAGCAGCTGGACGTGGCACCCATTTTTGCCCGTGCCATTTCCCACGTTCACGGCGGCACCTCTATTGCCGACCTGTTCTAAGCTGTGTTTGGTAAAAAAAGTGAAAGCTGGCTGATCGCAGGGCTGGGCAATCCCGGCAAACAGTACGAGCGTACCCGCCACAATGTTGGCTTTCGGGCCATCGACATGCTGGCAGCCCGGTTAAACTGTAAGATCGATAAAGGCAAGTTTCAGGGCTTATATGGGCAGACTACTTACAACGGTAAGAAACTGTTCCTGCTGAAGCCCCAGACCTTTATGAATCTTTCTGGCCGCTCTGTACTACAGCTCAGCGCTTACTATAATATTCCGCCCCAGCGTATCATTGTCTTATTTGATGATATCTCGCTGGAGCCGGGTCGCCTGCGGATTCGTGCAGACGGCTCTGCCGGCGGTCACAACGGCATAAAATCTGTAATCAGCGAGCTTGGTTCTCAGGGTTTTCCCCGGGTGAAGATCGGTGTGGGTGCTAAACCCCATCCGGAGCAGGATCTGGCTGATTGGGTGCTTTCCACTTTCTCGGCAGGGGAAGAAACGGCACTGTCTGCCGCACTGCCCTGCGCAGGGGATGCCGCCCTGTGCATCATAGATCATAGCATACCGGAGGCAGCCAACCGATTTAACGGATTCCGGCCGTAATATATTGTCTAATCGCCACGGAAAGGGGGTATATTTCCCCCTTTCCGCGTTGTCACGTGGAGAAAAAGTGAGGTAAAACATGGAAAAACTGCTTTCTATGCTGAAAACAATACCGGAATACAAGGTCTTACTGGATAGCGTTGCGCAAAACCAGTCTGCGGCTGTTACCGGAATCGGACAGATTAACCGAAGCCATCTGATTGCTGGTCTGTATGCCCACACCTCACGGCCGATTATTGTTGTCTGTCAGGATGACATGGCCGCCAAGCGGCTGCAGGAAGAACTGAAAGCCTTTACCGGTGAAACCGCGCCTAGTCTGCCCAGCCGGGAACTGACGCTGTATGACAGTGCGGTAGTATCCAGAGGCTGGGAGCAGAAACGCCTGCGCCAGCTGTACGATCTGACAAAAGGCACCACCCGGCTTCAGATCCTGTCATGGGAAGCATTGTGCCAGAGGACCATGCCCACCGAAACGCTGTTGGGCTCCGCCTTTCCCCTTACCATTGGAAAAGAATATCAAATCGATCTGTTATTATCCCGGTTGACCGCTGCAGGCTACAGCCGCTGCGGTATGGTGGAAGGTCCCGGTCAGTTTGCTGTCAGGGGTGGCATACTGGATGTGTTCTCTCCCGCCGCCGACCGTCCGGTACGTGCCGAGTTCTTTGGTGACGAGCTGGATACCATGGGATACTTCGATCCCGACACCCAGCGCAGGACCGACAACGCTGACAACGTGGTGATCCTGCCTGTTGCCGAAACACAGCCAAAACTTCACCCACTGGGCATTTCCGGCCTGTGCGACGACATTCGTAATATGATTGCCCGTCAGCGCCGCAGAAAAGCGCCTAACGAAGCGCTGATAAAAACGCTGGATAAGGATCTTGAAAAATTTGAAAACGGCCTGCAGAACCCGGCCTCTGACCGATATATGGCTCTCATTTATAAAGATTTTGCCTGCGCCGTGTCCTATTTCCCGAAGGATTCCCTGATCGTTCTTTGTGACCAGAGCAGCCTGCACCGGGCAGCGCGTACCCGCACGGAAGAAATGGGTCTGCAGCTGGACAGTCTGCTGCAAGGTGGTCTTGTGGCCGGCGAGCTTTGTGATTACGTTTGTCTGTGGGAGGATTTTTGTACCGAACTGCGTGGCCGTACCGTAGTTTATATGGATTCCTTCGGCGGCACATCCTATCCCGAAGAAAATCCTCCAAAACATCTGCTGCCCATGAGTGCCAAACAGCTGCCCGGTTACGGTGGCAATCTGGATACCGCTGCTGCAGATCTTGCCCATTATCAGAAAATGGAATTTGCCAGTCTGGTTCTTTGCGGCACCCGCCGCAGAGCGGAGCTGCTGCAGGAAATGCTCAGCAGCAAGGGCGTAACCGCGTTTTTATGTATTCCGTTGACCTCCATGCCCCACCCCGGTCAGATTCTGCTGGCAGAAGGAACGCTTCCCTGGGGCATGGAGTATCCCGCATCCAAGCTGGCCGTACTGACCGAAGGACAGTTGATTGCAAAAAGTGAACCGAAGCGGAAAGCAAAAAAGTCTGCCACCAACCGCCAAAAGCTGAATTCCTTTACGGATCTGACCCCTGGTGATCTGGTAGTACACGAAAACTACGGCATCGGCCGGTTTGTAGCTATGGAACAGATCAAGGTGGATGGCGCCGCAAAAGACTATGTGAAGATCGCCTATCAGGGCAGCGACACGCTGTTTGTTCCCGCTACTCAGCTGGATCTGGTGAGCAAGTATATCGGCGGCGGCAGTGAAGACACTAATGTGCGTCTGAACAAAATCGGTTCAGACGCCTGGCAGAAGACAAAAACAAAAGCCAGAAAAGCCGCAAAGGACATGGCCGGTGAGCTGATCCAGCTTTATGCTGCAAGAAAACGGCAGCAGGGCTTTGCTTTTGCCGCCGATTCCCCATGGCAGCGGGAATTTGAAGATAATTTCCCCTACCCGGAGACTGACGACCAGCTGCGCTGCATTGCGGAGATCAAAGGCGATATGGAATCCCCTATTCCCATGGACCGGCTGCTCTGCGGTGACGTGGGCTTCGGCAAAACGGAGGTGGCCATGCGCGCCATTATGAAGGCGGTCATGGACGGTAAGCAGGCAGCTATTCTGGTTCCCACCACCGTTCTTGCCCAACAGCATTATCAGACAGCTGTCTCCCGATTCCGGGGCTTCCCGGTGAATATTGACGTACTCAGCCGCTTCCGGACAGCCAACCAGCAGAAACAAACGCTGCAAAACTTACGGGCCGGCCAGGTGGACCTGATCATCGGTACCCACAAGCTGCTGCAAAAAACCGTACAATTCAAGGATCTGGGTCTTTTGATTGTGGATGAAGAACAGCGGTTCGGTGTCAGTCACAAGGAACGGCTGAAGGAAATATCTAAAGGCGTGGACGTACTCACCCTGTCCGCAACGCCGATCCCCCGTACACTGAATATGGCTCTGTCCGGTATTCGGGACATGTCCACCATCGAAGAACCCCCTGCGGACCGTTATCCGGTACAAACCTACGTGATGGAACACAGTACCCCCATTCTGGACGATGCCATCCGCCGGGAAGTAGAGCGGGGCGGTCAGGTATACTATCTGCACAACCGCGTGGAAACCATTGACCAGTGCGCATCTTCACTGAAACGCCGTATCCCCGGGCTGAGCGTGGCTGTAGCACATGGAAAAATGGGTGAAGACGAACTGGGCGATGTGATGCATGCCATGGCAGACGGCCAGATTCAGGTACTCGTATGTACGACCATTATCGAAACCGGTCTGGACATCCCCAACGCCAACACCCTTATCATCGAGAATGCTGACCGCTTTGGTCTGAGTCAGCTTCACCAGCTTCGGGGCCGGGTAGGCCGCTCCACCCGCCACGCCTATGCCTATTTCACCTATAAACCGGATAAGTCCCTGACAGAAGTTGCCGAAAAGCGGCTTTCTGCCATCCGGGATTTTGCAGAGTTCGGTTCCGGCTTTAAGATCGCCATGCGGGATCTGGAGATCCGCGGTGCAGGCAATTTGCTGGGTGCGGAGCAATCCGGTCATATGATGTCGGTAGGCTACGATATGTATTTGAAGCTGCTGGATGAAGCGGTTCTGGAAGAGCGTGGTGAAAAGCCTAAGGAGCCGGACTGCACCGCAGACCTGAATGTGACAGCAAATGTGGATAAGGATTATGTTTCCCGAGGTGAAGAACGAATGGATCTATATCGCCGCATGGCCGCCATCCGCGCTCAGGAGGATGCAGACGACCTGCTTGACGAGATCATCGACCGCTACGGCGAACCGCCCAAGGGTGTTCTGAATCTGATCGAGATAGCACTTTTACGTGCCAATGCCAGAAAAGCCGGCATCAGCGATATCCGTCAAAAAGCCAGTGACGTGCTGTTCACCTTGACGAACCTGGACTTTGAGGCCGTAAGTGCCCTTTGCGCAGACAGTGATTATAAGGCAAGGGTTCAATTCATTGCATCTGCCAAAGTCCCCACTTTGCGGCTGCGTCTGGCCGCAGGCATCGACAGCCTGAAGCAGTCAAAAGCCTTTATCTCCCGGTTTCAGAAATATAAAACGTAAACACTTTGTAACTTGCTTTTACGGTAATTTATGCTACAATAACAGCAATCCAGCAAACCGAAGGAGTTGAGCTCCATGCCTCAAAAACCAACTAAGCGCAGCAAAGCGCAAACAAATAAAACTGCAAAAAATACAGCTGCAAAAAAGAGTACAAAGCGCACACAGGCACAGAACGAAGAACTGGAACTGGAGCGTGCATACCACAAGGCTGCGGGTGGAAAGTACGCGAAGAATACAAAAAAAAGCAGCAAATCCCGGGTCCTTTCCGTCATTGTCATCTGCCTGTCTGCAGTACTGCTTATTTCCGGTGTGATCTTAGGGTATCTGGCTTTCGGCGGTGGCATTGAACGGGACAAAATACTGCAGAATGTTTCTATTCTGGATGTTAATATCGGCGGTATGACAAAGGACGAAGCCATCGCCGCAATGAATCAGGCATTTGACAGCATTTACGGCCAGTCATCCATGCAGATTCGTTTGCTGGAACACTCTACTACGCTGTCTGCTGACACCGCAGGACTCTCTCTGGATGCCCAAGCTGCCGCAGAAGCGGCGTACAGCTATGGCCGCACCGGTTCATTTATGCAGCGCAGAAACGAGCGTAAGCAAGCGGAAAACGTCGGGATCTCCATGGATTTCACCGCCTACATGATACTGGATACGGAGGCAGTCCGCGCTGAGCTTATGAAGCTTGCCTCCAATTACAGCACCATTCTGGTACAGAGCAGTTATGAACTGAAGGGTGATCGCCCTGTTTTAACCGAAGATCCTGCGGAAAATGAACAGCCGCAAACGCTGGTAATCACCATGGGCACGCCCGGCTACGATCTGGACCTGGATGAACTGCTGCAACAGGTCATCACAGCCTACAAGGAACAGACCTTCCGGGTAGAATACAACTGCAGCATCGCCAATCCTACCCCCCCGGACATGGACGCGATCTTTGCAGAGGTGAATATTCTGCCTGTTGACGCTGTCATGGATCCAAAAACCTTCGTCGTTTCTCCCCATTCCTACGGCTATACCTTTGATCTGAACCGCTGCAAACAGTTTGTTGCTACAGCCGAATTCGGACAGAGTTTTGAGATTCCTCTTACCCGTGTGGAACCGCAAACCCGCAAGGAAACTCTGGAAGCAATCCTGTTTAAGGATACGCTTGCCCAATATACCGCGTATAACGGCAGTTCCACCGCACGAAACACCAATTTGAAGCTGGCTTGTGAAGCTGTTAACGGCACAGTGCTTCTTCCCGGAGAAGTATTTGATTACAACCAGACGCTTGGTGAACGCACCAAGGAAAAAGGCTATCAGGAAGCCGCTACCTATATCAACGGCGACACCGTTCAGGATCTAGGCGGCGGCATCTGTCAGGTATCCTCTACTATTTACTACTGCGCTCTGCTTTCTGATATGGAGATCGTGACTCGGTATAACCACGGCTATATCTCCACCTATGTTCCCTACGGTATGGACGCTACCGTCTCCTGGGGCGGTCCGGAGTTCCGGTTCCGGAATTCTTCCGACTACCCCATCCGTATTGAAGCAACTTCCAGCTACGGTAATGTTACTGTGAAGCTCGTAGGCACAGATACCAAAGACTATTATGTACGGATGGAGTACGAAATTCTCGAAACAACGCCCTATGAAGTGGTGTATAAGGGCTTTGCTCCCGATAATGATGAGGGCTTCAAAGACGGAGATCAGGTCGTTTCACCCTACACCGGTTATAAAGTCGAAACCTATCGGCTGAAATACGATAAGGAAACCGGCAGACGGATCTCCAAAACACTGGAAGCCACCAACATCTACGCAAAACGCGATCAGGTGATCTGTAAGATTCTGCTGCCCGGTGAGACGCTGCCTCCCAATCCTACCGATCCTCCTGAGGTAACGCTGCCCCCTGAAACCACAGCTCCTCCTGAAACGACTGCACCGCCTGAAACCACTGTACCTCCCGTAACCACATTGCCGCCGGAGACCACCGCACCTCCCGTAACGACCGCACCCCCGGAGACTAGTTCCCCCGGGGTCGGCGGCAGCGAAAATGTCGAAGAAGGATAGACCCACAACAAAAAGGATAGAGAAAGGCGGGGCTTCATAAGACAGTATCCGCTTCAAAAGCTATCTTTTTATCCAAATACTGCAAAAATCGCTATGGTAGGCGTCAGCCTTACCATAGCGTTTTTTCTTGTCTTGGCGTAAAAATCTTTCCTTTTGAAGTGCTTCGCAGTTTTGCCCCTTGGATTTTTTCCTTTAACAAAGAATATCCACGCAGAAATACTTTGTGTATTT
>JAZNPV010000041.1:0-2689 GCA_045589835.1 Faecousia sp.
CCGTTATAGAGCAGAAAAAGGCCGACCAGTTCAGTCCCGAGTATTCGAGCGACTATGTAAAACTTGAGGAGCTTGCAGCCGAGATTGAAGAAAAGGAACAGTCCCTCCTTGAACTCATGGAAGAGTGGGACGAGATAGAACGTCAGAGACTGGAACTCTCCGAATAAGAAACCTCCGCCGTAGTCCACGGTCGCATAGGGAAACAATGTGAACCGAGGGCAATCGGTACGGAACGAAATAGACACGAGTTATCAGAAATGATGACTCGTGTCTGTTTTTGTGTGTATATTTTGTCCGAGGATGGTTTTTGTGATTCGTGCATCAACGTCAGCGATTGAAACTTGCAGAAATACGCCAACAATCATGCTATAATTCTTCTAAAGGTATTCCACGCCGAAAGGAGGCCGTCCGCTGTGCTGAAATTTGCCATTTGTGATGATCTGACCACAGAAGCAAACACGCTGAAGAACCATATCGAACGTTATGCGCGGGAGAAAAGTCTGCGCGTTGAAATTGACGCATACTCCGAGGCCCAGGCCATTCTTGCGGTGCTGGCGCGTATTGCGGAATACGACCTCGTGTTTCTCAACATCTATATGGAGCGCTTAAACGGCATCGACCTTGCCCGGTGGCTTCGTGAGCAGGGCGATAAAAGCCGCATCATCTTTTTCTCTACATCAAAAGAGCACGCGCTGGACGCCTTCGGCGTCAACGACTGCGACTATCTGATCACCTACGCATGGCATTACCTCGGCGGCTCCGGTCAGATCGTGGAGTATGCCCGAAAGCGGGAAGCCAGAGGATTGATTTCCGTTACAAATCTTGCGCGGCTGGAAAAGCCAGATACACCATAAGAAACAACGGCGCACCATTCCGGTGCGCCGTCGAAAAATATATTGGTTTTACTCCGTCCATATCGTTTGCGCAATTTTGATGCTAAACCACCCGTCCTCCGCGCTGTATCGGCAGACCGCGCCGTACTTTTCACAGTAGGCGGCGATGGAGCGTGTACCGATGCCGTGCATCGTGCTTTCCGCAACGGGACAGTCATTTTCGTCAAACCGCACCTCGCCGGCGTATGGATTGGAGACATAGAACATAAGCTGCGGCTGCCAGATGCATCGGCAGCGGATCACCCGGTGCTCCTGCGGGAGATCGCTGACCGCATGGATCGCATTTTCCAGTGCATTGGCAAAGACCGTGGACAGTTCAACAGCATTGACCGGAATATCGGCAGGAATGTCTATGTCTGCCTCGACTTTGATCCCTTTCGAATCTGCCTGCTGGAAATAGGCGGAAAATACGGCATCCAATACCGGATGCAGGCACCAATGTCTGCTTTTCGTACCGTTCAGCGTTTCCTGCGATGCCTCAATATAATCCTGCGCCTCATGGATCTCGCCGCTCTCCAGCATCGTCTTGATGACTTGCAACTGATGGTGCAGGTCATGGCGATGGATAGAGATTTGATTTTCCGCTTCCAAGGTTTGTTCAATACGCTGCTTCAGCATTGCAGTTTGCACCTGTAAAAGCTGTTCCTTCTGCTTTGTTTCGTGGAGTTCCTGCTGCCGGAACAATGTTGTCAGGATATTCCAGTAGATCAGCGGCATCAGAGCCATGACCAGCAGCAGAGCAGGCAACTCCTCCAAACGGTTCTGAATGACAGTGGGATAGCTGGACATGACCACCAGGATCACATAAAACAGCAGTGTGATGGCGGCGAACCCGCCCCAGCCTTTCTGCACTGCATTCTGAAGGACGAGATAGGGCTTACGAAGCCATTTGATAACTACGAACTCCAGCACCGGCCAGACGATTAGCCGCAGAATAAACAGCACCCAGAAATCGGGCAGTCCAATGGCATCGTCGATCAGGCGGGTGATGCAGATGATCTCCAGAGAGATCGTGTCCGACAGGCAGAAGGTGAACAGCAGCCGTCCGTTGCGGTGCTTTGCCATAAGCATAAAGAAAATGAGGCTGGGGATGGTGCAGTTAAACAGTACCAACTGTCCCGCCAGTTCGTTGCCGAAGTGCACGAAAAACCATGCGTTGTAAGCGGCCAGCGGCCCCATCAGAGCAATGGTAAGGATCAGAGCCTTTTTCTTTGGCAGGCGGGGCTCATATAAAAGTGCGTTCAGCACAAATACGTGGATCAATGACCACACAGTTGACCAATCCAGTAAAGTCACAGTTGATGCCCTCCCTCCAGCCAGTAGTGTATCCACGCCGTATTTAGCTCGGCGGCGGCTCTTCTCGGCACAGTTGTCTGCTGTCCTCCGGCAAAGAGGACATCCGCTTTGTTGATGCTTTTGATGCAGTGGAGATTCAGCACGAAGCTCGCGCCGCAGAGATAAAAACGTTTATCCGCTAAAAGCGGCCGTATCGTATCCTGAAAAGAGGTCTGTATGGTAACACCTACTACACAGCTTCCATCTTTCATATAATAACGGGGCGCACGCTCCGCCTGTTCCACATAGAGGATGTGATCCAAAAGCAGCCGGCTCATACCGTCTGCGGTCTTTACCATAATGCTCTGTTCGCGGCGGTTCGTGATCGCTTTGAATGCGTCATCCAGCGCGCGAAACAGTTCATCCTCTTGCACAGGCTTGAGCAGATAGGAGGCCGCCTTAACCGAATATCCTTGCAGTGCGAAATCCGGCGAGGTGGTGAGGTAGATGATCACGCCGTT
>JAZNPV010000042.1:0-5357 GCA_045589835.1 Faecousia sp.
GAAAAGCGTGGACACCTACCCCTGGGAACAGTATTTGCAGAAATCCTTGGCATATGGAAAACGGTAAAAAATATCCCGGCTTATTTAGGCGGGGTTTCATAAAAAATTATCCGGTTTTGCCCCAGCCTTTTTCCCTGTAACTTCAGAATACCCCCTTAAAATACACAAAGTATTTCTGCGTGGATATTCTTTGTTAAAGGAAAAAATCCAAGGGGCAAACTGCGAAGCACTTCAAAAGGAAAGATTTTTACGCCAAGACAAGAAAAAACGCTATGGTAAGGCTGACGCCTACCATAGCGATTTTTTGCAGTATTGGATAAAAAGATAGCTTTTGAAGCGGATACTGTCTTATGAAGCCCCGCCTTTGGGTGTTGGTTCTTTTTTATGCTGCGCCAGAATCATTAGAAACAGGGAGCCGTTTTGGCTCCCTGCCTTTATCTTACAGCTTTAACAGTCGGAGGTTATAATGAATGCGTTTCGGCAGGCTTACCTTGCCATCCGGTAGATCTTTACCATATCTTCCGGATGCAGTGCCACAACGCAGCCGCAGGTGCCGCCGCAGGCTTCGGCGCAGCTTTGCGCCATATGGGTGATCTGCTCATCGGTAGGGGAAACACCCAACTCAGTCAGACTGGCAGGCATACCGATGGAGCGGTAGAAGTCTTCCATGGCCCGGATACCTTGCAGAATGGTTTCCTGCTGATCCTGTCCCGGTTGCACGCCCATCACATTAACAGCAAATTTTTCAAACCGGTGTGGTGCAGCCCAGTAAACATATCTTGCCCAGCTGCCCCAGAGGGCTGCCAGGCCGGCACCGTGGGCCACATCAAACAGGCCGCCCACTTCATGCTCCATATTATGGCAGCTCCAGTCGCCACCGCCGGTGCCGCAGCCTGTAAGACCATTGTGTGCCAGACTGCCTGCCCACATGATTTCTGCCCGGGCTTCGTAGTTGTCAGGCTCCTGTATCAAAATCTTTGCATATTTCATTACGGTGCGCAGCAGACCTTCACTGATGGTGTCAGTCAGTTCCATATTGGGGCTGAGATTAAAGTACCGCTCCATTGTGTGCATCATAATATCCACAGCACCGCTGGCGGTCTGATAAGCAGGCAGAGTCATGGTCAGCTCCGGATTCATGACGGCAAATTTGGGCCGTGCCAGATTGGAGTCGTAGGCCCGCTTAAGCCAGCCTTCTTCGTTTGTAATGACGCTGCCGTTGCTCATTTCACTGCCTGCGGCGGCGATGGTCAGAACGACACCCACCGGCAGACAGGCGGTTGCATTCCGCTTATGCTCGTAAAAGTCCCAGACATTGCCGGGATTTGCCACACCGTAGGCAATGGCTTTGGATGAGTCGATGACGCTGCCGCCGCCAACAGCCAGAATAAAGTCAACGCCCTCAGCCTTGCACAGTTCAATTCCTTTATACACCAGAGACAGTCGGGGATTGGGAACCACACCGCCCAGCGTTACATAGCGAATTCCGGCCTCTTGCAGGGATGCTTCAATCCGCGCCAGAAGACCGGAACGGACAGCGCTGCTTCCGCCATAATGGATCAGCACCTTTTTGCAGTTCTGCGCCTGCACAAGACGACCGATGCCTGCTTCCGCATTCTTACCAAAGACAACTTTTGTGGGGGTATAATAGGAAAAATTTAGGTACATATAAAAACCTCCGATATTTTTTTCTTATTTTATCATGGTAACCTGCCAAAAGCAACGGTGGGCTTGCATGAAGTAAAAAAGTGTTGCATGCGGCTACAGTTTGTGATAAAATTTTATAATAACAAAAAAAGAGGTGCTGACCATGCGAAACTTAACGCTCTGTCGGGTAAAAAGCTTTGTAGGCTGTCTGGCAAAGATGAAAGTCTACGTGGAAGATCCAGAGGCAGGGGAACTGGACATTAACGGCGTTTTATGCCGCAAGATCGGCGAATTGAAAAACGGAGAGAAAAAAACCTTTTCCATCACAGAGCGTGAGGTAAAGGTGTACGTGATCGCGGGAAAGAGCAGCAGGAATTACTGTAATGACTATTGTACCATCCCGGAAGGGACAGAAGATGTTGTACTGACCGGTAAAAACCGGTACAATCCTGCCAGCGGCAATGCATTCCGCTTTGACGGAGAGCATGGGGATGATGTGAAGCAAAATAGAAAAAAGGGCTTCCGAAAGGGCCTTGTTATACTGATCGCATCCTGTCTTGTGGGACTGGTGGTCGGTGTGGTGTTGGGAAAGCTGCCCTTTTTGCTGCAGGTGCCTGAGACCTTTGGGACGGATGAAATGCAGATCACCCTCCATAGCGGTTTTCAGAAGGTGGAGCAGCAGAATATGTATGCCTGCTACGGTACGGAAGAGGTTGCGGTTTTTGTGATCAAAGAAACGGCTGCTGAGGTCCCTGAACTGGAGGGTATGACAGTTGAAGCGTATGGACAGATGCTGCTGGATCTAAATCAGTTTGATAAATCCATTGTTATGCAAAGTCTGGAAGGATTGACATATTTTGAGTATTTGTCTTCCAATCCGGAAACCGGTGAAGATTGGTATTATTTCTCTGTGGTATATCAGTCTCAGGATGCCTATTGGTTGGTGCAGTTTGCCACATTGGAGAAGAATATTGATAAGTATGCCCAGTCCTTCGTGCAGTGGGCACAGTCTGTAGCGTTTGTGAAGTGCTGACTGGACTGGTTCGAAATAATTCGAAAAGTATTGGGGGCAGTATTCTTGCCATTGTGCGGCGGTTGTGGTATTGTATAAAAAATTTGTCGAAGGGGGATTGGAATGCCGCGGCTGCTTATTGTGGAAAATTCGGAAATATATGCTGCGGCGTTGGAACAGGCGCTGCAGGGGCTGTTTGAAATCAAGATCTGTACGGATGGGGAAGCAGCGCTGGAGGATTTATTATCCTTTCAGCCTGACGCGCTGATTCTCAATCTTTCGCTTCCATTTAAGGATGGTCTGACTGTGCTGCAGGAGGCTGTTCGGCTTCCGCCTGTGGTTCTGGTGCTGAGCCTGTATTCCAACCCGTACGCAGAACAGGCCGCTGTGAATTTGGGAGCAGGCTATGTGTTGCGGATGCCTTCAGTTAATGCAGTGCGGCTGCGGCTGATGGATATGCTGCAGCAGAGGCAAGAAACACAGGATGACCGGACAAAAACAGCTAACCATCTGTACGCCATGCAGTTTATGCCCCATATGGATGGCTTTGGGCTGCTGTGTACCGGGATCCCGCTGTTTGCCCGGAATCCCAAGCAGAAGCTGTCTATCGAGTTGTATCCGCAGATCGCAAAACTGTGCGGCTGTTCGGATGGGCGGGCTGTGGAGAAAACCATTCGCAATGCCATTGAAGCTGCGTGGAAGGTGCGGGATAAGACCGTGTGGGCCAAGTACTTTCCTAATGCCATTGAAGATAACGCATCCTGCCCAAGTAATAAGGTCTTTATTGCCCGACTGGCGGAATTACTGAATACATAAAGCTTGACCGGCTGCAGATTTGCAGCCGGTTTTTCCATCGGTAGTGAAATGACCATGTGTGGTGAAGCATTTCGGCGTATGCTCTTTCAGTGAAAGACATTGTGCATAATGCTGCAAAAGTGCAATGAAAAAAGTTGGCTTTTGTGCGGTATTGCTATTGACTCTTGGGAGGGTTGTGGATATACTCGTGGCAAAACACAGACTGCGGAGGGTGAGGTTATGGACTTACCGCGACAACAGATGTTTAGCAACAAAGCACTGGCAAAACTGATGATTCCGTTGTTCCTGGAAACAGCCCTTGGTGTGCTGGTGGGCATGGTGGACGGCGTGATGGTTTCTTCTGTTGGTGAGGCTGCCATCTCCGGCGTGGCGCTGGTGGGCAATATCAGCAATGTTCTGGTATATGTATATGCTGCGCTTACCACAGGCGGCGCGGTAGTTACCAGCCACTTTTTGGGAGCGGGTAAAAAGGAAGCTGCCCGTCATTCCGCAGGACAGCTGATTACCATGACTGGTACAGTCAGCCTTTTCGTGATGATATTTTGCCTTCTGTTTTCCCGGAAAATGCTGGGGCTGTTGTTTGGTAATATTGAGCCGGATGTGATGGATGCGGCGGTCACATATTTTGCTTACAGTTCACTGTCCTTTCCGTTTATGGCCCTGCGGGGGGCAGGTGCGGCGATTTTCCGGTGCAACGGCAACAGTAAGGTGTCACTGTATGCAAGTTTGGTGACCAATCTGGTAAATGTTGCCGGCAATGCGGTCTGCATTTATGGCCTGAAAATGGGTGTAGAGGGTGTGGCAATCCCTACATTGCTTTCCCGGATAGTAGGTATGGCTGTAATCATGGCGGCGCTTATGTCCAAAAATCAGCCTTTGCGGCCCAATCTGCAGGATATATTCCGGCTGGATCCCAAGGTCATGAAACGTGTTGCCCGGATCGGTATTCCTTCCGGATTTGAAAACGGTTTGTTTCAAATGGGACGTGTGCTTACACTCAGCATGATCTCCGGTTTTGGTACTTATCAGATCGCGGCAAACTCCACAGCCAATACGTTGACCTCAATTGTTGTTATGATACCGGCCACGTTGATAAACTCGGCGGTGACTGTGATCGGCCAGTGCGTGGGGGCCAGAGATGAGGCGCAAGTTTATGAGAATTTCAAAAAAATGATGAGCTGGTGCTATATATTTAACGGAATCGCTGCGGTGCTGCTGATCTTGCTGCGGTATCAGTTTATCGGCTTATATGATTCGCTGGCACCGGAAACGGTAGACTTGACCGCGAAGCTGATGGGAATATTCCTGGTACCTTCGATTTTTATATATCCGCTGAGCTTTCTGATACCGAGCTGCCTGCGGGCTACCGGTGACAGTGCCTTTCCTATGTGGGTCAGCATCATCTCCATGCTGGTGTTTCGATTGGGGCTGGCACAGATGCTGTGTGTTAATATGGGGATGGGTGCGACCGGTGTCTGGGTTGCCATGGTGGTTGACTGGTGTATCCGCTCTGCTTGCTTCAGCTGGCGATGGTTCCGTGGCGGCTGGAAGAAAAAATGCGGATTGGCATAAATATAAAAAGCAGGACTGCTGTAGCAGTCCTGCTTTTTGATATTGCATATTACACGCCGGAGTAGGCGGCAAAGCCGCAATCGATGGGCAGCACCACGCCGGTAATGGCAGAGGCAGCCTTGTCGTCGGTCAGGAAGAACAGACCGCCCAGCAGCTCAGCCGAATCCACAAACCGGCCCATGGGAGTGCCATTCAGAATCTTGGCGCTGCGGGCTGTAGGCGTGCCGTCCTCGTTGAACAGCAGTGCCCGGTTCTGATTGGATACCAGAAAGCCGGGGGCAATGGCGTTGCAGCGGATGCCGGTGCCGGC
>JAZNPV010000043.1:0-3067 GCA_045589835.1 Faecousia sp.
AAGGCTGCGCTGGAAACCACGAAGGTTTTCCTGCTGTGCCATCCCCACAATCCTACCGGACGTGTCTGGACCGACGAAGAGCTGATGCGGATGTATGAGATCTGCCGGAAGCACGGAGTCACCATCATTTCCGATGAGATCCACGCAGATCTGACCCGTAAGGACGTGCCTTTCCATCCCATTGCAAAGGTCACCGGCGGAAAGGGCATTATGACCTGTACCGGTGTCAACAAGTCCTTTAACGTTGCCGGTCTGGAGGCATCCAACGTGATCGTCACGGATCCGGAAATGAAGCGGAAGGTTGCATTCCGCCTGGGTATGAAGATGCCCTCCCCCGTAACGGTTGCTGCCATCATCGGCGCATACAACGGTGGTGATGAATGGCTGGATCAGCTCCGTGATTACATTGACGGAACCTTCGACTGGGTTCTGGATTTCTGCAAGAAGAATCTGCCCAAGATGAAGTGCGTCCGTCCCGAGGGCACCTACATCTTCTGGATGGATTTCCGGGATTACGGACTGTCCGCAGAAGAAATCCACAAGCGTATTTATGTGGATGCAAACGTGTTGCTGGAGGGTGGCAAGATGTTTGATCCGGATCTGGGTGACGGTTTTGAACGGATCTGCCTGTCCACCCGCAGAGCATTGATTCAGGAAGCTTTTGAGCGTATCGCCGCTCAGTTTCAATAATACACAATAGAAAGGAAAGAGAAAAATGGAAGAGCAGAAGCATCCTACTCACGGACAAGGCCACGGCCATGGTCATGGTCATCCCCACGGTTCCGCAGATGAAAATCAGAAAAAATTAGGCCTATTTGATTGCTTCTCAATAGGCATTGGAGGACAGATCGGCTCCGGCATCTTCCTCCTGCTGGGTGTTGCACTGATTCTGACCGGTCGTTCCGCATGCTATGCGGTTCTGGCAGCAGTCGTTGCAATGTTCGGCTCCAATATGTTCAGCTATGTGATGTCCTCCATGTTCTCTCTGCGTGGCGGCGTCTACTCTCAGCAAAGCTTGATCCTGCCCCCGGTCTTTACGGGTGTTTCGGGTTTGACGGTTCTGTTTGTCGGCCTGATGTTCTCTCAGTACGGTACCGGTATGGTGGAGTATTTCGGTGAATTTGTTCCCGGCATTCTGCCGTACACCAAGCCCATCGGTGTTCTGATCATCACCCTGGCATTCCTTGCAACCATCAAGGGCACCAAGTTCATCGCAAGAATGCAGAGCACCATGGTCGTGGTTCTGCTGATCTCTATCGGTTTCTTCCTGGCTTTCGGTCTGCCCAAGGTCCGCTCCGATTTCTTTACCGCCCCCGGCATGTTCTCCAAGGGTCCCTTCATGTTCCTGGTCGCTTGTAGCTTGATGTCTGCAACTGTCAGTGGTGGTAACGGTGCTATTGCAATGGCAGCTGTCACCAAGAATCCCACTAAGACCATCCCCCTCAGCCTGATCCTGTCCAACGCTGCGCTGGCCGTCATCTACTTCCTGATGGCTATTGTTGCCGGTGGTGTTCTGCCCGTCGAACAGGTTATGGGCCAGAGCCTGGCTGTTGTCTCTAAGGAAATCTTCCCTCTGCCTCTGCATTATCTGTTCATCATCGTTGGTGTTTTCTGTGCATTTGCAACCTCCCTGCTGGCTGGTGTTGCTATGCTGCGTTACCCCCTGCTTGCCATTGCCCGTGACGGCTGGCTGCCCAAGGCATGCACCAAGGTTGATAAGAACGGTTATCCCTGGGTCATTCAGGGCGCATTCTATGTTTTCTCCCTGATTCCCATCATCTTTGGTTTCGACATTCAGGACATCGTCTCCATGATCCTGGTTCCCTCCATGTTCCTGCAGCTGTACTGCAACATCATAGTCATGAAATTCCCCAAGAAGTACCCCGAGCATTGGAAGAAGAGCATTTTCCATATGCCTTATCCTGTTTATATCTTTATGATGCTCCTGTGCTGCTTCTGCAACCTATTCGTTATGTTCAACTCCCTGCGCAGCCTGGACGGCCTGACCGAAGTTCTGATGATCATCGGTATCACCATCGCTCTGTTTGTCTACTGCTGGATCCGCGTCAAGATCAAAGCAGTCGATGTTGACAAGCTGGCTGAAAGAAAGGTCGCTGTTGAGAAGGAAATCGCTTCTGAAGTAGCAATCTAAACTTACATCAAACGGGCATAGAATTCTCCTCTCTCTTCTTTTATCGTAATGGCCCGGAACCGGATTGAGCCCACCGGTTCCGGGTTCATTCTTACAGAGAGAAGGATCATCTGTGAAAGGAGTATTAGAAATGGGTCTGCAAAATAAAAAAGCGCAGGGAAAGTTCCTGATGTTTGCACTTGGAATTCTTCTTGCCTTTGGTTTTATCTGCGCTATGCAGTTTATCAGTGCAAAGGAAAATATGTTGCTGTTTGCTCTTGCGCTCTTTGGCATGCATGGCGGTGTGATCTGCTTTATCCTGAGTAAAAAGATTTTCAAATTGGACTGCGATGCTGGGCTAAAAAAGCACTATACCGTTGAGTATGGTCTGCTTGCATTGTATCTGCCGATCATGCTGCTGAAAGTTGTAGGTATTAAGATCCCGGAATCCTTGTCTGTAATCATCATCCTTGCGATTACGGTGTTTGCCATTGCGGTAAGCGTTATGAACTGCAAGAAACTGTACCTGAAACTGAAAGATCAGGCATAATAATTGGAGGAATCATTCATGAAGATCATATACACCGAAAATGCTCCGGCAGCAATTGGCCCCTATTCTCAGGCATTCGAAGTCAACGGGTTCGTCTATACCTCCGGTCAGATTCCTGTAAATCCTGCGGATGGTTCTACTCCGGAAGGCATCACAGCGCAGGCTGAGCAGAGTTGCAAGAACGTGGGAGCCATTTTGGAAGCAGCGGGTATAGGTTTTGAAAAGGTATTCAAGACCACATGCTTCTTGGCTGATATGGGTGATTTCGCAGCTTTCAACGAAGTTTACTCCAAGTACTTCATCTCCAAGCCTGCCCGCAGCTGCGTGGCTGTAAAAACCCTTCCTAAGGGTGTTCTGTGCGAAATTGAAGCAATTGCAGTAAAATA